>JAQBPE010000276.1 GCA_028287685.1 Cyanobacteria bacterium RYN_339 | reverse complement strand
TTGGCGCCCGCACGAAAGAGGGCCTGCACCAAGCAATGGCGCAGGCCCTGGACCTCGTTACCTTAAAAGACCTGAACGGCTGGTTCAAACATTGTGGTTTTGGATAAGCCGTGCGTGCATCGGTCTAACGCTTACAAGCGGCCACGGCGGCGGCGGCGTCTACGGCGCCCACGCCATAGCGGGGGTTGGGGCCGGTATCGCCAAGATGGCGGGCCGTGGTGCGTAGGATCTTGGCAACTTCCAGGCCGGCGATCGCCGTGGGAGACACATGCCGGGCGTCTGCCAGCGCCGAGTAGACCAGGGCGGCAACGCCGGCGGTGCAAGGGGTAGCGCTGGAGGTGCCCGTGTGGATGCCGTAGCGCCCGTAGCGGCTGCGGCCCTCGCCGTTGAAAGGGTTGGGCGACAGCGGCATGGTGGAGAGCAGGTCGAGGGCCGGGGCGCAGATGCCGCGCGGGTCCCCGTAGTTGGAGAACCCCGCCAGCTGGTCCTGGTGGTCCAGGCCGTGCACCACCAGGGCGCATGTCATATCCAGGTTGGGCGTATCCTGGGCGTAGCTGTCCCGCCCGGCGTTGCCCGCGGAGACGCAGAAGAGCACGCCGGCGCGCATGGCTTCGGCCGTGGCCGCCCGCACCTCCGGGTCTGCGGGCACGCCGCCGCTGTAGTTGATCACGCGCGCATGGCCCTCGAAGGCCGCGTAGCGGATCGCCCTGGCCATGGCGTGGGGCTCCGGGGCGATCCCGGTAAACGCCCCATTCTCGTATTCGGGCACCTCCACGCGCAACGCCAGCACCCGCACGCCGGGCGCCACGCCGCTCACCTTGCCGTTGGCCGCGATGACGCCCGCGATGTGGGTGCCGTGCCCCTGGCCCGAGATGTCCAGGCCGCCGCCCGCGAAGCTGGTGAAGTTGGGTCCCTGGAGCACCTGGCCCTTGAGGTCCGGGTGGGTGTCGTCCACGCCGCCGTCCAGCACCGCCACCACCACATCCGGCCGGCCGCGCGTGGTCTGCCAAGCCTGGCGGGCATGCAGCTCGTCCAGGAACCCCTGTTGATCGGCCAGCGGTCGGGCCTTGTCCAGCTCCATTTTGGGCGGGAGGGTGGCGACGGCAGCGATCAGAAGGAACTTCCACATACTTTGGTTCTACCCCCCGCCAAGGACAAACATATGTTCTACTCCATGGTATAATCGCGCCCATGGCCAAGATCAAGACCAAGTATGTCTGCCAGAGCTGCGGCAGCGAGCAGGCGCGCTGGTTCGGGCGTTGTCCGGACTGCGAGACGTGGAACACGTTGGTGGAAGAAACGGTGGCTGCGCCCACCGTCGCCACGCGGGCAGGCGCCGTGAAGCTGCTGTCGCCGCGTTCGCGGCCCACCCCCATCGCGCAGGTCGAGATGACCGAAGAAGAGCGCATGGACACCGGCATCGGCGAGCTTGACCGCGTTTTGGGCGGCGGCATCGTTCCGGGCTCGCTGGTGTTGTTGGGCGGGGAACCAGGATCAGGCAAGTCGACAATACTGCTCCAAGTGGCTCAGCTCCTGGCTTTCAAGGGCCTGCGCGTCCTCTATTGCTCCGGCGAGGAATCCGCCAAGCAAATCCGCCTGCGCGCCAGGCGCCTGGGAGCGGAGCACCCCAACCTCTACGTACAGGCAGAGACGGACGTGCGCGCCATCGAGGCGGCAGCCCTGGAGTTCCGCCCGGACTGGTGCGTGATCGACTCGATCCAGGCGGTCTACGACCCGGAGAGCAACAGCCTGCCCGGCAGCGTCAGCCAGGTGCGCGCCGCCACGGCCACCCTGATGCGCGTGGCCAAGGAAGAGGGCGTGGCGCTGTGCCTGGTCGGCCACGTCACCAAGGAAGGCACGCTGGCCGGGCCGCGCGTGCTCGAGCACATGGTCGACACGGTGCTGTACATCGAGGGCGATCGCTTCAAGAGCCACCGCCTGATCCGGGCCGTGAAGAACCGCTTCGGCTCCACCAACGAGGTGGGCATCTTCGAGATGGTGGAGAGCGGCCTGCGCGAGGTCACGAACCCGTCCGAGCTGTTCCTGTCGGAGCGCACGGCGGACGCCAGCGGCTCGGCCGTCGTGCCCACCATGGAAGGCACCCGGCCGCTGTTGGTGGAGGTGCAAGCCCTGGTCAGCCCCAGCTCGCTCGCCCAGCCCAGGCGCGCGGCGACCGGCGTGGAGACCAACCGCCTGGTGCAGATCCTGGCCGTGCTGGAGAAGCGCGTCGGCTTGAGCCTCTCCAAGACCGACGTTTACCTCAACGTGGTGGGCGGCCTGGACATCGGAGAGCCCGCAGCCGATCTGGGGATCGCGCTGGCGATCGCCAGCAGCCTGCGCGACGTGGCGGTGCCGGCGGACCTGGTCGCCATCGGCGAGGTCGGGCTGAATGGCGAAATCCGGGCCGTCTCCAGCCTGGAGTCGAGGCTCAAGGAGGCGGCCAAGCTGGGGTTCAAGACGGCGATCGTGCCCGCACACAACCTAGGCCAGGTCCAATTGCCCAAGGGCCTTGAAGTGGTGGGCGTCGGGCGGCTCATGGAGGCGATCGTGAAGGGGCTCGGCGCGGGCATCCAACAGGGCTGACGCCCGCTTGCCATCAGATACGGCGTCCAAGCGAAGGGGTATAGAAAGGGCAACCCTCAATTAGCCTTGGAGCGTCGCCCTTGCTCGGTCTAGGTTGCGTCATCATCTTCATCCTGCTGATCCTGTTTCAGCGGGGCGGCGCGTTCACCTCGCTGTTCGACATCCGGGCAGGCATGCTGGTGCTCGGCGGGACGATGGCCGCCGTGGCCTTCTCCTTCCCGATGTCCACCATCATCGCCATGCCGCGGCTGTTCCTGCTCGCCGTCTTCGGCGAGAACATGCACATGCCGACGGTGGTCGCCCAGTTGGTGAAGGCATCCGACCGGGTCCGCATGAGCGGCCGCGCCGCTGCCGTGGGCGCCCCGCGCGACGTGGACGACGCCTTCATGCGCACGGGCCTGGAGTTCGTCTCCGCGGGCCTCGACCCCAGCGAAATCCGCGCGTTGCTCGACAGCGAGCTGTCCGCCATCCGCTCGCGCCACCGCATGGGCATCGGCCTGTTCGAATCGCTGGGCGGCTTCGCGCCGACGTTCGGCATCTTGGGCACGGTCGAAGCCATGATCGCGATCCTGGGCAACCTGACCACGCCCGACAAGCTGGGCCCGGAAATCGCCCTCGCCATGGTCGCCACGCTCTACGGCGTGGGCTTCGCCAACCTCTTGTTCGTGCCCGTCTCCACCCGCCTGCGCAAGCTGAGCGAGGAGGAGCTGCGCGCCCGCCAGCTGATCCTGGAAGTGATCGTCAGCATCCAGGAGGGCGCCAAGCCGGAGTTCATCCGCGAGCGCCTGCGCGTCTCGTTGCCGCCGGAGACCCGCCGCACCATCGCCGCCTTGTCCGAGCGCAAGGCCAAGAAGCGCAAGACCGCCGTGATGGAGCAGCAGCCGATGATGGACTACCAGGACGACATGATGGGCTCCGTGCCCATGGACGGCGACCTCTACTAGCATGGCGCCGCGCGAGAACAAAGAGTGGCTTTATGACCGCGACGGCGAAGGCAGCAGCCGCGAGCGCTGGTTGGTCACGTACGCCGATCTGATCACGCTGCTGCTGGTGTTCTTTATCGTCATGTACGCGCTCTCCAGCCGCATCAGCGGCGAGAAGTTCGACCAGCTGGCGAGCTCGCTGGCCACTTCCATGAAGAAGACGCGCGTACCCAAGCCGTCGGACAGGACCGCCTTCTCCAAGGACCTCAGCAAGGAACAGCGCCAGTTCAAGGCCACGGCCGACGCCGTGGTCGAGAGCCTGGTCAAGACGGACCCCAAGAGCGACGTGAAGATCGACATCGACGAGCGCGGCCTGGTGGTCAGCTTGATCGACACGAGCTTCTTCGACGCCGGCAGCGCGGTGCTCAAGCCCAGCGCCTACAAGACGTTGCTGGCCGTCACCAAGCCCTTCCACAAGCTGAAGAACGACTTGCGCATCGAGGGCCACTCCGACAGCAGCCCGGTCCACTCCGTGAAGTTCCCCTCCAACTGGGAGCTGAGCACGTCGCGCGCCACCTCCGTGGTGCGCTTCCTGATCGACACGGGCCACTTCAGCTCCACCCGGATCCACGCCGCCGGCTTCGCCGACAACAAGCCCGTCGCCAGCAACGGCACCGCGGAAGGACGCAAGCGGAACCGCCGCGTCGAGATCATCGTGTTGAAGCCTCAAGAGGATCAGCCCTTGGGCGCCGGCCTGCCGATGCAGCCGAGCGCCGCCCCGGCGACGGCAGCCCCGGCCCCGCACCACAAGGGCTTCCCGAACCCCTTCCAGTAAGTTGGTTAACAGCTGGCGCGTTAACGGCTCGGCCAGAAGCTTAACGCAGACTTCAACGATCCTTACCGCCCGTGGCGCAAGCGGTGCGCCTCTCCGGCGATAACCCTTCCAAGAGAGTAAGTTTCTGGTCGGGTTCATACAGGAGAGAGCAACGTGCCGAACGTGATGGGTTATTATCAGACCCCCGCTCCCGTCGCACCACCGGCGGCAGGCGCGCCGCCGTTGCCGATGGCTCCGGCTCCCGCCGGTTACCAGCAGGTCGCCTCCTGGGACACCTGGAAGCCGACCTCGAACTCCGACCCCTATGTGTCGGGCATGCGCACCAGCGGCAGCGCCGTTGCCGCCGTTTCCGGCGCCGCCGGGATGGCCGCCAACGCCCGCTTCGCCAACTACGCCGCCTGGAAGGCCGGCGGCGCCGCCAAGTCCGCCGCGATGGCCGCCAAGAGCCGCTCCGCCATCGGGATGTCCAGCAAGATGACCAAGGCGATGAGCACGGCCGCCAAGAACGGCTCGTCCGGCAAGGCCAGCTTCATGGCCAGCATCAGCGCCGGCCCCCGCAACGCCGGCATCTTCTCGGCGTTCAAGAACACCTTCATGAACCTGGGCAACATCACCCGGGCCATCGGCACCAGCGCGCTGATCTCGCTGCCTATCGCCGTCGTCACCAACTTCATGGACTGGAAGGCCGGGCGCATCACCCAGGACCAGCGCAACGCCTTGATCGTTGCCGACGGCGTGGGCTACACCGTCACGGGCGCCACCTCCACCCTGTTCGCCGGCGCGGTCGGCGCGACCTTCCTCGGCCCGGTCGTGGGCACCATCGCCGGCATCGGCGCGGGCTTCTTCACGGGCTGGGTCTACGAAAAGTACATCCGTCCGAAGTGGGGCGAATGGGTCCACGGCGCGATGTACAAGCAGCCGGTCACCCCGATCGTGCCGCCGCCGGTCATCCAGCCGCCGAACATCGAGCCCAAGTAACAAAAATCAACCCCGCGTTCCACAAGGGACGCGGGGTTCTTGGTTCAGGCTTCCTGCGGCTCGGTGACCGGGAGCTGCACCCGAAGCTTCTCCGGGGTGGGTGCCGCTTCGGGCTTCGGGAGCGTCAGGTGCATGACGCCGTCGATATGCTTGACCTGGAATGCAGGTACCTTGGTTTCGGCCATGGAGGGCTCTCCTCTTGATGCTCAAGCGAGCATGCGGTGGGATCAGCCGTCATTGGCCAGTCGGGGATACGTCATCGTTCTCCAACCGGCATGGTAGCCTACACGCCCGGGATCTGCCAAGTAAAGCTTTATAGACGCTCGGCCGACAGTTCGGCCAGGTACTTCCGGTCGGATGCGCTCAGCTCGGCGGTTTCCAGCAGATCGGGGCGGCGCTCGAAGGTCCGCTTGAGCGCCTCGCGCCGGCGCCACTTCTCGATTTCGGCGTGGTTGCCGTTCATCAAAATCTCCGGCACGTCCCAGCCGTTGTAGCTCGCCGGCCGCGTGTAATGCGGGTAATCAAGCAACCCATGGTAGAACGAGTCTTCTTGCGGCGACGCCGCCTTGCCCACGGCACCCGGCATCAAGCGCACGACGGCATCCGTGATCGACAGGGCGGGCAGCTCGCCGCCGGTCAAGACGTAGTCCCCAATCGAGACCTCGTCCGTGACCAGGTGCTGGTGCACCCGCTCGTCGATGCCCTCGTAGTGCCCGCACAGGAAGACCAGGTGGGTCTCCTTGGCCAGTTCCTTGGCGAACGCCTGGTCGAAGGTGCGGCCCTGGGGGGTCATCAGCAAGATGCGGGCATGCGTGGGAAGCGCCAGGTGCTGCAAGGCCAAGTGCGCGATGTCGGGCTTGAGGACCATGCCGACACCGCCGCCGAAGGGCTTGTCGTCGACCGTGCGGTGCTTGTTGGTGGCATGCTCGCGCATGTTGTGGACGGCGCTGGTGATCAGTCCGGACAGGTGGGCGCGCTTCAGGATGCTGGTGTGCAGGTACCCGAACATCTCCGGGAAGAGCGTGAGGTAATCCAGGTGGAGCGTCACTCGAAGAGGCCTTCCACCGGCGTAAGCCGCACCTCGCCCGCCTTCAGGTCGATCTTCTTGACGAAGGCGTCCACCCAGGGCACCAGCACCTCCTGGCCGTCCGGCGTGCGGATTTCCAGCAGGTCCTGGCCGGCGCGCAGCACCTCCGTGATGGTGCCCAGCTCCCGCCCGTCTTCATCGTGGACGGCTTTGAGGCCCAGCACGTCCGCGTAGAGGACCTTGCCGGGCTTGCGCTTGGCTTGCTCGAAGGGGATTTGTAGCCGGCCCTGACGCAGCGTACCGGCGGCCTCGGGCGAGTCGAAGCCGACGAACTTGACCAGCAACACGCCATCCTTGCGGAGGGTCACGCTTTCGAGCTCCAGTTGGCGGCGCGAGCCGTCTGGCATCAGGCATTCCACGGAGGGCATGCCCTTCATTCGTAGCGGGTCATCGGAGTCCGGGCGGACTTTGAGCTCGCCCTTCACGCCATGCGCGGAGACGATCTGGGCGATGTCGAGGTGGGTGGGCGGCTGGACCATTACACGATGTCGGCCAGCTGGCCAGTGCCGCTGACGCTTCGACGCTTCATGGTCTCGATGATGGCGTCCGCGAAGGCGTTGGTGCCGACGCCGTTGGTCGGCGCCAGGTCGGCCGTCAGGGACTTGCCCTCGCGCAACACGATCTTGATGGCGTTCTCCAGCTTCTTGGCCGCCACGTCCTCGCCGATTTGCTTGAGCATCATCAAGCCCGACAGCAACATGGCGAGCGGGTTGGCGATGCCCTTGCCCGCGATCATCGGGGCGGTGCCGTGGGTGGCTTCGAAGACGGTGGCGTGCGTGCCCACGTTGGCGCCGGGGGCGACGCCCAGGCCGCCCACCAGGCCGGCGCAGAGGTCCGACACGATGTCGCCGTACAGGTTGCCCAGCACCATCACGTCGAAGGACTCCGGGCGCACCACCAGGTTCATGCAGGCGGCGTCGACGATCATCTCCTCGAACTCGATCTCCGGGTGCAGTTCCGCGACCTCGCGGGCCACGCGCAGGAACAGGCCGTCCGAGAACTTCATGATGTTGGCCTTGTGGATGGCCGTGACCTTGCGGCGGTTGTTGTCCTTGGCGTATTTGAAGGCGAACTCGACGATGCGGCGGCTGCCGGCTTCGGAGATGGGCTTCAGGCTGACGGCGGCATCCTTCGGCAGCGCCTTCGTGGAGTGCTTGGCCACCAGCGCGTCCAGGTCCTTCATCGCCTCCGAGCCCTTGTCGAACTCGATGCCGGCATACAGGTCTTCGGTGTTCTCGCGGATGATCACGAGGTTCACGGCGGCGTACCGGCTGGGCACGCCCGGGTAGACCTTGCAGGGCCGAACGCAGGCGTACAGGTCCAACCCTTGGCGCAGCGCCACGTTGACGGAGCGGAAGCCCTTGCCGATGGGCGTGCCGATGGGGGCCTTCAGCGCCAGCTTGTTGCGGCGGATCGACTCCAGCACGCTGTCCGGAAGCGGGTTGGTGTCACCCGTCTTCTCCATGTAGGAGAGGCCGGCCTCGACGCGCTCCCACTCGAAGGCCACGCCGGTGGCTTCCAGCACGCGCACGGTGGCGTCGGTGATCTCGGGACCGATGCCGTCGCCGGGGATCAGGGTCACGCGGTAGGCCATGGTTCGACAGTTCCTTCCGTTCCAGGTATGCGTTCGGGCAAACACCCCATTCTAGCATATTTAACCCCGACTTAACCGCTCAAGCCAGCATTAACGCTTCGCTAAACCGCGATAAAGACCGCGTAATGATGAAAGCCATCCGCTGGGTCTTACTGCTTGCTCTGGGGGGCTGCGCGCACGCGCCGCTTTCCGCGCCCCAGCCGCTGTCCGCCAACAGTGCGCAGGCGGCGCCCAGCAGCGTGCGCGCCCTGCGCAAGTCCATCAAGGACCAGCTCGAGGTGCGCGACGACATCCACATGGTCACGCTGGGCGACATCGAGGTCGTGCCTTCCGTGATCTGGAACCTCTTCAACTTCGAAACGACCATGACGGAAGAAGTCTTCGGGCTGGGCAGCGCGACCTTCCACATCGTGGGCACCTACGACGTGTTGACCAAGCAGGCCACGGTGGTCGACCAGGACCAAGTCACGAATCAGTCCCGGTAGAAGCGGCCCTGCATCGGCTCGCCTGTCTGGGCGTGGCGCGCGATCACGATCGTGCTGGGCGGCAAGGGGTGTTCCGGCAGGTGGTACGCAATCGCGTCTTCCTCCGCGCGGTAGGCTACGGGCTTGCCGTCTTCGAGCTCGAGGTCCGGGAAGACGGCGACCAGCTTGATCATGCGCGGGCCGATGCGCCGCGAGTCGGCCAGGCGCTTGGTCCAATACGTGGCCTGTTCATCGGAGAGCTCGCCTGCCGGGACGCCGCGTTTGACGATGGGGCGGGCGCGCATGAACGTCAGGTCCTGGCGCGCGACCGGGGTGAACTGGGCCGCGAGTGCCTTGAGCTTGGGCGTGGGCAGCGTCAGCGAGCGCGGCTGGGTGACGGCCGCCAGCGCGAGCGCCGGTCCTGGCAGGACGGCCGGAACGGGCGTTGCCGGCAAGCCACCGTGGAGCTCGGGCGCAGGGATGGGCGGCAGGTTTGGGAGGACCTTGGCCTCCAGCAAGTCGACCGACACCAGGGCCGGCACGAGGGCCAGCTCCGGACGTTGCACCGCACCGCCCTCGAAGGCCAGCGAGAGGTGCGTGACCTCTACTCCCGGGCCGAAGAAGCCGAGCATAGGACCTCCAGCGCGCCGCGAATGCGGTTGAAGGGCTCCGTCAGGTCCAGCCCCTGGCGGGCGGCTTCCAGCAGCGCTTCGGCTGCCTTCTCCGCGCCGCCGGGCTCCGCTTTGGCGATTTTCACCCGCAATGGGCTGCCCGTCTCGCCGGCCTGCAGCAGCACCTCCTGGTCGGTGACGGTCTGAACCAGCGCCACCTCGCGCAACGGCGTGAGGCGCGTCTCCACCACCAGGGCGACCGAAGCGGCGGCGGCCAGGCCCAGCAGGATCTCGTCGTCGACCAGCACCAGCGCCGGCCGCGGATCGATCTTGGCCGCGAGCTGCTTGAAGATCACGTCCTGGCGGACGTGGCGGTCCAGGCTCTTGCCGTAAAGCACCTGTTGGACCTTGCTGGGCTGCACCGGCTCCGTGTAGCGGAAATCCAGCGGCAGCCCACGCCCGTCGACCACCATGACGCCGCCCGCGAAGGCGTTGCCGGGGAGGGCGACGATCTTGACGTAGGCGAGCGCGATCAAAGCCCGAGTTGCTTGGCGATGACCAGGCGCTGCACCTGGCTGGTGCCCTCGCCGATTTCGCAGAGCTTGGCGTCGCGCATCATGCGCTCCACCGGGTAGTCGCGCGTGTAGCCGTAGCCGCCCAGGATCTGGATGGCGTCGAGGCAGACCTTGGTGGCCACTTCCGAGGCGTGCAGCTTGGCGTAGCAGGCCTCCAGCTTGAAGGGCTGGTGCGCGTCGCGCATGCGGGCCGCGTTGTAGACGAAGTGGCGCGCCGCGGAGATGTTCATGGCCATGTCGGCGAGCATGAACTGGATGGCCTGGAACTTGCCGATCGGCTGGCCGAACTGCTGACGCTCCTTGGCGTACTTCAGCGCCTCGCGGAAGGCGCCCTCCGCGATGCCCAGCGCCAAGGCGCCGATCGAGATGCGGCCGGAGTCGAGCGTGATCATGGCCTGCTTGAAGCCCGAGCCCTCCTCGCCGGAGCGGTTGGCCAGCGGCACCTTCACGTTGTCGAAGGCCAGCGAGCAGGTCGGCGAACCGCGCATGCCCATTTTCTTCTCGTGCTTGGAGATGGAGAAGCCCGGCCACTCCGGCTCCACCAGGAAGGCGGAGATGCCGTGGTTGCCCTTGCTCTTGTCCGTCATCGCCATGATCGTGAAGACACCGGCGAACGGGCTGTTGGTGATGAAGTTCTTGGAACCGTTCAAGAGGTAGTGGTCGCCGTTCAGCACGGCGGTGGTCTTCTGGCCCGCCGCATCCGAACCCGCGCCGGGCTCCGTGAGGCCCCAGGCGCCCAGGTACTTGCCGGAGGTCAGGTTCGGCAGATACTTGCGCTTCTGCTCCTCGGTCCCGAAGTACACGATCGGGCCGCAGCCCAGCGAGTTGTGGGCGGCGTACGACAGGCCGGTCGAGCCGCAGGCGGCGCCGATCTGTTCGACGACCAGGGCGTACTCGAGGTAGCCCGCGCCGCCGCCGCCGTACTCTTGCGGCACCGTCAGGCCCAACAGGCCCAGCTCCGCCAGCTTGTCGAAGATTTCCTTGCCGAACCGCTCCTGCTCGTCCAGCTCGGGGGCGAGGGGGAAGATCTCCTTGGCGGCGAACTCGCGGACCATCTCCTGGAGGTGCAGCTGCTCGTCGTTCAAGTTATAGGTATTGGCGCGGGCAGCCTGGGCGACGGTGGCCATGGAGGTCCTCCTTGGGTAGCGCTGGGTCGGCGTTGACGCAGCGGTAACGGGCTTCTTTGACGTCTTCCCATCCTACCACCCGGCGCCCTCGCCCGCCACGCGCGCCTGTGGTAGTATGCGCACCGGCTGGGGAGGGATCGGCATGAAGCTGGGCGAATTCACCATTGATTGGGTGTCTGACGGCATCTTCAAGCTCGATGGCGGCGCCATGTTCGGCCCCGTGCCGAAGCCCATGTGGGAGAAGAAGATCCAGGCGGATGCGCGGAACCGCATCCCGCTGGGCCTCAACTGCATCCTGGTTCAGACGGAGCACCACCGCATCCTGCTGGACACCGGGCTGGGCAACAAGATCGCCCCCAAGCAGCAAGAGATCCTGGACTTCGTGCAGCCGCCCACGCTGGAGCAGTCGCTGGCCCTGCACGGCCTCTCGCCCGCTGACATCGACCACGTGGTCATGTCCCACTGCGACTACGACCACCTCGGCGGCGCCACCAAGCTGGACGCGGACGGGCGCATTGTGCCCACCTTCCCCAAGGCGCGCTACCACATCCGCAAGGAAGAGTGGGACGACCTCACGCACCCCAACATGCGCGCCAAGGGCACGTATTTGCGCGTGAACTGGGAGGCGATCGCCGAAACCAACCAGGTCGACCTCATCGAACGGGACGGGGAGCTCTTGCCCGGCATCCACACCTACCACACCGGCGGCCACACGCGCGGCCACGTGGTAATAGAGGTGAGGTCCGGTGACGAGGGCGCGGTGTACATGGGCGACCTGATGCCCTCGCACCACCACCTCAACCCGCTCTGGGTCATGGCCTACGACAACTTCCCGCTGACCTCCATCGAGCAGCGCGGCAGCTGGACCCAGACGCTCGCCGAGCGCGACTGGTGGCTGCTGATGTACCACGACGTCGACTATGGCGCGGGCAAGTGGGACAAGGACCTCAACTTGAAGGCCGCCATCCCCCTGCCCGGCCAGCTCGCACCCGCCAACTAAGGAGAGAAGACCATGAAGAAAGTCACCATCACGACCGGCAAGGGCCCCATCGAGGTCGAGCTCTTCGAGAAGGACGCGCCGGCCACCGTCGCCAACTTCACGAAGCTGATCGGTGAGGGCTTCTACGACGGCACCACCTTCCACCGGGTGATCCCGGACTTCGTGATCCAGGGAGGCGACCCGCTGTCGAAGGAGTTGCCGCACGGCCACCCGCAAATCGGCTCCGGCGGCCCCGGCTACAAGATCAAGTGCGAGACGGAGGGCAACCCCCACCGTCACGGCACCGGCTACCTCTCGATGGCCCACGCGGGCAAGGACACGGGCGGCAGCCAGTTCTTCATCACCCACTCGCCCCAGCCGCACCTGGACAACCGCCACACGGTCTTCGGCCGCGTGATCGCAGGCCAGGACGTGGTCGACAAGATCGAGCCGGGCGACAAGATGGAGTCCGTGACGGTCGCGGAGGTCTAGGCCCTGTCCGCCCTGCTCGATTTCGCCTCGACCATCGCCCAACAGGCGGGCCAGCTCCTCAAGGAGGGGCTGGACCGTCCGCATGAGGTGCGCTACAAGGGCGCCATCGACCTGGTCACGGAGATGGACGTCGCCGCCGAGAAGCTCATCTTGGCGGCGATCGCCGCGTCCTACCCGGACCACGCCGTGTTGGCGGAGGAAAGCGGTGCGCACGAAGGCAGCAGCGGCTACAAGTGGGTGGTCGATCCGTTGGACGGCACGACCAACTACGCCCATGGCCTGCCCATCTACTGCGTATCGATCGGTCTCGAGCTGGACGGCAAGCCGATCCTGGGCGTGATTTACGCGCCCAACCTCGGGGAGCTGTTCTGCGCGGAGGTGGGTGGCGGCGCCACACTGAACGGCAAGCCGATCCAGGTCTCGCAAACGACGCAGGTGGGCAAGAGCGTTCTGGTGACGGGCTTCCCGTACGACGTGGGGATCAAGAGCTCGAACCTCGCCCACTTCACGAAGTTCATCCACAAGGCCCAGGCGGTGCGCCGGCTGGGGTCTGCGGCGATCGACATGGCCTGGGTGGCCGCCGGGCGCTTCGACGGCTTCTGGGAGCCACGCCTGGCGCCCTGGGACCTGTGCGCGGGCAGCGTGATCGTGGCGGAGGCCGGCGGCATCATCACCGGCTACGACGGCGGTCCCTTCTCGATCTACGGCCGCGAGGTGCTGGCCACCAACGGTCGCGTGCACAAGGAAATGGCGGACATCCTGGCGGAAGCGCCGTGAGCGAGCCCGCGAAGGGCAAGCCAGGCAAGCCGGGGAAGGACCCCTTCGGCCCGCCCCTGGAGCCCGCGCAAGTGCGCGAGTTCTTCCGCCGCCTTGAAGCCCGGCCGGCCGAGGACCAACGCGCCTTCGTGGCCAAGGTCAATTGGAACTTGCTCGATGCCACCATCGAGGCGCGGCTGATGGCCTGGCTGGCCGACGCCTTGCAGGATTCGAACCGGGACTTCGCGCTGGGCATCCTTGACAAGCTGCCTCACCCGAAACGCGCCCGCCACGTGGAACGCTTCCGGGCGGCGTTGGCGGATTTGCCGGCGGCAACCGCCGAGAAGTTGCAGAACGCTTTCGGACCTGTGCTCGGCGGCCTGCCCAAGCGGCCCGGCGGCAAGGCCGCGCCAGCTACCAACGCTCCGCCGGCCGCCAAGACCACGCAGGATCCCAAGGAGGCCAGCGGCGAGGATCTGGAGCGCCTCAAGGCCTTCTTCGACAAGTTCGGCGGCGCACGCTAAGCGGGGGCTACCAGCTCAGGCGCATCCCGACCAGGTCGGGGAACCCCACGCCCGCCTCGAAGCCAGCCCACGGCCGAACCATCAATTCCAAGCTACCGGTAACGGGCAGGGGGGTGACGGTCGAATTGGTGGTGCTCAGGCGCTTCACAAGCCACGGCCCCGCCGACACCCGAAGCAACAGGTTGGGAGACGCCGTCATGGGCATCAGGCTCAACGTCAGGTCGGCGGTCGGCACCAGCCATGCGCCGGACTCGGGACCTTCGATCAAGTTGTGATCGAAGATGTTGGTGGATGGCGGAATGAAATAGCCGCCGCCGCCCAACGTGAACGCGACATCCAGGTGATCGCCGCGCGCCGCGTGGTAAGAGCAGCGCAGGCCCGCATAGCCAATGTTGTTGAACAACGCGTAATAGTAGGCGCCCACCGCGCCCACGCTGAGGTCATTGCTCAGCGCCCGATCGAAGGCGACGAAGGGGAGGCCTATGGAGACCGACGCCTGTCCAGCGCCAAGGTCCGCCGGCGGTAACGTCGCAGCCTGGGACGGCGAGGTACTCAGGCCCGCAAGCATGGCGACCAACAAAAATCCTGGTATGTGGCTCGGTTTCATTTTGGCGGCCGGGCTAGACTTCCGCCATCAGGCGGCTGCACGCATGCCCAGCGTCCCGGCGGGGCAACTCGACGCCCTGCATGAGGTGCTGCACCACCGTGCCGGCCATCATCAGCCCGAACATCGCGGGCAAGTAGCTGATAGTCCCGTTGATCTGGCTCTTCTGCTCGCAGTCGTTCACGCCCTTCATGTGCGTCGGCGGGCAGATGCACTTCACCTCGCAGTTGGCGACGTCCGCGTCCGGGAAGATCGGGCTCTCCGTCGAGAAGACCACGGTCACGCCGCGCTCGATGTCGTACTTCTTGCGCAGCTCCTTGCGCACGTCGCGCGCCAGGGGGCAGGTGTGGGTCTCCGCGATGTCGGCCACGCGGATCTGCGTGGGGTCGAGCTTGTTGGCGGCGCCCATGGCGGAAATCACGCGCATACCCCGCCCGTGCGCGGAGGCGATCAGGTGCAGCTTGGCCGTCACGTTGTCGATCGCGTCGATCACGTAGTCGTACCCGCCCGCCAACAGCTCGTCCGCGTTCTGGGCGCTGTAGAACTGCTGAACCGCCTGCACCTCGACCTTCGGGTTGATCTTCTTGGTGCGCTCCGCCATCACCTCGGCCTTGGGCTTGCCGATCGTGCCGATCATGGCGTGCAGCTGGCGGTTCACGTTGGTGGCACAGACCAGATCGTAGTCGACCAAGGTCAGCTTGCCCACCGCGGCGCGGGCAAGCGCCTCCGCTGCGTAGGACCCTACGCCGCCGAGCCCGAAGACGGCCACGTTCGCGCCCTGTAGGCGTTCGTAGCCGCTGGCGCCAATCAATAACTCGGTCCGGCTGAAACGGTGTAGCATCGTGAATCCTCCGCCTCCCTCATACCCGATCGCCGCCGCCGGCCCACCGGACAGGCGAGGTTTAGACAGGGTAAAGGTGCGGCTAAGTTTCGACAAGCGGCGCACCTCCGGGCGTCGGGGGCCCGATAGGAAGGCTATGCGCTCCCTGGTCCCCGCCCTCCTTGTCGCCATGCTCCTGCCTTCGCTGGCCGGATGCGGTGCCTCGCGCAGCCTCCCGGGCGGTTCCCCGGTGTTGAAGCCGGCCGCGACCAATACCGTCCAGGGCCGCACCGCCCCCGTGGCGCCGGCGCCGGTAGGCGTCACCACCACCAAGGGCACGACGGGCGCGTTCTTCACCTCGACCGGTGCCGCGGCGCCGACCTTCGCGCCGCGTGGTGACCACCTGGCCTACGTGACGCCCTCGAAGGGTGTGTTGTTGGCCGCCCCGGACGGTTCGAACCCCCAACTGTTGGCCGGTTCCCGGCCCGGCGATCGCGATCCCGCCTGGAGCCCTCTGGGCGACGCGGTGGTGGTGGTGCGCGCAGGCGCCAAGGGCGGCTCCGCCCTGGTCAAGATCTCGCTGGTCGGCGGTCTCACCGTCACCCTGTACGAAGCTCCGGGCGCGCTACACCAGCCCGCCTGCATCCCTGGCGGCGCCGGCGTCGTGTTCGTGGAAGAGCAGACCACCAGCGTGCTGATGCGCCTGGACGCCCCGGGCGCCAAGGCCGTGGCCTTGTGGAAGGGCGCGCTTGCCGCGTCCCCCGCGGTGGCCCCCAACGCGCAGAGCGTGACCTTCGAACGTGGTGGCGCCGACGCCGGCCTGGCCCGCGTCGCCATGGTGGGCGGCCTGGTCGAAACCCTCAAGACGGCCGGCCTGCACGCCCGCCGCCCCAGCTTCTCCGGCACGGGCAACTCCCTGGCGTACGTGGCCGACGACGGCGTCTACGTGGGCCAGCCGGACGGTACCCAGTCCAAGCGCATCGCCGCCGGCAACGGTTACGAGAGCCTGTGCTGGCAGCCCGGTCTGCCCCGCCTGGTCGTCGCGGCGACCCAGGGCAGCCGGACCGACTTGCAAAGGGTTGACCTGCCCGCCCGTTAGACCCCAGACTGGCCAGCAAAGAAGGAGGAAGGCCCATGCCGTCCGACCCCAGCTTGCTGACGCCCACGCTTCGCGTTGTGGCGGTCACGGACATCCACCTGGACACCTTGCGCGAGCTGGGTGTGAAGGGCTTGATCTTCGACCTGGACGACACCCTGGTCGAGGCCATGGAGCCGAAGGCCCACCCCGAGATCCTGGATTGGATCCAGGCCGTGCGCCAGGAGTTCAAGATCTACATCGTGAGCAACAACCCCCGCCATGACCGGGTGGAGCTGGCCGCGCTGCATCTCGACATGCCCTTCCACCATGCCGCGCGCAAGCCCAGCCGGCGTTTCTTCCGCCAGGCCCTGTCGGCCATGGAGCTGCAACCCAAGGAGGTCGCGATCGTCGGCGACCAGCTCTTCACGGACGTGCTGGGCGGCAACCGCCTGGGCGCGGTCACGATCTTGGTGGACCCGCTCTCGCCGGAGCGGAAGTGGTTCCGCAAGATGATGCGCACCGCCGAGCAGTTCCTGCTGGCGCGCGGCCGCGTGACCTACCATGCGCCAGGCACGGTTAAGGAGCC
>JAQBPE010000248.1 GCA_028287685.1 Cyanobacteria bacterium RYN_339 | reverse complement strand
TACCAGACCAGCGAGGTCATGAAGGTGCTCACGATCATCAGCGTGATCATGCTGCCGCTGACGTTGGTCAGCGGCATCTACGGCATGAACGTGGATCTGCCCTTCCAGCACCACCCCCTGGCCTTCAGCCTGGTCATGGGCGTGATGGCCTTCGTGGGGGTGGGGATGCTAGCGGTCTTCCGCTTGCAGCGCTGGATCTAGCGCTCTCGCGGATGACCGGCAAGAAGGAGGGGCCTTTGCGGTATTGGGCAGTGTTGCTTGTGGCTTGTAGCTGGGCCACCCCCGCGGAGGCGTCCACGCTGCCGGCCCTCGATGGCGGCCCGGGCCGCTTCAGCGTGACCGCCGGGATCCTCGACGCCGGGGTGGACGTCGGCATCGGGCAGCGCCTGAGCCTGGGGGCCACCGCGTTCGTGCCGCCCGTGGGCATCGTGGGCTTGGTGGGGCTGGCCGGGCGGGCCACGTTCTGGTTGACGGACCCGTTGGCCTGGGTGGTCGTGGGGGCCACCGTCAGCGTGGGGGATACCTATACCAGTGGGGCCACCTCGCAGAGCCAATACACCTGGGCGCAGCCGGCCGTCAACGTGGCCCTGGCGCCCGGCCGCACGGGCTGGGCCCTGCGCGGAACCTTCGGTCCCGTGGCCTCCTGGACCAGCAACACCGTCCGAACGGGCACGGCCCCCGGCACCACCGCCACCTTCGAGCTGCTGCCCTTCGTCCCCAACCTGGAAGTCGCCTACCGCTTCACCCCAAACCACGAGCTGACCCTGGGCGGCAATGGCCTGATCGGCTGGCGCGGGAGGTTCTAGCCATGCACCGCGGATCGTGCCACTGCGGCGGCGTCACCTTCGACGTGGCGGGCGACTTACCCCGGCCGGATGCGTGCCACTGCATGGACTGCCGCAAGTTCTCCGGGCACTACTTCGTTTCCACCGACGTGCCCAAGGCCGGCCTGACGGTCCAGGGGACGGTTCGGTGGTACCAGTCCCACGACAAGGTCCGCCGCGGTTTCTGCCCCACCTGCGGCTCCTCGCTCTTCTGGGACCCCGTCTTCCACGACTGGATCGGCGTCGCCATGGGCGCCTTCGACGGCCCCACCCAGACGCGCACCCACATCCACGTCCACGTGGCCGACAAGGGCGATTACTACGACCTGACGGACGGCCTGCCCCAGCTCCAGCCATGACGGAGCCCACCCGACCCACCGTTTCCTGGCCGGCCGTGATCGCGGCGTCCCTCCTCGGCTTTTTGGCCTGGGGGGTGCCGCTCGCCGCGTACGGGCTCGCCTTCTTCTTCACGGTCGGGAAGTCGGACTTCGGGAACCGCGAGCTGCTGCTGGTGGCGGGTGCGGCGGCGGTGGGGGTGTTTGCGCTGCCGCTGGGTGCGCTGGTATGGCAGCGCTGGTACCCGGCGGCGCTCGGCTTCGCGGTGGGCGCCCTGGTGGGCGTGGGACCGCTGCTGGCCTTCCTGGCCTGGTTCTTCTACATCGCCGGAGGCCGGCGGTAGCCGCAGGCCCCTGCGGGGGCCGCTAGGTGGGGGGCAGCTTCAACTCGCCGGTGCCGCCACGCTTCATGCGGGCCGCGGCGCCGCGGGCCGCGCGGGCGTCGTCCGCCAGTCGGTAGGAGTCCGTCAGGTTGATGTGCCCGTCGTGGTTCACGTCGGTCACGGCCTTCTCTTCCTCCGTCAGCGCCTCCATGCCCACGATCGCGCCGGAGATCTTGTTGGCAAGCTCCAGTTCGCGCTTGGCGAGCGCTTCCACATCCTCCACGTCGATCTTGCCGTCGTGGTTGACGTCGGCGGCCTGCAGTTGGGCGCCGTCGAGCGTCTGCTTGCCTTCGATCGCGTCGGCGATTTGCTTGGCGGACACATGCTTTAGGTTCTCGAGGACGTCGTCGCCCATGTGGTGGCTCCCTCCGGTTGTCAGGCTTGCATCTCCGATATACCCGCATATGGTCGGAGACTGGGGCTGTCAAGCACAAATTAGGTTGACCTACTTGGCAAAACGCTCTAATATGAAGCTGGTTTACAGGTCCTTAACGGGGGTGCGGAAGGAGTCTGAATGGCGAGCCTAAAGGACATCTTGATCTCCGTCCTGAACGGCATGCTGCGCCCGGCGCCGGTGCCCGTTCCCATTCCGGTGCGTGTGGACCCGCCTTTCAGGCGCCGTCGCCGCTAACGCGTTGTTGCCCGGGCCCCCTCCTAGGGGCCTATTTTTTTGGGCATGGTAGCCTCTACGCATGACCTCGCTCGCCCTCGCGGTGGCCTTCTGGATGCTGGCGGGCTTGCTGCTCCGTCGCGCCGGGCTGGTGCGCCCGGAGTTCGCCAACGACATCACCCAACTGGTGCTGTGGGTGACCTTGCCACCTTTGATCGTGACGGCGCTGCATGGCGTGCGGCTCGCGGGCGTCGATCTGGCCATGCCGGCCCTCGCCTGGGGGCTCTCGCTGGGAGCGCTGGGTTTGGCGCATGCGCTCGCACGCTCCCTGCGGCTCTCGCCCGCGCGCACCGGCAGCTTCGCTTTGGCCGTGACCTTCGCCAACACCACCTTCCTGGGCTACCCGCTGATGACGGGCTTCTTCCCGCCACCCGCGCCGCACCTGCCGCTCGCGATCCTCTACGATCAGCTGGGCGCCACCTTCGCGATCAACACGATCGGCGCGGCCTACGCCAGCAGCGCGGGCGGGGAGCTGCCCACCGCCCGGATCGTCTTCGGGCGGCTGCTGCGCTTCCCGCCGCTGTGGGGGCTGATCGTGGGGCTGCTGCTCAAGGACGTGGCCATCCCCGCGCCGTGCTGGACGCTGCTGACCGGGGTCGGCGCGCTCACGATCCCCTTGATGCTGCTCTGCATGGGCTTGAGCCTCCGTCTGGAGCACTGGCGCGAGGGCGGCGGGCTGGTGGCGCTCGCGGCGGCGCTCAAGCTGGTGCTGTTGCCGCTCGCGATGTGGGGCGCCGTCACGGCCCTGGGCTTGCCGCCCGCGCACGCCCAGGCGGCGGTGCTCGAGGCCGCGATGCCCACCATGTTCTACGCCTTGACGCTCGCGATCACCTTCCGGCTGGACGTCACGCTGGTGATCAACACGATCGTGCTCTCGACGGCGCTGGCCTTCCTGACGGTGCCGGGGTGGCATGCGTTGGTGACGCGCTAGGGGAACGCGTCGATCAGGTGCGTGATCAGGGGGTGGCCCCGCTCGATCGCCACGCTAACGACGTCGAAGCGGCAGGCGCGCTCCGGCTCGCGCGCCATCACAAGGCCGGCGATCGCCATGATCCGGCGTTGCTTGCTCCAACCCACGCTGGCGCTGCCCGGCCCGTAGCGGGCGCTGTGGCGCGCCTTTACCTCCACGAAGACCACCGTCGCGCCCTGCTCGCAGACCAGATCCACCTCGCCCAGGCGGGTGCGCAGGTTGCGGGCGCGGATGCGGTAGCCCTTGCCGTAGAGGTAGCCGGCCGCGAGCGCCTCGCAGCGGGCGCCGAAGCTTGGAGAGGTGTCGTCGGCCATACCCGGATCATCGTCGCTCGGGGAGTCCACCTGGCCGTACACCCACTGTTAGCGCCGACTTTAATCTCGAATTAACCAATGATTAAACCCACCCTAACCGTGCTGAGTGGTTAAGGTTGCGATAACAAATCCATCAGACCTTAAACCTGTGAAGGAGCAACCACCCATGCGCCACGCCGCCAAGCCCCTGATGGCCCTCGCCACCGCCCTGGTGATGACCGGCTGCGGCACCACCGGCGCCCCGGCGACCCTGGCAGCGGCCCCCGCCGCCCCGGCCCCGGCCGTCGCCGCCGTGGCCGCGCCGTCGGTCTCCGTGGCCGCGAGCGCCCCGGAAGTCACGGTGACCGCCCAGGCGGAGCCCGCCCCCGGCCAGGCCGGCGCCTGGGTCGTCGGCACGACCGACCTGACGGACGAGGAGCTCAAGGCCGACGCGGCCAAGCAGGACCCCACCTACCACGTGGCCGCTGCGATCTCCGTGCCCCATGTCGCCGGCTTCGTGCGCCGCGGCGACAGCCGTGATTACCTGTTGCAAGCCTCCAAGAACGAGTACGGCGAGGCCCAGGACGTCACCTACCGCCTGTACTGCCCGGACTTCGCCACCTACACCTGGCTGGGCGAGCACGTGAACCAGAAGGTCGAGATCAAGGGCCTGTTCAACCCCAACCACACCGTGACCGTCACCTTCGCCGACAAGGCGCTGGACCTGTCGTTCCTGACCAACTGGCTGAGCAAGGGCAAGTTCAAGGGCCAGGTGTTCTCCACCAACGGCTTGCCCGTGGTCAACGCCGAGGTGAAGGTGCTCTCGCCCCAGGGCTTCATCTTCTTCACCAACACGGACGACAACGGCAACTACACGCTCGCCAACCTCGATGCCGGCTGGTACCAGCTCTGGTTCACCAAGCGCGGCTACACCGTGATCACGACCGTGGCGGACGTCTACAAGCGCAAGGCCACCGAAGTCGACTGCCGCCTCTAAGTCCTGGACAAACCGGCGCGGTCACGGCATCTTCTACACCGTGACCGCGCGTTTGTTTGCCCTGCCCTGGTGGGCCACCTGCCTCGCGCTCGCCGGCCTTTGGGCCCTGGCGAGCGCGTTCGCCGTGGGGCTGGGCGCCGTGCCCGTGCCGCCGGGACAGCTCCTGGGCGTGCTGCTGGCGGGCGGCCACCCCGCGGACCCCGAGCTGGCCGCGGTCGCCGCGATCATCTGGCAGGTGCGCCTACCGCGTGTGCTCCTGGGCGGCCTGGCCGGCCTGGGGCTGGCGGTGGCCGGCGTGGCCTGGCAGGGCGTGCTGCGCAACCCGCTGGCCGA
>JAQBPE010000238.1 GCA_028287685.1 Cyanobacteria bacterium RYN_339 | reverse complement strand
CTTCGGCGGCTCGCTGGGCGAGGTGGTGGCCGAGAAGGTGTGCAAGGTCCAGGAGCTCGCCCTGCGGCAGGGCGCGCCCTGCCTCGCGCTGCATGACTCCGGCGGCGCGCGCATCCAGGAAGGCGTGGAGAGCATGAGCGGCTACGTCGACGTGTGCTTCCGCAACGTCCAAAGTTCCGGTGTGGTGCCGCAACTGGCCTTGATCATGGGTCCCTGCGCCGGGGGCTCCGTCTACTCCGCGGCGCTGTCGGATTTCGTGATCATGGTGCGACCGAGCGGGCGGATGTTCGTGACCGGCCCCGAGGTGGTGAAGGCAGTGCTGGGCGAGGAGGTCACGCTGGAGGAGCTGGGCGGCGCGGAGGTGCATGGGCGCGGCAGCGGGGCGGCCCACTTCGTGGTGGACGACGAGCCCGCCGCAATGGCCCTGGCCCGCCGCCTGCTAAGCTTCCTGCCGGCCAACAACCTCGGCGACGCCCCGCGCACCGCGCCCCAGGACCCCGTGGGCTCTGGCGGCCTGCTGGATTTGGTCCCCGCCGAAGCGAACCAATCCTTCGACATGCGCGACGTGCTGGCCGCCATCGTCGACGCCGGCGACCTGCTGGAAGTTCACGAGCTCTGGGCGCCCAACATGGTCACGACGCTCGCGCGGCTGGGCGGACGGGCGGTGGGGATCGTGGCCAACCAGTCGCTGCACCTGGCCGGCACGCTGGACGTGGACGCCTCGATCAAGGCGGCGCGCTTCGTGCGCTTCTGCGACGCCTTCAATTTGCCGATCGTGACCTTCGTCGACACGCCCGGCTACTTCCCGGGCAAGGCCCAGGAGTTCGGCGGCATCATCCGCAACGGCGCCAAGCTGGCCTTCGCCTATTGCGAGGCCACGGTGCCGAAGCTGACGGTGGTGGTGCGCAAGGCCTATGGCGGCGCTTACGGCAGCATGGGCGCCAGGAACACCGGCGTGGACCTGACATGGGCCTGGCCCACCGCGGAGCTAGCGGTCATGGGCGCGGAAGGCGCGATCCAGATCCTGTACCGGCGCGAGCTGGAGGCCGCCCCCGAGCGCCGCGAGGAACTGCTCGCCGCCTACCGCGAACGCTTTGCCAGCCCCTACGCGGCGGCGGAAGGCGGCTTCGTGGACGACGTGATCGATCCGCGCGACACCCGCCGGCTCTTGATCAGCGGGCTCGAAACGCTCGAAGGCAAGCGGGTGGAACGACCGGCCCGCAAGCACGGCTCCGTCCCGCTTTAGAGCTGGAACATGTCCGACGTCACCTTCGGGTTCCACAGGAACTTCGAGAAGGTGTACTCGACCACGGCGTGGCCCTTGGAGAAGCTCGTCAGGGACTTCACGGCGTTGGTGCCCAGGTCCACCGCGATCACCTCGCGGTCGATTTCGGCGTCCAGGCGCTGCACGCCATCGATCGCGCAGCGGACCACGGGGGCGCCGCCAGGGCCGACGAACTGGTCCACGTAGGTCCAGACGGCTTGCTGGCCCGTCAGGCGCTGCATCTGGGTGCTGGGGTTGAACTTGTCGAAGGTGTGGTTGCGCGCGTTGGCGATGCGCTTGTCGTTCGACTGCGCGTGGATGGGCAGGATGCTCAGCAGGCCGGCGGCGCGCGCCGTCACGTTCTTGCCGTCGGTCGTGACCAGGGTGGCGTCCTTCATCAGGGCGGTGGGCGCCTCCGTCACGATGGCGCGGAACTTGTTGGGCTTGGCCCAGGTGATGCGGTACCCCATCGTCACGTGACGCAGCTCGTCGACGTGGTCGCCCTGCTTCCAGTGGCCCTCCGTCTTGGCGAGCACGTCGGAAGAGAAGCCGGTGGCGCCGGTCAACACCTGACGGACCTTGGCCAACAGCTGCTGGCCCTTGCCCTGGTCCTGGCCGGCGGCGGGCAGCGGGCGGGCGGCCTGGGGCTGGCTGGTCAGCAGCGCGGCGTTGGTGGGGACACGCTTCGGGGCCGTCGCGACGCTGGTGCCGCAGCCCGCGAGGAGCAACGTGAGGACGATCAGCGAGTGGGAAGCGCGGCGGAACATACAGGTTCTTCGGCCGCGTTGCGCCAGACTGTCTTATGACAGGTTGATGGCCGCGTAAAGGTGGGCTTAAAGAGTATTGACCGCGACGACCGGCTCCGGGCCTTCAAATGCAAGCGCGGCCTGGTATCCAGGCGGCGCAGCCAGGTCGACGACCGCATAGCCGCCGAACCGTTGGGGGCCCTCGTCGAGCGCGAGCGTGAAGCTGCGGGAGCCCATGGCGAAGCCCAGCCCGCTCGCCTTCATGACCGCCTCCTTGCGGGTCCAAAGCCGGTAGAAGGCCTGCGGGCGTTCGTTCTCGCTCAGGGCTAACCAGGCGTCCAGTTCGGCTGCAGAGAAGGCGGTTCTTGCAACGCCCCGTTGGTCGTCCAGGAGCCGGACGGCTTCGATGTCGACCCCCAGGTTGTGGGCCGCGACGGCGATCATGAGCTGGTTCTCGGCGTGCGAGACGTTGAAGGCCAGCCCTTCCACCGTGGGCCGCCCGTAGGCGTTGTAGGTGAAAGCAACGGCTTCGGGGGCGATCGCCAGCTCGCGGGCCAGCACCTGCCTCAAAAGCCCACGGCCGCGCGCGAAGCGGTGGCGGTGTACCGGGAAGACGAAGCGATCGCGGCGCGCCTCCTCCTCCGGCGCGAGCCACAAGCCTGCGTTCGGGCCGTCCAGGTCCGCCAGCCAGAGGCGCACGCTCATAGCCGGCCGGCCACCAGCGCCAGCACTTCGGCGCGCCGCTCCGCCAGGTAGAAGTGGTCGCCCGGGAAGATGATGGCCTCGAAGGCGCCGGTGGTGCTGGCGCGCCAGGCCGTCAGGTCTGGACGGGGCACCGCCTCGTCTGCGATGCCGCCCAGCGCCGTGATGGGACAGGCCAGCGGGGGCCCCGGCGCGCGAACGTAGCCCAGGGCCAGGCGGTAGTCGGCCTTCAGCGTGGGCAGGTAGATGGCCAGCACGTCCGGGTTGGCCAACAGCTGTGCCGGCATGCCGCCCAGGGTCTGCACGCGCGCCAGCAGCTCCGCGTCGTCGACGGGCGCGCCGGCTCGTTCAAGGTGCGGGGCGCGGCAGCCGGAGACGTAGAGCCGGATCGGCGGCCGCCCAAGGGCTTCCAGCCGGCGTGCGACCTCGTAAGCGATCAGGGCGCCGAGGCTGTGGCCGAACAGGGCGAACGGCCCGTCATCCGCCAGGTCGATCGCCGCCGCCACCTCGTCCGCCAACACGCCGATGGCGCCGGGAGGCTCCTCGCGCAGCCGCTGCTCGCGGCCGGGCGGTTGGACGCCGACCACGGCGCAGGCTGCCACGAGGCCGTCCGCCCAGGGGCGGTAGATCGACGCGCCGCCGCCGGCATGGGGCACACAATAAAGCCGCGGCAAGCCGGGGCGGGCGGGGAAGGGGACCAGGCAACTCATGAGGTGGGCTTCACATACCCCGTGGGGGCAGCGCGTCCACCAGCGCCTTCAGCCGCCGGAAGGCCTCCAGCCGCTCCGCGCGCAAGCCGTTGTTGCGCGGGCTGGTGGAGGGCACGGCGACCACCTCGACGCCGGGCAGCGCCGTGCCGCGCTTGCGGAACCGCTGCCACAGGCCCAGTCCGTTGAAGCACACGATACGTGGCCTGTGGCGCGCCACCAGCGTTTCCAGCCGCGCGAAGCCCGCGTCGTACTCCGAGGCGGTCAGGCCGTCGCTTGTGGGGCTCGGGCGCTTGATCACGTCCGTCACGCCCAGGCCATATTCGGGCAACAAAAGGTCGTCACCGGCCTGGCGCAGCACTCTCGGCACCAGTCCGGCCTCATGAAGGTCTTCCCAGAAGCGGTTCCCGGTGCGGGGGTAGTAGTGGGCGCGCTCTACCGCCAACAAGCTGGGGTTGTAGCCCACAAACAGCACGGCGAGGCCATCTGCGAGGATGTCCGCCAGCGTCGTATGCCCTTCATATTGAATCAGCAATGCCAAGTGAAACCCTCGCCTGTTTTTCTTGCGGATTGTTATCGTAATTATTTCACAAACCAAATTACGGGCTTAAAAAACCAGTAACCAATTTAATCTACGTATTAAACAATGAAATTGTACATTATAGCTATCGACACGAAAGGAGTGCGACGAATGACTCGGTTCAAGCTTATCTCCAAATTGCTCCGTAAGGACGAACGCGGCCAGGGAATGGTCGAGTACTCCTTAATTCTGGCCTTGGTCAGCGTGGCGGCCATCGGAACCCTGACCGCGCTCGGCGGCAACGTCACCAGCGTCTTCACCGGTGCGTCCAACGCCATGAAGGCCACCGGCCCCTAACAAAGGAGTCCCCCAATGACATCCCTCAGGAAGCTCCTGCAATCGCTCCGCCGCCAGGAACGCGGCCAAGGAATGGTCGAGTACTCGCTGATCCTCGCGCTCGTCTCCGTGGTCGCCGCCGGCACCCTGACGACGATGGGCACGAGCGTGAAGGCGGTCTTCACCAACGCCACCTCCATCCTGGGCGCCGCCCACTAACCCCCCGACCCATTTAGAGAGAGAGAGAACCCCCATGCAAGCTATCAAGACCTTGGTTTCCCGCATCGTGAAGGAGGAGGAAGGCCAGGGCATGGTCGAGTACTCCTTGATCCTCGCACTCGTCTCCGTCGCGGCCATCGGCACGCTGACCACGATGGGCACGAACGTGAAGGGTGTGTTCACCGGTGCCTCCAACGCACTCAAGGCCACCCCTTAAGGTGGCCGCCGCGCTCCTGCGCCGGGCTTCGGCCCGGCGTGGGCAGGCGCTGGTCGAGTTCGCGCTGTCCGTGCCGATCATGATCTCGCTCTTCACCGGGATCATCGACGTCGGCTTCTTGTACCAGCACCAGCTCGTCTTGACCAACGCCGTCCGCGAAGGCGCCCGCCTGGGCACGCTCGGCCAGAGCAACGCCCAGGTCCAGGCGGCCGTCGTCAACTACCTCAAGACCTCCGCGTACACGCCCCTGCCCGCGGCCAGCGCGGTCAGCGTGACGATCGCCGGTGGCAGCGCCACGGTTTCGCTGAGCTCCAGCGTCCCGTTCCTCTTCAGCATGTCCGGTCCCCCCGTCACGTTGCGTGCCACCACGCAGATGCGGGTGGAGTAAGCAAGGATGGCCCCCATGTCCTACGATTTCAAGCGCAGCCTGCCGTTCACCTTGGCGATCGCCTCCGGCCTCGTCACCAGCGGCATGCTCTACAACCTGTTGGCGCACCAGCCCAAGGCGGTGGCCTCCACCCTGGAGCCCATGGTGGTGCTGGCCGGCCCGGTCGATGACACCCGGCCGCTGGAAGCCAAGGACCTGACGGTGATCGAGGTGACGGCCCGCCCCGCTGGCTCCTTCGCCACCCCCGCGGAGGCCGTCGGGCGCATGCCCCTCGTTCCTATCCCCGGCGGCCAGCCGCTGCTCACCAGCCACCTGGCCCAACGCGGTGCGGCGCCCGGCTTGTGGCACCAAGTGCCCAAGGGCCAGCGCGCCGTCACCGTGGCGGTGAACGAGGTGGTGGGCGTGGGCGGCTTCGTGAAGCCGGGCCTGAACGTCGACATCATCAGCGTCTACCAGGACAACTCGACCTGGACCAGCGTCACGATCGTGCAGGACGTCGCGGTGCTCGCCATCGCCCAGGACGACAAGAAGGAGAAGGAGGACCGCAGCGCCAAGATCGCCACCTCCGCCACCCTGCTGGTCACGCCCACCCAGGCGGAGGCCATCAGCCTCGCCAGCGAGAAGGGCCGCATCCGGCTGGTGTTGCGGGCGCCCGGCGACCACCAGCTGCGCACGGTGCTCGCGCCGCCCAAGCATGAAGCGCCGAAGCCCGAGCCGATCCGGCAAGCCGCGCCGCCCCCACCCCAAATCACTTACTTCGCCCCACGCCAGGCGGCCGCTCCGCCGCCAGCCGCTCCAAAGCCCCGTCCCGTCCCCGCGCCCGCCGGCATCGAAATCATCCGTGGCGCCAACAGCGAGGTCGTCCACCCATGAACCGCCCGGTAGCCATCGCCCTGCTCGCCGTCCTGGTGCCCTTGCCGGCCCACGCCGCGGCCAAGCCGCTCCAACTCGCCGCCGGCAAGAGCCAGCTGCTCTCCACGACCTCGCCCTTGTTGCGCGTGGCCGTGGGCGACCCCAAGGTCGCCGACGTGCGCGTCCTGACGCCGCAACAAGTCCTGGTGCAAGCCATCAAGCCCGGCACCACCAGCCTCTACCTGTGGACCAAGGACGGCGGCGAGCAATCCTTCGAGCTCACGGTCGGCATGGACACCGTCACCATCCAGAAGCAGCTCCAGGAGCTGACCAACAACGCCAGCCTGCGCGTGGGCTTCAACGGCACCTCCTTCCTGCTGACGGGCGAGCCCACCAGCAGCGGCCAGCGAGACCAGGCCGAGAAGGTGGTGGCGAGCTACGGCAGCCCGGTGATCAACCTGACGGCGGTCACGGGCAGCCGCGAGCAGATCGCCATCGAGGTCAACATCTTGGAGCTGTCCCGCACCGCGGGCCTCAACCTGGGCATCACGCCCGGCGGCGGCGAGGTGACGGACAACGCCGGCGGCCTGCGGAAGTTCACCTTCAAGCCTGGCGAGGTCAACATGGGCGAGGCCGTCACGGGCAACCTGGGCTCGTTCTCCCAGCTCGACTTCCTCGCGGCCAAGATCGAGGTGCTGCAGCAGCGCGGGGAAGCCAAGCTGTTGGCCCACCCCACCCTCGTCACCACCGACGGCGGCACGGCGCGCTTCCTGGCCGGCGGCGAGGTGCCGATCCCCATCCAGCAGGCGCTGGGCCAGACCACCGTCATGTGGAAGGAGTTCGGCGTGCGCCTCGAGGTCCAGCCCAACCGGCTGGCCGATGGCCGCATCAGCATGACCGTGAAGCCGGAGGTCAGCTCGCTGGACTTCGCCAACGGCTTGAAGCAGGCCTCGTTCAACGTGCCGGCCGTGAAGACGCGCCGCGCGGAGACGCAGGTAGTGCTGGCGCCGGACGAGACCCTGATGTTGGGCGGCCTGATGGACAGCGAGCAGACGCGCGGCTACTCCCAGCTGCCGGGCATCGGCGACCTGCCGATCCTGGGCGAGCTGTTCAAGAGCCGCCGCTTCCAGGACAACCAGACCGAGCTCGCGATCCTGGTCACACCCAGGATGATCGCCCCGGACAAGAACGAGCACCTGCCCGGCAAGCTGCCCGACACCCACCAGGAGCTGCGCGACGGCATGCCCACCGTCGATCCTACGCCGGCCCCCAAACAAGAAGAGCCCAAGTGAGATGGGCGCCGCAGGCGGTCGGCGCGGCAGCGCCCTGTACATGATGGTCGGCGGCATCGCCGCGCTGTTCGGCGCGGCGGCCTGGGTGGTCGACATCGGCGCCGGCATGAAGGAACGGTCCCACATGCAGGCCGCGGCGGATGCCGGCGCGCTGGGCGCCGCCTTCGAGCTCAAGAACGGCGCTTCGGCCGCCGCGAGCGCCGGAAAGGCCTGGGTGGGCAAGAACGGATACGACGTCACCACCGGCGCCGTCACCACCTGGAACCTGCCCTCGGGCCAACCGGCCGTCAGCGTGAAGTGGAAGCAGCCCATCAAGACCACCTTTGGCGCGATCTTCGGCGTCCCCAGCTTCGACGTGGCGATCGCCAGCAGCGCGACTTTGGGCGGCCTGATGCGCATCCCCCAGGGCGCGATGCCCTTCGGGTTGCCGGCCTACCAGAATGCCTCCGGCACCTGGTACGGGCTGGTGGACGACTCGCCGGAGACCTACGCACCCCTGGCCGCCGGCGTGCGGCTCCAGCTCAAGACCGGGGCCGGCGGCGGCAAGAAGGGCAATTACCTGCCGTTGGCGTTAGACGGGACCGGCGCCTCCACCTACGCGGACGCGATCGTGAACGGCGCCCACAGCGCGATCGACTTCGACAGCGTCGTATCGACGGAGACCGGCAACATGGCCGGTCCCACCCGCAGTGGGGTCTCGGGGCGCCTGGCGCGCGGCGCGGCTTACGCGGACATCTTCGTACCCATGATCCCCAAGGCCGAGTGGGACAGCAACAACGGCCGCAGCACGGTCACGGTGATCGGCTTCGTGATGGCCCGCCTGGAGCCGGTGGTGGGCAGCGCCGTCTACGCCGACTTCGTCAACAAGATCTTGCCCTTCCCCGGTTCCACCGGCACCAACCGGACCCCCTTGGCGTACGCGCCGGTCCTGGTCCTGACCCCCTAGGAGAAAACTCATGGCCTTCCACCGCTTCGATATCGCTTACTGCGATCCCATCGCCAGCCGTCGCCAGCAGGTGCTGGTGGACTTGATCGAGGACCGTGGCCAGGTGCAGATCGTGGAGAGCATGACCAGCATGCCGCCCGACGTGGACGTCGCCCTCGTGGGCGTGGACGACTTGCGCGCGGCCCTGCCCCAGCTCAAGTGGCTGGCCGAAGAGCGCCCGGACCGCCAGCTCATTCTGTTGTGGGAGGGCACCGATCAGACCCTGCTGATCGAGGCGATGCGCGCCGGCGTGCGCGACATCGTGACCGACCCCCGCCTGGTGGGCGACGCGATCCAACGGATTTGGGTGCGCCTCGCGCAGGGCAACGCCTCCGGCGCCGACCGCCCCGGCCGGATCGTGGCCATCTTCAGCCTGAAAGGCGGCATCGGCAAGAGCACGCTGGCGGCCAACCTGCCCATCTTGCTGCACCGCAACACCGGGCTGCCCACCACCGTGATCGACATGTCGCTGCCCTGCGGCAACCTCGAGATGTACCTGGACCTCCAGCCGCCGCGCTCCGTGGGCGACCTGCTGGCGGCCGGCAAGGACGTGGACAAGCGGCTGGTGCAGTCGGCCCTGGCCAAGCACTCCAGCGGCATCTCGCTGCTGGCTGGCCCGCGTCCGGAGAGCATGCACCAGCTCGGGCAGCACTCTGCCTGGCCCATCCTCAAGGCGCTCACGGAGACGCCGGGGCTGGTGATCGTGGATTTGGGCTCCTACATCGAGGAGGCCCAGGCCAGCGTCCTGGATGCCGCCGATTTGATCATCATCCCGCTCGTGCCGCTGATCTCCAGCATCGGCACCATGCCGCAGGCGCGCAAGTTCCTGCGCGAGATCGGCGTGCCGGACACGCGCATCCTGCCCGTGCTCAACCATGCCGCGCCGGACGGCGAGATCGTGCCGCCGGACGTCTTGGCCCAGCTGATCGGCGGACGGCCGCGCCACGAGCTGCCCTGGGGTGGTGCAGACATCGCCGCCAGCCTCAACGCCGGCCAGCCCGTCTGCCAGCACAAGCCGCGCAGCCCGCTCACGCAGGCCCTCGACGTGCTTGCGCGGGAAGTGGTGGTGCGCGTGGGCCTGGCGCAGGTGGAGCTCACCGCCGCCGCCCTCGAACCCGCCGCCTCGCAAAACCGCCTCGCCTGGCTGAAGGCGCTGTTCACCAACATCCACAAGGGAGTCGCCCATGTTCAACCTTAACAAGCGGCGCCAGGCGGTGGTGCCGGAGGTGGTCACCATCACCACCGAGGCCGCCGCTCCCGCACAGGCCTTCTACCAGTCGCCCGAAGAGCTCGTCCATCAGGAAATCAAGCTGGCGGTCCACCAGAAGCTGATCGACGAGGTCGGCGGCGCGTTGTTCGTGGGCGATGCGCTCGCGCCCGATGCCTCGGACCTGATCCGCCGCATGATCCAAGACGCCGTCAACGTGCGTGGCGAGCTGGTCACCCGCCACGGGCTGGACCAGCTCCACTCCCAGATGCTGGACGAGATCCGCGGCCTGGGGCCCCTGGAGCCGCTCCTGGCGGATCCGCTCATCTCCGAAATCATGGTCAACAGCGCGTCCCAGGTCTTCGTGGAGCGTGACGGCAAGATCCTGCCCACGCGCGTGCGCTTCCAGGACGATGCGCACCTGCTGCGCATCATCGACCGCGTGGTGAACGCCGTCGGCCGCCACGTCGACGAGGCCACCCCCATGTGCGACGCGCGCTTGCCGGACGGCAGCCGCGTGAACGCCATCATCCCGCCGCTGGCCTTGAACGGGCCTTGTCTCACGATCCGGCGCTTCAGCAAGGATCCCTTGAAAATCGCGGACCTGGTGTCGCGCCAGGCCCTGACGGAGCCGATGGCCGCCTTCATCCGCGCCTGCGTGGAGGGCAAGCTCAACATCGTCGTCTCCGGCGGCACGGGCTCCGGCAAGACGACCATGCTGAACGTGCTGTCGAGCTTCATCCCGGCCGGCGAGCGCCTCGTCACGATCGAGGACGCGGCGGAGCTGCAACTGCAGCAGCCCCACGTGATCCGCCTGGAGACGCGCCAGGCCAACAACGAAGGCGTGGGCGCCGTGCCGCAAGGCGATTTGCTGCGCAACACCCTGCGCATGCGGCCCGACCGCATCATCATCGGCGAGGTGCGCGGCGGCGAGGCGCTCTCGATGCTGCAGGCCATGAACACCGGCCACGAAGGCTCGTTGACGACGATCCACGCCAACACCTGCCGGGATGCGCTTTCGCGCCTGGAGACCATGGTGCTGATGGCGGGCATGGACCTGCCGCACCGGGCCATCCGCGAGCAGGTGGCGGCAGCGCTGGATTTGGTGATCCAGATCGAGCGTTCACCGGACGGCAAGCGCCGCGTCACCCAGATCAGCGAGATCGTCGGTATGGAAGGCGAAGTCTACTTGCTGCAAGACCTGTTCCGCTGGGTACCGTTGGGCCGCGGGCCCGAGGGCGAGAGCCTGGGCCAACACCGGCCCACGGGCATCGTGCCGCGCTGCCAGGCGCGGCTGGAGGAGAAGGGCCTGGCCGTGGCGCTCGGCACCTTCCAGGGGGCGCAGGCATGATGTGGCCGGTCTTGGCGGGCGGCTTCCTGACCGCCGCCTGCATCGCCTGGGGGCTGTCGGCGGCCAGCGAGGCCGATCTGGGCAAGCGCCTGCTGCGCTACGCGTCACGCTCGATGGAGGAGGAACGCGTTGAAGGGGTGGCCACCATCGCCCGCGCGATGCCGGCCTGGCTGGCCTTCCTGGAACAGGCCGGCGTGAGCTGGACCCCGGGGCAGGCCCTGGCCGTGCTGGCCGTGCATGGCCTGGTCGGCTTGGCCATCGGGCTCGCGCTGAACGTGCCGTGGCTGGGCTTCTCCGGCGGCTTGCTGTTGCTGTACCTGCGCCTGCGCATGGGCCGGGCCCGCCGCACCCAACGCATGGCCGAGCAACTGCCGGACGCGATCATGCTGTTGGCGACCGCGCTGCGCAGCGGCTTCGGCTTCCAGCAAGGGCTGCAGCTGGTGGCCCGAGAGGGCGCGGCGCCGCTGGCCCCGGAGCTGGGGCGGCTGAGCACCGACATGGCGCTGGGCGCCGACCTCGAGACCGCGCTTCTGCGCCTGCAGGCCCGCATGGGCACCACCGACGGCGAGATGCTGGCCTCCGCCCTGTTGGTCCAACGCCAGACCGGTGGCAACCTGTCGGAGATCCTGGTGAACCTGCACGAGACCATCCGCGATCGCCAGGCCGTCCATGGCCAGGTGCGCACCCTGACGGCCCAGGGACGGCTCTCGGGCATCGTCCTGACGCTGATCCCGGTCGGCATTGGGCTCGCGTTCTACGTGCTCAACCGCGACTACCTGATGACCCTGGTCCTCGACCCGCGCGGCCGCATCATGAGCGGCGTTTGCCTGGTCTTGATGTTGTCCGGCATTTACATGATCAAGCGGATCGTCACGATCACGCTTTAGGAGACCTGCCATGACCGCGCTCCCGATCCTGATGGGCGGCCTGACCGCCGCGCTGTTGGCTTACGCCGGCCTGCAAACCACCAGCCGCGCCCCCGCCCTGGCCGCGCGCTTCCAGCGCTACGCCGGCGTGGTGGACCCGGCTCCGCCGCGGGCAACGTGGCTCGCCGCGGTGTTGGGCTTCATGGTGGAGCCGCTCTACCCGCTGCTGATGCGCCTTTGGCCCGGCACCTACCTCGAGGCCGTGCGAGGCTGGCTGCGGCAGACGGGGCACCCCAGCACCGCCAGCTTCCAGCTCTTCCTGGTGTGCCAGGCGCTGGCCGCCGCCCTGGCGGGGATGGGTGGGCTGGCCTTGGGGGGCGATCGCCGCGTGATCATCGCGGGCCTGGCCGCCGTCTTCGCCCTGTTGCTGCCCGTGCTGTGGCTGCGCCAGGCGGTGCGCCGGCGCCAGACCGCGATCGAAGGGGTGCTGTGTGACAGCCTGGACCTCCTGACGGCCAGCGTGGAGGCCGGGTTGGGGTTGGACGCGGCGATCGCCCAGCTGGTGCGGCGGCGCAACCGCACCTGCTTCGCGATCAACCAGGAGCTGGGCCGTTACCTCCAGGAGCTGCGCATCGGCACGCCGCGCGGCGACGCCCTGCGCAACCTGGGCAGCCGCTCCGGCGTGGAGGACCTCCGGCAGGTGGTGACGGCCCTGGTCCACGGCGACTCCCTGGGCATCGGCGTTTCCCAGGTGCTGCGGGCCCAGGCCAAGCACTTGCGCCTGCGCCGCAAGCAACGCGCGGAAGAGAAGGCCATGAAGGCGCCGATCAAGATCCTGTTTCCGTTATTGTTCGGGATCTTCCCCTCGATCTTCGTGTTGATCTTGGGACCCGCGTTATTGAGGCTGGTGGACGCCTTCGCCGGGAAATTCTGAGGCCAACAGGCGATCCTGGCCGCCGGTCCGCGCAAGCGGGCCGGCGGTAATTTCGTGCATTTTGGCGTATTGCAGCGTGCTTGGATGTGTGTTACTTTACATTTTGTTACGAACGTTACAAAACGTTACAGACGCCCAGGCCACAGGAGGTCCACCATGATCCAAGCCGAGATTCGCCGCGATGAAGAAGTGCTGATGAAGCGTACCTTCGGCGATCCGACGCTGACGCTTGAAGTCGTCATGCAACGCCTGGAGGCGTATGTGGTGGACGAAGGCCTGAATTTCGACGGCGAGTGCATCGTGCGCGTGCGCTACACCAACCTGGCCCGCGCGAAGGCTTCCTAAGCCTTCTTCCCGAACAGCATCCTGGCGCCGAACTTGAAGCCCAGGAACAGGCCCACCGCCACGACGGCGAGCAGCATGGGCCCGCCGTGGAAGATCAGCAGCACCCGCGTCTGCGCGATCCCGTAGAGGCAGATGCCGGTCAGGGCCAACATGATCACCAGGCCCGCCAGGCGATCCACGCCCGGCAGCGACACGAAGTCGGCCTGCCGGCCCACCAGGGCCAGCGTGGCGACCATCACCAGCATCGGCGCCAGGTAAACCAGGGCGTTCGCGTCGAGAAGGTTTTCGCGCGTGAAGGCCAGGGTGTAGCCGCACAGCAGCACCGCGCCGATGCCGGGCACGCAGGCCGCGTAGACCAGCACCGCATAGAGGTGGCGCCACCGGGACCGGTGGCCCTGGCCGGTCGGGTGCAACGCGCCCAGCACCAGCGCCAACAAGGGCACCAGCGCGAGCGCGACACCCCACCCTTGGGGGTTGGCGCCGAGGGCGACGATCAATTCACGCGTGGTCATGCAAGGGCATTATTCCCCACGCGGGCCTTGCGCTAGCGGACGTGTTCGGGCTACAACCAGCGACCATGCCTGCGACTGATTTCGACCTGCTTGTCACCGGCCACGAAACCGAAGGGGTCCTCGCCGCGGTGGCCGCCCTTCGGGCAGGGGCACGCGTGGCCCTGGCCGCGCCCGCGGGCGCCTTGTTGGGCGGTCTGTTGACGGAGGACGGCCTGGCCTTCGTTGACCGCGATTCCCGCCACCTGATCCCGCCCCAGGACTCGCCGCACGACGGCCTGTTCGGGCAGTTCCTGGCCCGCGCGGGGGTGCCGCTGGTGGCGCTCGAAGCCCGGCGAGGCCACGCCACCTTGGAGGAGATGCTGGCCGGCGTCACCCGCCTGGAGGGCGACGCCACGGCGGTCCGGCTCGAAGCCGGGCGGATCGTGGCCGTCACGGTGGGGGGTCAGGAGGTCACGTCGCGGCACGTCATCGACGCGACGCCCGACCTGGACCTGGCCGAGCTGGCCGGCATGCGGTTCGCCACGGGGTTCCAAGAGTATGGCGACGCCCGGAGCCTGGGCATCTCCCCCTTGCCGCTGGTATATGGCGTGACGCCGGCCATGATCATGGAGACCTGCCGGGCGCTGAGTGCCGACTCCGCACTCGAGGCGCTCAAACAACGGGTGTTCGGCGATCGCGCCTTCCTGGAGCTGGGGGCCGGCGACGACTACGTGTTGGTGGGCCCGCCGCACCTGGGCCTGGCCTACCATCGCTGGCGCGACGCCCAGGGCTTCCCGGCGGGGCCCTATCCCTTCGAGGCGGACGGCTTCAACGTGGCCGTGTTAGGCCCAGCGGTGACGTCGTGGAACGGGCTGATCTACTTCGCACGCGACCCCCAGGCGGCCTTGCGCCTGTCGCGCGAAGGCGCCGACGTGTTCTTCCGCGAGGAGGCCGCCCGCTTCGGTCGCTTCCTGCGCGAGGGGTTGGGCTGGCGGGACGCGCGCGTGGAATTGCCACGCGGCGTCTACGTGCGCCAGACCCGTCACGCGCTGGACGTACACCACCGGCTCACCTTGGCGGAGCTGGCGGCGGGCTACGCGGAAGGCAGCGTCGGCACGTTTAGCTACTACGCGGACTTCCGCGGCTTCCACTCGCCGCACGTGCCCGGCCCGGTGACGGGCCACGTGATCCTGGGCGCGGGCCTGGCTTCCGCCGTGCGCAACCTGGGGCTGGCGAGCCGGGCGGGAGGCTATACGCCGTTCGCGCATTCGTTCTGCCGCCTGGTGCAATACAACGCCACGTTGGGCACGGCGCTGGGCGTGGCGGCCGCCCAGGCAGGCGAAGACCTGGGCGTGGTGCCCGCGGCGGCGATTCGCGAGGAACTGAGCCGCCAGGGCGCGCTCGCCGCGGACCCGGCCGGCTTCGAGCGCAACCCGGTGGTGGCGGCCGCGTTGCGGGCCGACCCGATCATCTCCCGGGAAGGCTGACGGGCAACCACTTAACCAGACTTCCGGTTTGGCTTAGCGAGCCCTTTACCGAATTAAGGCCACGGCGGCGCGATAAGCGTTGGGCTACTCGCCAAAGGAGGCCGCCGTGTCAATCCAACTGCCCGCGTTCCTGCGCACCCTGATCTCGCCTGCCGCGACACCCCGGGCGGGCGCGCCGCTCCAGTTGCCGGGCTTCCTGCGGGACCGCTACCAGTCCGCCCCGGGCCGCGCCGCAGCCGTCGGTGACGACTCCGAGGCCTGGCTGCCGGGCGAGGCCGCGCCGCCGGCGGTGGCACCCAAGCCCGCCCAGCCGGGCGCGATCCCTTCGGGCTTCTTCCCGGCGAACCCCGTCAAGCCGGCGCCCGCGCCGGCG
>JAQBPE010000195.1 GCA_028287685.1 Cyanobacteria bacterium RYN_339 | reverse complement strand
AGGGCCAGGCGGGTCGCGCGCGCCGGCTCGTCACGGCGCGGCAGGGGGCGGGCCAGGCGGTAGCGGCCCGCGTCCTCGGCCAGGATGCCAGCGGCCACCAGGGCGTCGAGGGCCGGGCCCAGGTCGTCCGCGGCGACTTCCGCGGCCTGGCCAAGGACCAGGGCGTCCAGGCTGCCGACGGCCGCGGCCTGGGCGGCGGTGTAGGCCAGCGCCTGGGCCGCGGGGGAGAGTGCGTCGAGGATCGGCAGCGTGGCCACGTCGGCGCGGGCGGCGTCGAAGTGCCAGGTGCCGTCGAGGGCCGCGTGCAGGGCGCCGGCAGACTCCCAGCGCACCAACAGCTCGTCGATCGCCCCGGGCTGGTCGCTGGCGGCGAGGGCGGTCAGCAAGGCCGGGGGGGCCTCCTGGCCGAGTCGCAGGGCCACCAGGGCCGCGACCTCGGCCGCGGTGAGGAGTGGCAGCTCGCAGCGGGCGGCAACGTCCAGGCCGGAAGCCGCCGTGAAGCACCACGTGACCTTGGTGTCCCGCGCGGCCAGCCGGAGCAGCAGCTCGCGATCGCCGGCGTCGGCCCGGTCCAGGTCATCGACGCCCACCACCAGCGACGGGCAGCGGGCCAATACTTGTCCCAATGCCAGGCCCAGGGCGGCGCGGCGGCCGGCGGGCTCGAGGTCGGCCCAGGCGGCGGGCACGTGGCCGCTCAGCCAGGCGGCCAGGGGATCTTCCGTGGGCAACCCGGCGGCGCCGAGCCACTGGCGCGCGAGGCCCCGCAGCAGCGCGCCCGCCACCCCCGTGGCGGCCGCCCCGACCCAGGGGCGCTCCTCCAGCTCCGCCGCCAGCCGCAGCGACTCCAGCGCCTGGCTCTTGCCCGAGCCGGGTCCACCTTCGACCAACAGCACCGACGGCCGCGCATCCCAGGCCGCAAGCAGGGCGGGGCGCAGCAGCCAGCCGTGGCGGTGCAGGCGCGGGGGCTCGGCCTCCGGGGCCAGGCCCAGGGCCGAGAGGGCGGCGGGGAGGGCGCGGGCGCGGGCGGCGGGATCTTTGGTCATGAGCGCGGCGATCGCCCCTGCCAGGCGCGCATCGTCCCCGGGCAGGGCCGGCGGCGTGGCCTGCAGGTGGGCCTTCAGCAGCGCGGCGGGCGGGCCCTCGAAGGGCAGCAACCCCGTCCACAGCTGGTGCCCCACCACGCCCAGCGCGTACCAATCGGCCTCGGGGGCGGCGTCGGCACGCCGGAAGCCTTCCGGCGCCAGGTACTCGAGCGTGCCCTCCACGGTGGCGCGGCGGCGGCCGATCGGCATCATCCCGCCGGGATCGACCAGGCTGACGCGGCCGGCGGCGTCCCACAACATGTTGGCCGGCTTGAGGTCGCCGTGGACCAGGCCGCGGCCATGCAGGTGCAGCAGGCCGTCCGCGGCGCCCGCCAGGATCGTGCGCACCTGCGAGGCAGGCAAAGGTCCCTGCGGCGGCAAGCCGGCCACCAAGGCCATAGCGTAGAAGGGCCGCCCCGCGGCGTCCACGCCCTCGTCCACGGCGCGCGGGAAGGCCGGGTGGTCCAGGCTGGCGAGGCGCCGATATTCCGCCGTGAAGCGCCACACCACGTCCGGCTGGCCCAGGCGGTCCGCCGCCAGCAGCTTGATCGCCACGGGCTCGCCGGCCTCGGTGGTGGCCGCGTAGACACGCCCGAACGCCCCTTGCGCCAGGTAGCGCGGGGCCCGGAAGCCGGGCGGCAGGTTCAGGGACTCATCCACGCTAGACCCTCTCGACGACGCACCGTCCGCCATTGTAGGGTCCAAGCAGCAAGGAAGCTAGAGCCCGAAGCTCTGGAGGTGGATGCCCTCCTGCAGCGAGGCCCCATCGAGCACCACCCCGCCGGCGAAGGCGATACTCCAGTCCCCCATTTCGACCTCGATCGCGGGGAAAGTCCCGCGGGAACTGGAGATGGTGTTCTTGAACTTGCCACGCGGGCCTTTGCGGGGAATTGGCCGGGGGAAGGGCCAGAACACACCTGCCCGGAGTTTGACGGTGTACTGCACCGGTGGCGACAGGGGGGCGTCCTTGAGCGCCGCCTGGTCTTTCGCCTCCATTGCCGCCGAAGCCGTATGCTCCTCCGACACCTCGAAGGTGTTGCCGGTGACGGTCAAGACCGTGTAGCGCTCGCGGCGATAGGTTTGGGGCCACTTGCCGAAGACGACGTAGTTGTACTCGTACCACCGCCCCGGGATGGGCGCGATGTCGGCGGAGGGCGTCGGGCTGGGGAGGTTCGACGAGGGTTTGGCGCAGGCGGGGGTATAGGTCAGCAGCAACGCGACCAGAGCGACCAGCTGGGCGGCGGATTCGGGACGGACGGACACGGACACCTCCAGGCTCTCCTTGGCGGGCCTATTGTAAGGGCCGCGCAGCAAGGGAGCTAGTGTCCGAAGGCCTTCAGGTCAATGGCCTCCGTCATCGACCCCCCACCGATCAACACGACGCCAGCGAAGTCGAAGTGCCCGTCTCCCACCGTGACCATGACCGTGGGGAACGTGCCCAGGGGGCCGGAGGTGCTGCCCATGGACGGTCCGGATGGGCCGGTGGGAGGAATGGGCCGCGGGAAGGGCCAGAACATGCCTGATTGCAGCCGCACCGTCTGCGGGACAGGCCACGACAGGGCGGTTTCCTGGACGGCCTCCTCGTTTGCCGCCACCAGATCCTCCGAATGCGACGCCGTGAGCTGGATCGTGTCCCCGGTGACGGCCACGATGGTGTAGCGCTCGCGGCGGTAGGCGTGGTTGGGCGTGCCGAACCGGATGTAGGTGTACTCGTACCACCGCCCCACGATGGGCGCGATGTCGGCGGACGGCGTGGGGCTGGGGCCGGTCGACGCGGGCGCGGCGCAAGCGGGGGTGAAGGTCAGCAGCATCGCGATCAGCGCGACCAGCTGGGCGGCGGACTTGGGAAGGGCGGACACGGACACCTCCTTGCTTGCCTTCTACCCGCCGGGTACAACTAAGGGATGCGGGTCCGTCCGGGGTTCTTGGCACTGCTCGTCTGGCTGGCCGCCATCGCGCCCGCCCAGGCCGTCGGCTGCGTGCGCGCCACCTGCACGGGCACCGGCGACGACATGTCGCGCTACCTGGCGCCCGGCACCTGGCGCGTTTCGGAGGGGTATCGTTTCTTCACCTCCCACCGCCACTTCATCGGCACCACCGAACAGGTGCAACGGACGATAGAGGGCAGCGAGCAGATCAACGTCGAGAACTTCATCGACATGGGGCTGACTTACGTGGTCAGCGAGCGCCTGCGACTGGTGGCGGACCTGCCGTTCCAGTTCAACACGCGCTCTACGCCGATCCTGAACGTGAACCACCAAGTCTTCGCCCGCGATCTGGACACGGCCGCCGGGCAGGGCGACCTGGTGCTGGGCGCCCGTTGGTGGCTGCTGGACCCGGTTGCGGAGCCCGCGGCCAACTTGGAAATTGGGCTGGGCGCCAAGTTGCCCACCGGCCGGTACAACCTGACGGCGGCTCACCGCAGCCTGGCGGGCGCGGGCAACGGGACCTCAGACCTCAAGTCCACGGAAGAACCCATCGACCCGTCGATCCAGCCGGGGGACGGGGGCTTTGGCGCGATGATCCAGCTGGCGGGGTTCTGGCAGGCGTCCGAGACGGTGGGGCTGTACCTCGACGGGACGTATCTACTGAATCCCCAGGGGACCAACGGCGTGCCGGCCTATACCGGGTCGGAGGTGTCGGTGACCGACCAGTACTTGCTGCGTGTGGGTGCGGAGGTGCCCGTGCCTTGGCTGGAGGGGCTGGGCGTGAGCCTGGGTGGGCGGCTGGACGGCGTCCCGATTACGGACCTGGTGGGGCCCAGCGAGGGGTTCCGGCGGCCGGGGCTATCTGCAGCGCTGGACCCGGGTGTTAGCTATGCTTGGGGGCAGTCGACGTTGGCGCTGAACGTGGCGGTGCCGCTCTTCCGCAACCGGTTGCCCAGCTTGGAAGAGCAGCGGGCGGGGGTGCCCGGGGATGCGGCGTTCGCGGACTACCTGGTGACTTTGGGCTATTCGTATACGTGGAAGCCGTAAAGTTGGGTCGAGGGGTGAGAAAACCAACTTTAGCATGTTAAAGTTGGTTTTCTCCCGTTCGCTTCCAACTTTAGGACGCTATGCCGACGTACATGCAACGCCACTGGGGAGGTGACCCCAACGCGATGGGTGGAAAAGCCGCTCGACGTGGCTTCGTCTATGATGCGTACATCCCGGACCCCATCGCGGACCTGGACCCTGCCCTTCCAGGGGCCGTCGTAGACGAGATCGTCCGAGCCGCCGAAGCGCTCGCCAAGTTGCAGGCGACGCGGGCCTACCCGCACCTCGAAGTCCTGAGCCGACAACTTCTACGGGCGGAAAGCATCGGATCCTCGTGGATCGAGGGCCTTAGCGTTTCACAACGTCGGGTGCTCCATGCGATCTATGGGGCCGGCAGCGCCGGTGAAACCGCCCGGGCTGTAGCGGGGAACATCGACGCCATGGAAACGGCGCTGGACAGGGCCGACGCCGATCAGCCAATCGACCCCGAATGCATTCGGTCCATCCACCACGCACTCTTGGTAGGGACACGCGACGCACACATCGCGGGCCGGTTCCGGGATCGCCAGAATTGGGTGGGCGGCGATGCGACGAGTCCGCGGAACGCGGAGTTTATCCCTCCGCCAGAGGACCACGTCGAACCGCTAATGGCCGACCTGTGTGCGTTCCTGGCGCGAACTGACCTTCCCCCCATCCTTCAGGCGGCCATCGCGCATGCCCAGTTCGAGACCATTCACCCCTTCGCGGACGGCAATGGCCGCGTGGGCCGCGCGCTGATCCACGTGGTGCTCCGGCGGCGGGGTGCCGCGCCTCACTACGTGCCACCGATCAGCTTGGTGCTCGCGACCAACGCACAACGCTATATTCGAGGCCTGACCAGTTACCGTGCGGGGAACTTGGACGATTGGCTCGTACTCTTCGCCAGGTCCATCATCTCGGCGACGGGACGTTCCGAACGCCTTGCCTTCGAGATAGCCGAACTCCAGGACGGGTGGCGTGCCGCTGCGGGCAATCCCCGTCGCGATTCCGCGGCGGAGAAGCTGATTCAAGTCCTTCCTGGCCGTCCGGTGTTGGACGGCCACGCGGCCCAACTTATTACCGGTAGCAGCGACGAGGCGACCCGCAAGGCCTTGAACCTGCTGGAATCTGTCGGCGTGCTTACGCCAATCGAGCCAGTGAAGAAGCACGGGCGCGTCTGGGAGGCGCCATCGATCATGGGCTTGCTCGACGAGTTCGAGTGGGACCTGGCCACGCCAACCCGGGCGGAACAAGAGAGGCGCGCAGCTCCTCCGTTACCCCCGAATCCTTGAAATCACTTACGTTGCGGGACTCGATGCCTCGTAGAGCCGACACGCCAAACTATCGATCGCGTCCCGCTGCGCCAGCTTCGCCAGCCATTCCGCCGGAATTCCCTCCACACCGAAGTAGGCGCCCGCCAACTGCCCATATATAGCCGCCACGGTATCCGCGTCATCGCCCAGGTTCGCCGCCAGCAAACACCCATGCCGGAAGTCCTCCGCCTGGTGGAACGCCCACAAGGCAGCCTCCAGCGAGGTGACGACGTAGCCGCCCGCAGAGACCTCGGCATGCTTGAACGACCCGGCCGCAACAGCTGCCACCTTGGGGTGCAACGGGTGCAGCGTTAGGACCTCCGGGACCGGGCAGTAGTTCGGCGCCAGCAAGTCCTCGCGCGACACCCCCTGCAGCGCGCCCAGGATCAGACCGGCGAAGTAACGGCAGGCGTCCTTGCCTTCGGGCGCGCCATGCGTCACGCGGGCGCTCTCCACGGCCCAGGACAAGGCCTTGGCAGGGGTGCGGGCGAAGAACATCGGGATGGGTGCCAGGCGCATCAGGGTCCCGTTGCCGCCGGCGTCGGGAAACCGATCACCGGGGAAGGGCAGTTGGTCCTGGACGAAGGCGGAGAGCGCGGCGTTGGTGGCGTTGCCGATGTCGAAGCAGCGGCCGTTGCTGGAGAACTCGCCGTGGTCGCGCCAGCGCAGGTAGTGCTGGAGCTGGTCGACGGGGTCGAAGCCGCCCTTGTTCAGGAGGCTGGTGGCGAGGCAGAGGGCCATGGAGGTGTCGTCCGTCCACTGGCCCGGCTCGAGCTTGAAGACGCCGCCGCCGATCATGTCCGTCAGCGGGGGGAACGATCCGGGGGGTTGGAACTCGACGGTGGTGCCGACGGCGTCGCCGGTGGCGAGGCCGAGGAGCGCGCCGCGGAAGCGATCTAGCATCGATATCTCATTTCTCGATCACACTTTATCGCATGAAGCGCCTAGAGCCTAGGCTGTTGCGGGTAGGATGGTAGGACGAGAGGTGACCATGCCACTGAACTTCCGCAAGCGGATCCGGCTCTTCCCGGGCATCACGCTGAACTACAATGGTACCGGCATGACCCTGACCGTGGGCATCCCGGGCTTCCATATGACCTTTGGTCCGCGTGGGACGCGGGCGACAGCGAGCATCCCGGGGACCGGGGTGTCTTATACGAAGCAGAACCGGCACAAGCGGTAAAGGAGAGCGCCTTGCGTCCCATCCACCTGTTCGCCACCCTCGCGTTGATGCTTGCACCCGGCTGCACCGCCATCGGGGCCTACATGCCGGACCCCGGGATGGCGACGTCCGCGGACCGCAACCAGCAGGTCCAGTACCACCTGAACACGCTCCGCATGGCCCTGGAGCAGTATGCCACCGACTTTAATGGGTCGTACCCGGAGCCCGCCAAGCTGCGCGAGCAGATCCTGCGCGACAACTACCTGCCGGGGAACCGCTTCCCGCAAGACCCCTGGGGCGCGGCTGGCCAGGAAATGGCGGTGGTGACCCTGGAAGTGCCTGATTGGAAGGACGCAGACGAGTTCCCGAAGGCGTTGCCCTCGTTGGCCTTCGTGAGCAAGGGCCTTCCGGCAGCGGCCCGACGGCCGGGGACCATCGTCTACATGCACAATACCTATAGCCAGACCTACTCGGTGTATGGCATCGGGGAGAAGCTGGGACTGCCCGAGGTGGTGGCAGGGGTGACCAACGGCAACTCGTACGTGCTGCTCAAGTAGCGGGCGCCGGCCGGTCGAGGCCGCCTGGCTGGACGCAAAGCCCCCTCACC
>JAQBPE010000184.1 GCA_028287685.1 Cyanobacteria bacterium RYN_339 | reverse complement strand
CCGCCACGTAGAGGGTGCCGTCGGCCCCGGCGGCCATCCCCTGTGGCAGGGAGAAGCGCGCCGCCGCGGCCGCCCCGTCGGCCAGGCTGGCCGGCCCGGGGGGCAAGGGTGACGTGACCAGGAAGTCGGCGCGCAGGAGGTCGACTTTACGGATGGCGTTGGAGATGGGGTCCGACACGAACAGGCTCCCCCGGCCGTCCAGCACCAGGCCATAGGGACTGCGGAAGCCGGCGTTCGCCCCGGGGCCGTCGGCTTCCAGCTGGAGCTGGTTGCCCGCGACCGTGGTGACCTGGCCGATGCGCGACACCCTTCGAATCAGGCGGTTGTTGTTGTCTGCCACAAACAGGTTGGCTCCGCCGTCGATGGCGATGCCGGCCGGACCGATGAAGCGGGCGGCCGTGCCCTGGCCGTCCACGTACCCGGCCTGGCCGCCGGCCACCGTGGTGACGGCACCATCCGGCCCGACGCGGCGGATGGCGTGGTTGAAGGTATCGCTCACGTAAATCTCGCCCGTCGGCGCAACGCATAAGTGGCTGGGGCGGAAGAAGCGCGCCTGGGTGCCTTGGCCGTCCTGGAAGCCCGCGCCGCCGCCGGCCAGCGTGGTCACGTGCGGGTGGGCCGGGTCCGCCAGGTCGATGCGGCGGATGGTGTGGGTGCCCGCATCCGCCACGTAGAGCGCGCCGTCGGGGCCCAGCGCCAGCCCGCTGATCTCCTGGAAGCCGGCCTGCGCGCCCTCGCCGTCCATGCCGGGTGCACCGCCGCCGGCCACCAGCGTGAGCGCCCCCCCGGGCTGCCAGCTCCGGACCCGGGCGCCGGCGACGTCCGAGAAGTAGACGGTGCCGGCCGCGTCGACGGCGATCGCCACCGGATCCGACAGGCGTGCGGGGTCGTTGATGCCGAACATGCCGTCACCCGCCAGCACATCCACCGCGCCATCCGGCCGTACCGCGCGCAGCTGCTCGTGGTAGGTGTCGGCCACGGCGATCCGGCCATCGGGCATGAGGGCCAGCTCCGTGGGGTGGGACAGCCCGCCCACGGGCAACCCGCGACCCACGAACGACTCCACGCGGTACGGCAGGATCGCGGTGCCCGGCGTGGGCGAGGGACCGGTGGTTGGCTGGGGCGGCGCGATCGGCTGCGGCGTGGCGGGCAACGGCGCCACCGGGCTGGTGCTGCCCGCTGGCCGGGGCGTGGGGGCAGGCGTGGTCGCCGGCTGCGGCGGGTTGGCAACGGCAGGCGCATCCTGGGCGATGCCGGCCTTGAGCGGGGGGCTTTCCGCCAGCATCTGGCCGAAGACCGCTGCGGCCTCACCGGCGGGCAGGCCCACCGCCGCCACCACGGCGCGGTCGTTCATGGCGGGCTCCAGCCTGCGCGCCAAGGCGGCCGCCAACGCGGGCGTGACGGCCGCCGGCGCCAGGGCGCCGCGCGCGATTGCGTCTTGAAGGACCTTGGCGGCCAGGGTGGTGGCGGGGTCGATCGGCGTGTCTCCCGCCTGGGGCGCGGCGATCGCCGCCAGGGTCAGCTGGACGGCCCCCACCGTGGCCACGGCCGTCACGATCACGGTCGCCGTGCCCGGCATGGTGATGCGGTAGCGTCCGGCGCCATCGGTCCGCGTGGCGACGCCGGTGAACGGCCGCCCTTGGAGGTCCGAGGCGCTGACCTTGGCGTTGGCGAGCGCGATGAGCTGATCACGCGCGAAGGCCAGGTGCCACTTCGCCACGAAGCTCCCTCCGACGTCGGAGATGATGGCCCCGCCGTTGTTGGAGAGCACGCCGCTGCTGTTGTTCGACAAGATCGCGGCCGTGGGGCCGAGCACCACGCCCGTTAGCCCGCGGGCGGCGGCTTGCTCCGGCCTGGCGCTGGCGGCGGGCTTGGGTGCGCCTGGCGTGGTGCCGCCGCCTTTACAGCTGGCGAGGGCCAGAATCAAGCCAAGAACAAGCAAACGAGGGCGCATCAAAAGGCAGTGTACCCTCGCTCGCCTGCGCCGGAACGCCCGTTAGTGGCCGAACGGCTTCACGATCACCGCAATCACGATGATGATCATGAGCACGGTGGGCACCTCGTTCATGATGCGGAAGAACTTGCCGGGCTTGATCTTGGGCTGGTCCACCAGCACCCGGCGGTACTTCGAGGCGATGCCGTGGCAGGCGAACATGCCCAGCAGCGCGGTGAACTTGATGTGCATCCAGGGCTGCTTGAGGATGGAGGGCTCCAGCACCAGCATCGCGATGCCGCTCAGCAACGCCACCACCATGGCCGGCGTGGTGATCAGGTTCAGGAGCTTGCGCTCCCAGACTTGCAGCCGCTCCGTGACCACGGTCTCGCTCTCTTCCGCGTGGTAGACGTACAGGCGGAAGAGGTAGAGCATCCCGGCCATCCAACTGATGACCGCGACTACGTGCAGCGCCATGACCCAGAGAAACATCGTTTACACCGTTTTCGAGAACCTGCGCTCGCTGGCCGGGCGCTTGTCCAAATACGCGTCGAAGACCATCGCCACGTTGCGGAGGAGGATCTGGCCGCGGGGGGTGATGTGGAGGTGGTCGGGCGCCAATTCCACCAGCCCGTCCGCCGCGAGCGGCGCGAGCGCCGCCAACTCCTTCGCGAAGGTCGCGTCGAAGGCCACGCCATGTTTCGCGGCGACGGCTTGCTTGTCAACGTACAGGTTGCAGAACAGGTCGTTGATGACGTCCCGGCGCAGCCGGTCGTCGTCGGAGAGCCGCATGCCGCGCTTGGTGGCCAACTCCCGGCTGCCTATTGCCGCAATATAGTCCTGCACGTTGCGCTCGTTCTGGGTGTAGGCGCGGTCCATGTCGGAGATGCTGGAGCAGCCGAAGGCGATCAGGTCGCTGTCGGCGCAGGTGGTGTAGCCCATGAAGTTGCGCCGCAAGGTGCGCGCCTCCTGGGCCCGCGACAGCTCGTCATCGGGCAGCGCGAAGTGGTCCATGCCGATGTAGCGGTAGCCCACGTCGAGCAGGCGGCCGATGGCCATCTCGAAGATGCGCAGCTTCTCGTCGGGCGTGGGCAGGTCGGCCTCCTTGATGGCCTCCATATGCTTCTTGAGCCAGGGCACATGCGCGTAGTTGAACAACGCGATGCGGTCGGGCCGGATGCCCAACACGAGGTCCAGCGTGGCCTCGAAGCCCGCGAGCCCCTGGTGCGGCAGCCCGTACATGAGGTCCGTGTTGACGCTGTCGAAGCCCAGCTCGCGGCAGCGCGCGATCAGGTCGCGCGTCAGCTCGTAGGGCTGGATGCGGTTGACGGCCTGCTGGACCTTCGCGTCGAAGTCCTGGATGCCCATGCTGACGCGGTTGAAGCCCAGTTGCTTGAGCGTGACGAGCTGCTCGTCGGAGGTGACGGCGGGGTGCAGCTCGAGCGAAATCTCCGCGTCCTGTGCCACGTTGAAGCGGCTGCTCAGCGCGTTGAAGACGCGCGCAAGCTGGTCCGGCTTCAAGTAGGTGGGCGTGCCGCCGCCCCAGTGGATCTGCACCACGGGTCGCCGGGCGTGGTCGAAACGCCGCGAGACCCGGTCGATTTCCAGCTCCAGGGCGTCGAGGTACGACGTGACCAGGTCCTGCTTCTGGGTGACCAGCATGTTGCAGCCGCAGAAGAAGCAGAGCTTGTGGCAGAAGGGCAGGTGGACGTAGAGCGACAGCGGCACGTCGGCGCGCTCCGCGTTGTTCTGCGCGAGCACCTCGAAGCCTTCGGCGTCGCCCCAACCGTCCTGCCACTCGGGCGCGGTCGGGTAGCTGGTGTAGCGCGGGCCGGCGGTGTTGTACTTGTCCAGCAGGTCGCGCGGGACCTTGAACTCGTTAGACGGCCGCATGTTCGAGCGCCTTGACCGCGTCCACGAAGGCGCGGGCGTGGGCCACGGGGACATCCGGCAGGATGCCGTGGCCGAGGTTGAAGATGTGCCCGGGCCGGCCGTTCACCTGCGCGGCGAGCCGGCGGACCTCCGCCTCGATTTGGGGGATGGGCGCGTAGAGCATGCAGGGGTCCATGTTGCCCTGGATCGCGACGCGATCGCCCACGCGGTCGAAGGCCTCGCCCAGGTCGACGCGCCAGTCGATGCCAATCGCGTCGGCGCCGGCGTCCGCCAGGTCTTCCAGCACGTGGCCGCAGCCGTTCATGTACAGGATCACGGGCTTGTGGGTGGCCGCCTTCACGCCCGCGATGATCTTGCGGGAGTAGGGCAGGGCGTACGTCCGGAAGTCTCGTGGGGAAAGGACGCCGCCCCAGCTCTCGAAGAGCTGGACCACGTCCGCGCCGCTCTCCAGCTGGAAGACCATGTGGTCGATGACGGTGTCCGCCACCTTGTCCATCATCCGGTGGAAGGCATCCGGGTGGTTGTACATGAAGCCCTTGATGTGGCTGTAGTTCTTCGAGCCGCCGCCCTCGATCATGTAGGCGGCCAGCGTCCAGGGCGCGCCCGCGAAGCCGATCAGCGGCACCTTGCCGGCCAACCGCTCCTTCACCTGGGCCAGCGCCTCGCCCACGTAGTGCGCGGTTTCGGCGGCACGCGGCACCACCAGCCGGTCGGCGGCGGCCACGTCGCGGATCGGGTTGTCGAGGTGCGGGCCCTTGTCGTCGAAGCGCACCTGCATGCCCATCCCTTCCAGCGGGATCAGAATGTCGGAGAAGATGATGGCGGCATCCACGCCCACCCCGAAGTCGGGGTTCAGCGGTTGCAGCGTGACCTCGGTGGCCAAGTCAGGCGTCTTGCAAACCGTCAAGAAATCGTGCTTGGCGCGAATGGCCCGGAACTCGGGCATGTAGCGGCCAGCCTGGCGCATGATCCAGACGGGAGGCCGGTCAAGCGGGCGGCGGTGGACGGCTTCGAGCAATCTGTGAGGCATTGGGGCTGCTCCGGGTGACGTTACGGGACGCAGCATTCTACCACAGCGGATCGCCGTTCCGCCGCCGCTCGCGTGTTGGAAACCCGCATCGGCACGCGCACAACGGACGAACGGTGCGTTAATGATTCTTCGTTAATGAGTCGCGATGCCCTTGACGCCCGGCGTGCCTGCCGCCGATACTGGCTTGCTGGCGGCGGCAAGGCCCGCCCCGTTCGAGGCGCATGAGCTGGTTGATTGATTCCGGGTTCCAAGGGGACCGGGCCCTCGACGTGGGGACCGGCTCCGGCCGCGTCGCGCAGGAGCTGGCCGCGACCTACCGCGAGGTGGTGGGCATCGACCGCACCGTCGACCGCGCGGCGCCGCACCCGGGCGTGACGTTCCTGGCCATGGACGCCGAACGTCTGGACTTCCCGGACGCGAGCTTCGACCTGGTCTCGATCAGCTGGGCGCTCCACCACCTCGAGAACCCCACCGCCGTGTTGCTGGAGATGGAGCGCGTGCTCAAGCCCGGCGGGCGCTTCCTCATCACCGAACCCTTTGTGGCGCAGACGGGCACCAACCAGGATCTGCACCTGGCCGCGCACCAGCTGTTGGGCGAGGCCGACCGCCTGCGGGGCACGGCCCATTTCCCGGTCTTCGAGCGCCTGCAAATCGGGTCCGTCATTCAGGGCTTGAACCTGGTTGACCTCCATTACGACCCGCTGATGGCCGTGCCGGAAGAGCTGGACTGGGCGGCGGAGACCTGCCGCGAGGCAGCCGCGCCGTGGATCAAGAAGCTGACGGCGGAAGACTTCCCGTCCCCGCTCCAGTCGCGCGCCAAGGCCCTCGTGGAGCGCCTCGCGGCGGACGGCATCCGCACCTCCCCGGCCATGCGAACCTACGGAACCAAGGTGCGCCCGCGGCTTTCGTCGCCCGACCAAAAGCAAGGCAACTCATGAATTCCGACGGCTTCCAGCCCACGGCCAGCTACAGCATCACCGTGCGGCTGCGCATCTCCAACCGGCCTGGCATGCTCGGGCAAATCACCACCCGCATCGGCGAGTTGGGCGGCGACATCGGCGCGATCGACATCGTGGAGGTCCAGCGCGACTACCTGGTGCGCGACCTGACGGTCAACTGCAGCGACGAGGGCCACGGCGAGCGGATCGTGAAGGGGTTGGACGGCATGAGCGGCCTGGAGGTCGTCAACGTCTCCGATTTGACCTTCCTCGCGCATCTGGGCGGCAAAATCGAGATGGCGAACCGCATCCCGCTCAAGACCCGTGCGGATTTATCTCGTGCCTACACGCCCGGCGTGGCCCGCGTCTGCCGCGCCATCCACGAGGACCCGTCCAAGGCCTACCAGCTGACCATCAAGAAGAACACCGTGGCCGTGGTGACGGATGGGACGGCCGTGCTGGGGCTGGGCGACATCGGGCCGGAAGCGGCCATGCCCGTGATGGAGGGCAAGGCGATGCTCTTCAAGGAGTTCGCCGGCGTGGACGCCTGGCCGATTTGCCTGGCCACCAAGGACGTGGACGAGGTGGTGGCGGCCGTGAAGGCGATCGCCCCCGGCTTCGGCGGCATCAACCTGGAAGACATCTCCGCCCCGCGCTGCTTCGAAATCGAGGCCCGGCTCAAGGCGGAGCTGGACATCCCCGTCATGCACGACGACCAGCACGGCACGGCGATCGTGGTGCTGGCAGCACTTCTAAACGCCCTGAAGCTCACGGGCAAGAAGATCGAGGACCTGCGCATCGTCGTGAACGGCCTGGGTGCCGCCGGTACGGCCTGCGCCAAGATGATCGTGGCGGCCGGCGCCCAGAACGTGATCGGCTGCGATCGCTTCGGCATCGTCTCGCGCGACAACCTGGACGAGCTGCCGCCGCACCAGCGCTGGTTCGTGGAGCATACCAACCCCCGCAACGTGCGCGGCAGCCAACGCGAGGCGTTGGACGGCGCGGACTTCCTGCTGGGCGTGTCCGGCCCCGGCACCATCCACGCGGAGGACGTTGCGCGCATGCGGCCGGGTGCCATCGTCTTCGCGCTCGCCAACCCCACGCCGGAGATCATGCCCGACCAGGTCGGCTCGAACGTGCGCGTGATGGCGACCGGCCGCTCCGACTTCCCCAACCAGATCAACAACGTGCTCGTCTTCCCGGGCATCTTCCGCGGCGCGCTGGACTGTCGGGCGGCGGACATCAACGAGGAGATGAAGCTGGCGGCGGCGTACGCCATCGCGGGCATCATCCCGGAGTTGGAGTTGCGCGAGGACTACGTGATCCCCAGCGTCTTCAACCGCAAGGTGGCACCGGCGGTGGCGAAGGCCGTGATCCAGGCCGCCTACGAGACGGGCGTGGCCCGGCGCGAGCGCCGTTCGTTGGAACTCGAAGGTACCTAGCAGCCGTCTTGCCCTTCCCGCTGCGCCGTTAGCCGCCGGGTGCGGTATTAGGCAAGCAAGGAGGCCTTCGAGGCGGTGCTGGCGGTGGCGGACGAGCTCAGGTAGCCGGGCCGAGGTCCCCGGTCAATGGGCGGGTGCCGCTCAGGCCCAGGCGGTCTTGCCAGCCCTTGATCACGCCCCGGGCGAGCAGCGGCAGCGTGCCGCGTTGGCCCACGATTTCCAGCAGCGCCGGCAGCATGTCCGCGCGCGGCACGCGGCCCGTGAGCTGGAAGTTCTGCAGCTGGCCCAGCTGCGTCATCGGGTCCACCATGGTCGACCAGGGGAAAGTGGGGTCGGCCAGCAGCTTGTGGAAGATCTGGGTGGCGCGCCGGCGATCGGAGCCCGGCGGGAACCAGGCCACCAGCACGCGGCCGAAGTCCAGCGGCACGTCGATGTGGGACTTGTCGCCGCTCAGCAGCGGCGCGGCAAAGGCGGGGAAACGCGGGTCTTCCAGCACGCCCAGCGCCCAGTCGCGGCCATCCGGCGAGACCAGGAAGTCTTCCAACAGCTTCACGGCGCGCGGCGTCAGCGCGAAGTTCTCGGGCAGGACGGTGCCCATGCTGGCCAGGCCGCCGGCCAACAGCCGCTCTTGCAGCTCCTTGCGCAGCGGTTGCGCCTTGGGGTGCGCGATCACCTCCATCAGCGACTCCGTCAGGCCGCCCATGGCCGCGGGCTCATCGGCAATAGCCATGCGCACCAGCCCGGCCAGCCGCTCGAACGCGCCCCCGTTCTGCGAGGCATTGAGCAAGTCCTGGATGATCCAGGGGTTCTCCACGTCCACCTTCCCAAGCACCAGCTTGGCGAAGAACGGCAGGGCGATCGGCAGGAACTTGAAGCTGGGGTCCGCGCGGTAGACCACGCCCTCCATCGAGGCCGCGGTGCGGGTCAGGAACAGGAAGCGGTCCGGCAGACGGAACGGGTAGTCGCGCATGATGCTGTAGAACCGGTCGGCCACATCTTGCAGGGTGTAGCGCTTGTCGCCGAAGCCCAGCTGGGCGCGGAAGACGTCGGTGAAGATGGGCAGCACGGTCTCGCGGTCCACCTCGGCGGGCACGATGTCCGCGCGCACCATGTCGTCGTAGAAGGCCGGCCAGTCCTCCTGGATGATGTGGACGAACATCTCGACGAGCTCCGTCTGGAACTTCTCGTCGATGTACTCGACCATCCCGAAATCCAGGTAGACCAGGCGCTTGTCTTCCGTCACGAAGATGTTGCCGGGGTGGGTGTCGGCGTGGAAGAAGGCGTCCTCGAAGATCTGCTTGGTGAAGGCGCGGATGCCCACCTCGGCCATCTCGATGTAGTCGATGCCGGCCGCGCGGATGGCGGCCTCGTCGTCGAAGCGGAAGCCGTAGATGCGCTCCTGGGCCAACACCCGCGTGGAGCTGTGGCTCCAGTAGATGCCGGGCGAGGTCACGCGCGCCTCCTTGGCGAAGTTCCGCGCGAACTTCTCGCCGTGCAGGCCTTCCGTCCAGAGGTCCAGCTGCTGATAGCAGCTCACGCCCAGGCGGTCCACCAGGGCCACGAACGGCGTGGTGGGGTTGCTGCCCAGCAGCAAGATCAGCTTCGGGTGCCGCAGCAGCCAGAAGGCGAAGCGGCGCAGCAACGTGAGGTCCATGGCGAAGCGCTGCTCGAGCGCGGGCCGCAAGACCTTGACCACGATGTCCTCGCCGGTCTTGAGGCGCGCGGCGTGGACCTGGCCCAGGCTGGCGGCGGCCAGGGGGGCCTCGTCGAAGGAGGCGAACAGCTCGGAGAGCGACCCGCCCAGGTCGGCCTCCACGATTTCCTTCACCTGCGCGAAGGGGAAGGGCGGCACCTTGTCCTGCAGGTGGGCCAGCTCGGCCAGCACCTCCGCCGAAAAGGCGTCGACGCGGGTCGACAACATCTGCCCCAGCTTGATGTAGACGGCGCCCTGCGCCACCATCTCCTCGCGGGCCCAGCGCGCGAAGGCCACCTGGGTCTTCGTGCGGAAGCCCGTGAGGAAGAGCCACGCCAGCCACGCGCAGAAGTTCAGCATCGCGCGCGCGAAGGCCCACTTCCGCTCCCGGAACGCCGCCCCGGCCGCATCGGCTTCCTTGGCCAGGCGCTCGGGGTCGTAGTCAGGAACGTTCGGGCCGCGGGGAGGGGTCATTCCCAGATCTTACCCCATCGCGGAGCCGGGGTTACCGAACTACCGTACTACCGCCGGCCGTTGCGCTGGATCTCCTTGGCGGTGCGTTCCACCCAGTTGCTGTCGTAGCAGTTCTCGAGGGCGCGACCGGCGTCGATGCGGCCGCAGCCGAAGACCTCGTCGCGGCCGGGGACGCCCAGGTCCTTGCAGCTCGACCGGATCAGGTCTTCCACGATCGTGCCGGGGATGTCCTCCGGCGTGAGGTGGATGTCCTTGCCGTAGGCGCTCTTGAAGTAAGCTTCCGTCTGGTCCATCAGGCCGCTGACCACCAGCGCCGCCACGCCCGCCGTGAAGGGCGAGGCCATGGAGGTGCCGCTGAGCGACGCGTAGCCCGTCTTGCTGCCCGGCTCGCCGGTGAAGGGGTTGGCGTAGGTCGGCACCGTCGAAAGGATCGACAGGCCGGGTGCGGAGACGGCCAGCGTGTTGCCATAGTTGGAGAAGCGCGCCAAGCGGTCTTGCGGATCGGTCGCGTGGCTCACGATCACGCCGTCCAGCCCCTTGGGGCCGCCGGTGTAGACGTTGTTGCCGTTGTTGCCGGCGCTCACGCACATGATCACGCCCTTGCCGCGCGCCAGGCTGAACATGGTGCCCAGGATCTCGTCGTCCGCGATGCCGGCGCTGATGTTGATGATCTTCACGCCGCCCTGCGTGACGGCGTACTGGATGGCGCGCGCCAGCGTGAAGGCGTTGTAGAACGTGCCCTGGAACTGGTTGTCCTCGAAGTAGGGCTCGAAGATCTTCAGCGCCAGCACCTTCACGTTCGGCGCAATGCCCGCCACGCCCAGGTTGTTGTTGGCGTGGGCCGCGATGATGCCGGCCACGTGGGTGCCATGCTCGTCGATGTCGGGGCTGGAATCCTTGTTCTCGGCGAAGTCCGGGCCGTCGATGACGGTGCCCTTGAGGTCGGGGTGGTTGGCGTCGACGCCGGTGTCCAGCACGCCGACGATCACCTCGCCGCGGCCGCGCTCCAGCTCCCACGCGTGCGGCACGTTCGCCACCACGTGGGACCACTGCTGGAACAGCATGGGGTCGTTCGACGCCAGCTGCGGCGAAGGCGCCTTCAGCACCGGAACGTCCGCGGGGTCGGTGTCTTCTTCGACGGGGAAGAGCTCCAGGCGCTCGATGGTCTGGACGGCGCCGGCGGCCTGGTAGGCGGCCATGGCCTGCTCGACCGTCACGCCGGCCGGCAAGGTGTGGACCTGCCGGTCGCCCAGCGTGGTCTTGATCTTCACACCGGCGATCGGCGGCTTGGCGCCCGCGGCCATGCGCACCACCAGCTCGTGCTTGCTGAAGCGGTTCTTGGTCGAGTGCAGGCTCTTGGCCTTGAACTTGCCCACGCTCACATTCGCGGCGCCCATCAGCGGCATCCCGGTCTTGGCGCAGCCCGACAGGACGACGGCGGCACAGACGGCGAGGGCAAGCGGCAGGGACCGGACCAGCATGGCGACTCCTTGATGAGAACGGGTCTCCTAGGATGTCGGCCTTTCCGGGTCAACCTGACGTCAAGATAGCGTTAAGGATCAGGGGTGCCCTGCTGCAGCTCGTCGGCCAGGCGGCGCGCCAGGTCGAGGCGCGTGGCTTCGGGCAGCGAATCCAACAGCTCGCTCACGGCGTCGTTGAGGCGCTGCGTGGCGTTGGCGATGGTCTTCATGTAGTCGGCGTTCGCGGTGAGCTCGTCGTGAGCCCGCTGCAGCGGGTCGGGCATGCGGCGTCCCTCCAAGTCGATTATACTCCTCGGCATGGACAAGGTCGATCTCATTGCCACGGCCGCCTTCGGGCTCGAAGCCAGCGTCGCCTACGAGCTGAAGCAGCTCGGTTATACGGACCAGCACGTGGAGCCGGGCCGCATCACGTTCAGGGCCGATTACACGGCGATCGCCCGCGCGAACATGTTCTTGCGCGTCGCGGACCGCGTCTTGCTGCGCGTGGGCGAGTTCCCGGCGAGCACCTTCGACGAGCTGTTCGATGGCGTGAGGTACCTGCCGTGGGGCGACTGGCTGGCGGAAGACGCCTACTTCCCGGTCGACGGCAAGAGCGTGAAGTCTACCCTTACCAGCGTGCCGGCCGTGCAGGGCGTGGTGAAGAAGGCCATCGCGGATGCCATGGCCGAGCGTTACGGCCGGGCCACTTCCCCGGAGACCGGCGACCGCGCCAAGATCCTGGTTTCGCTGCTCGAAGACGTCGCCACCTTGACGATCGACACCAGCGGCGAGGGGCTGCACAAGCGCGGCTACCGCCCGCTGAACGTGACGGCCCCGCTCAAGGAGACGCTGGCCGCCGGCCTGATTTCGATCGCGCGCTGGTTCCCGGACCGCCCCTTCGCCGACCCCCTGTGCGGCTCCGGCACCCTGCCGATCGAGGCGGCGATGATCGCCCAGAAGATCGCGCCCGGCAAGCTGCGCCGCTTCGACGCGGAGCATTGGCCCGTCTTGCCCGCCCAGTTGTGGCGCGATGTGCGGACCGAGGCCCTGGACAAGGAGGACCGCCGCGTCGAGTTCGACATCCAGGGCTCCGACATCGACCCGACCGTGCTGGAGTACGCGCGCAAGCACGCCGACGTGGTCGGCCTGGGCCGGCGGATCCGCTTCGAGCAGACCGCCGTGAAGGACTTCAAGCCCACCAGCGAGTACGGCTGGATCATCACCAACCCGCCCTACGGCGAGCGGCTGGGCACGGCCGCCGAAGTGGAAGAGCTGTACCGCCAGATGGGCGAAGCCTTCCAGGCCGATGCGCCCACCTGGTCGGTGTACGTCCTGACCGGCTACGAGCGCTTCGAGCGCTTCTACGACAAGGTGGCCGCGAAGAAGCGCAAGCTCTACAACGGGCAAATCCGCTGCGACCTGTACGCCTATCCTGGGCCGCGCAAGCCGCGCTTCACGGTTTTGGAGATGCCGACGGACTTGCCGACGGAAGAGGCGACGGACTAGCCGCCGTCGTCGCGGCGAGGTCCGGTGCCGCGCTGGCGCCCGCCGGTGCCGCCGTGTTTGTCGCCGGCGCGCCGCCGTTTTGGCGCGGCGCCATCACAGCCGAAGGGCCGATCGGCGGGGTGTCCGGCTGGGGAAGCAGGCAACCACCGAGCATCAGCGGGACTGAAACCGCGAGCCAGCTTAACTTCATGGACCGGTGCCTCCTCGACGCGGGGCCGTTCCCCACCTTCCAGACGGCCGCAACCGGCCCCAGGTTCCCTGGGGCTCGCTCAACTTCCCGGCGCTTGCTCTGGCACCTTGAGCGTTGCGCGTGCGGGCGGCAGGCCCTCCCGCGCCGGTCCGCACATCACCTGACCGTTCGTCGCGAAGCGCGAGCCATGGCACGGGCAGTCCCAGGACTTCTCTGCGCCGTTCCAGTGCACCAGGCAGCCCATGTGGGTGCAAGTGGCGGACAGCGCCGTCACCTTCCCGTGCTCGTCCTTGGAGGCGGCCACCATTTCGCCTTCCAGGTCGACCAGGCAGCCTTCGCCGGGGGCGATCGCGGCGATCGCCTCGCAGGCATCGGGCCGCAACCGATCCCCCACCATGTAGCGCGGGAAGCCCAGGTTCTCCTGGAGGAAGGTCACGCCGCCGGCCGCGATGCGGAAGCGGTTCGGGTCGACCAGGGTCGCGAGCGCGTTCTCGCGGTCCAGAATCAGGTCGGAGATGAGCAGCCCGGCAAAGGTGCCCAGCGTCATGCCGTTCCCGTTGTAGCCCGTGGCAACATAGGCGTTGGGGATGGCCGCCAGGCGGCCGATGAAGGGCGCGCCGTCCATCGGCGAGAGCACCTGGCCACTCCAGCGGTAGGCCACTTCGAAGGCCACCTTGCCGAGGGAGTGGGCGGCGTAGTCCTCCAAAGCGCGATAGCGGGCTTCCGTGTCATCGTCCTGGCCGGTGCGGTGGTCTTCGCCCCCGATGATCAGAAGGTCGTGGCCCGCGCCCGGCACCTGTCGCCAGTAGTGGTAAGGCTCCAGGGTATCCCAGGCGAGCGCCTGCGGGAAGGTGCCGCTGGGCACCTTCAGGCCCAGGGCGTAGGTCTGGTAGGCGGCCAGCTTGGCCACGAACAGCTTGTCGTGAATGGGCTGGTGGGTGGCGTAGACCACGTGGTCAGCCGTCACCACGAAGCCGCCGGCCTCCACGCGGATGGGCACGTCGTGGTGCACCCGCGTGACGTGCGTCTCCTCGAAGATGTACGAGCCCTCATCGTGGATCAGCTTCGCAAGCGGCATGAGGTACTGAACGGGGTTGAACTGGCCCT
>JAQBPE010000183.1 GCA_028287685.1 Cyanobacteria bacterium RYN_339 | reverse complement strand
CTGGCGCGCCCCCGTCCGCCGCTGGAAGCCGGCCGCGCGTCGCTGGACCGCGCCCGCCCGCAGCTACCGCCAGTACCGCCAGGTCTGGTTCGGCAACAAGGTCGTTTGGTGGCCCGTGACGGCCGCCGCGCCGGTCGCCCGTGCGCGTACCAGCACCTGGCGCTACGCCTCGGCCCGCACGCCGTACGCGCGCCGCTGGACCAACGGGCGCCGCGTCTACTGGCACGCCGGCTACTGGTCGACCGCCAACAAGCCGGGCACCATGACGCCGGAGCCGGTGTACCGCTACAACCCGAACGGGCAGACCCCCACCATGATGAACGCGCCGGCCAAGCCGACGCCCGTCCGCCGCGTGAACGGCAAGGCCTACCCGGGCTACCAGTACTACTACTACGGCAAGCCCGTCACCAGCGCGGTGCCCGGCAAGGCCCCACAGGTGGCCGGCAAGCCCAACGTCCGCCGCAACGCCGCGGTCGCGCCGAAGGACAACATCCCGACGGTCTACCTGTACCAGCGTGGGCACCGGCAGGGCATCCACCTGCCGCCCGCCTCGGCGCCCGCTCCGGAGCCGGCGGCTGCCGCACCGGCCGCCAACACGGCGCCGCCCGCGGTTCCCGGTGCGCCTCCCGCGGGTGGCGGCCTGATCCCCGGCGTTCCCGGCGCCGCTCCCGGTGCCGCCCCGGTTCCGCCGGCCCCGGTTCCCCCGAAGCCTTAAAAGAAAGACCCGCCTCCCCTCGGAGGCGGGTTTTTAGTTTCCTCCCCCCGGGGCGGGGGAGGTGCCCGGCAGGGCGGAGGGGGTTTATCGGCCCGCCGCTGGCCCCCTCCGGCTCCCATCTCACCAGTTCCGAGGGCGGTCCACGGAGCTTCGCTCCGTGCCCTCGGCAAGGAAGACCTCCCCCGCAAGGGGGGAGGGAGGCCTGCGGCTCAGGAGCCTTCCAGCCGCGCCGCCACGCTGGCGAACAGCGCCAACAGCTCCGAGACCGCATCCTCCGCGCTCGTGCCCCCCGCGTGCACGTGGTTGGCCTCCGCCAGCCGCGCCAGGTAGGCCGGCAGATGTGCCGGCGCCCCCTCCGCGCGGCGGCTCACGACGAAGCGGCCGATCACCGGGTGCCAGCCCCAGTAGTGGGCGCCGTGGCCCAGGTCCACCAGGGCGGGCTCTTCACGGCGCTGTGACTCGACCAACAGCCGATCCGCCTCCGCCTCCGCGCCGTTCTCGCTGGCGCTCCAGAGCTTGAAGTGCACGTCCGCCATCACATCCCCCTCCGCGCCAGCGCCACCATCCGCGGCGCCCCCTCATGGTAGGCCGTGCCGGCCAGATCCAGGAAGAAGCGCACGTCGGCGAAGCCCGCCCGCGACAGTAATCCATGTAATTCGTACCACTCGAAGAGGCGCACCTGGCGCTCGGCCTGGAAGCGGCGATCGCCCGTGTGCAGCACCCACCGGATGCCCTGCACATCAGACCCTGCCGGCAAGCAGCGCTCCTCCAGCAGATCCAGCTCGCCGCGGGCCAGGTAGTCTTGCTCCATCACGCCCTCCGGCACCACGCCGCGCGGCCGCAGCCGCAGCAGCAAGGCCCCGCCGGGCTTGAGGTCCTTGTGGGCGGCCATCAACATGACCAGATCGTCCACGTTCTCCTCGTAGGTGCCCAGGGCGGCTTGCAGGCCGATCACCGCGTCGTAGCCCGGCCCGGGGCCGGAGCGGCGGGGATCGCCGTGTTCGACCTGGGCCTCCAGGCCGGCGGCTTCAAAGGCGGCACGGGCTTGCTCCAGGCCCGCCTCGCCACGCACCGTCACGGCGAAGCCCTTGCTGGCCAAATCCAGCGCATGGCGGCCCAATCCGCCGACGTGCTCCAGCACGCGGCCGCCCGCCGGCAGCGCCAACAGGGCCACCAGCGCGTCCGTGTCCGGGCCGGACGCGAAGATCAGGGGCGCCGCGGCGGCCCAGAAGTTTAAGTCAGCCCCCATACGTTCTGTCCCAGCTTGATCCCCGGCAGCGACACCTTGATGCTGATGTCGCGCGCCTTGGGCTTGTAGCCGTTGATGAAGTCGCCTTCCAGGATCCGGGCGCGCTCGCGCAGGTTGGCGAAGCAGATCCGGGAGTCGTCATCCAGGTGCTCCAGCAGCCCCTTGAGCAAGTCTTGCGACTGCTTGACCAGCGGCACGGCGCGCATGGGGTTGCCCAGCGTGGCGGCCTGGCCGAACAGCGCCTGGGCCAGCAGCAGATCGGACTTCATCTGGCGCGCCAGGTCCTCCATGCGCTCCCAGTGCTCCGTCGGATCCGCCGCGCGGGTCGCCAGATCGATCTCGCCCAGGATGCCTTCCAGCTCCGCGATCAAGTACTTGGCACCGATCGCCGTGGACAGCTCCAACGCCTGGACCGCCAGCTCCTTGGCCTCCGCCCACTCGCCGGCCTGCAGCGAGATCCAGGCGTCCACCTTGAGCGCGCGGGCCTGGATGCCCTTGGCGCGCGAGATCATCGCCGCGGAGATGGCCAGCTGGATGTACTCGCGGCCGCCGCCCAGGTCGCCCTGGCGGCCCACGATCTCGCCCAGGAAGGCCTTCATGCGGCTCTCCTGCGAGGTGTCGCCCGTTTCCTGGATCAGCGCGATCAGGCGCTTGGCCGCGGACTTGGCCTCGCCCAGGTGCCCGAGCACGAGGTTGGTCTCCACCTTGTATTGCATGACCAGGCTCTCGACGTACTTGTTCTTGGCCTCCAGGGCCAGGGCCAGGGCGCGGTCGAACAGGGCGATCGCCCCCTTGTACTCGCCCAGGTAGCTCTTGGCGGTCGCTTCCAGGATCAGCGCGAGACCGATGTAGAACTTGTTCTGGTTCATCAGCGCGTAGGCGTAAGCCGACTGCGCGGCGGCGGCGGCTTCGGCGAAGTCGCCCATCTCCAGACCGCAAATGGCCAGGTTCAGGTAGCAGATGATCTCGTCATCGCGCATGCCCACCTCGAAGCAGATCTTCTGGTTCAGTTCGAAGGTGGTGCGCGCGGGCAGGAAGTCGCCCTGCATGGTCTGGGCGTTGCCCAGCAGGTTGTAGCAGTTTTGGAGACCGATCTTATCGCCCAGCCCGTTCAGGATGGCCACGGACTCGTGCAGGTGGGCGATGCCCTGGTCCACCTTGTCCGGCGCGGAGGTGATGTAGATGTAGCCCAGGAAGGCCAGCGCCTCGCCGATGCGGAACGAGTCGCCGGCCTGCTTGGCCTTCGCGAGCCCGCGCTCCGTGTGCTCGAACATCTCCGCCTTGTTGCCCTGCAGGTAGTGGATCCTACAGGTGGTGAGCAGGCTGCGCGCGGCGCCGGAGTGGTCTTGCCGCTCTTCGCAGCTGATCAGGCTGCGCTCGCACCACGCCAGGGCCTTGGGCAGGTCGCCGTGGATCTGGTAGCACTTGCCCAGGCTGGTCATCATGTAGTCGATCACGGCCGGGTCGACGCCCAGTCCGCCGGCCAACACCAGGGCCTCCTCGTACAAGAGGCTGGCCGCTTCCATCTCGCCCAACATGCGCAGCACGTCGCCCAGCGCGCGGCGGTAGGCGAAGCGCTCGGCCTGGTAGGCGCCGGGGTCCGCGTCCTTCAGGCAGTCCAGGCCGGCGGAAAGGAAGCGGCGCGCGTCCGCGTTGGCGAACAGGCGCGCGGCGCTGGTGCCCGCGTGCAGCGCGACCGCGATGATCTTCTCCGTCACGCCCGCCAGCAGGTAGTGGTGCGCCACCGGCGTGATCTGCTCGAGCGGCACCTCCGCCAGCGGCGTGGCGCCCAGGCGCTTCTCCAGCGCGCGGGCCACGGCGGCGTGCATGCGCTGCCGCTCTTCCGGCTGCATGTAATCGTGCAGCATCTGCTGGAGCTGGTCCTGGGCGAAGCCGTAGCCGCCATCGTCCTGCACCTTGAAGACCAGGTTCAGGTTCAGCATCTCGACCGCCGAGAGCAGGTCGTCGTCGCCCAGGCCGGTGACGTCCACCAGCAGATCCAGGTCGAAGTTGTGCCCGATCACCGCGCCGGCCTTGGCCACCTCCTGCGCGCGCGGCGAGAGGTAGGTGAACTTGCGCATCAACAGGGACTTGAGGTTCACGGGCAGGCGGTCCGCCGTCAGCTCCACGCTCGTGTTCCAGCCGCCGGCCTCTTGCACCAGCGTGGCTTCCAGCACGAGGTGCTCCAGCAGCTCGCGGATGTGATACGGGTTGCCCTCGCTGAAGCTCGACACCTTCTCGAGGAAGCGGGCGTTCACGTCGGAGGTGCCCAGCATCGAGCCCACCATGCGCTTGATGCCGTGCTCGGGCATCGGGCCCACCAGGATGCGGCGGAAGCCTTCCGGCACGCGGGTGTCGTCGCCGTCGCTGGGGCGGCCGGACAGCACCAACATCAGGGCCTCGTCGCGGGTGTTGCGGGCCAGGAAGGCCAGGAACTCCACGGAGAGCGGATCGGCCCACTGCCAGTCTTCCAGCACCAGCGCGGTGGGGCGCTTGCGCGCGAGCGCCGTCAGCAGCTCCACCAGGGAACTCTGCAGCCGCAGCTTCTCCTTGGATGGCGGGTCGATGTCGGCGGCGGGTTTTAGGTCCGGTAAGCCGCAGGCGCTACCCAACTCCGGCAAGAGCTTGACCAGCACGCTGCCGTGCTTCGCCAGCTCCTCCGGCACGTCGGCCTGCAGGGCGGGCAAGAGCGCCTTGAGGGCGCGGACGAAGGGCCCGTACGGCGTGTTGCCCTGCTCGTGCAGGTTGCCCAGGCCGTAGTGCAAGCCTTCCAGCTGGACGGCGAAGCGGAACTCTTCGATCAGGCGGCTCTTGCCCATGCCGGAGGGGCCGTAGAGCAAGATCGCACCGCCGGGCTCGCCCGCGGCCAGCTCGCTCACGCGCTCCGTCAACAGCGCCATTTCGGCCTCGCGGCCCATCAGGGGCGAGGCCAACAGGTTGCCGCCGACGCCGGGGCGCTTGGCCACGCCCAGGGCGGCCAGGACCTCGTCGGCGGAGCGGAAGCGCTCCAGGGGCTCCTTGGCGAGCAGGCGCATCACCAAACGCGACAGGTCCGACGGGACGCTGGCCTCCACCTCGTGCGGCGGGATGGCGTTGTCCATCATGTGGGCCTTGAGGACCTGCATGGCCTGCAGCGTGCCCAATTCGCCGCCGAAGGGCAGGCGGCCGGTCAAGAGCTCGTAGGCCAGGCAGCCGATGGCGTAGAGGTCGGAGCGCTGGTCGATCGGGCCGCGCTTGATCACCTCCGGCGCCATGTAGGCGGGCGTGCCGCTGATCGGGGCGCCCGCGCGGCCGGCGTAGTCCATCAAGCCGAAGTCCATCAACTTCACCGTGCCGTCCGGCATGATGCGCACGTTGGCGGACTTGATGTCGCGGTGGACGTAGCCCAGGTTGTGGAGGTAGCCCAGCGCCTGCAACAGCTCCGTGACGATGCGCCGCACCTCGCCCTGCTCGAAGGGCTTGGGCAGCTCGTCCAGGCCATGGCCGGGCACCACTTCCATGGTGAAGTAGGGCTCGCCCGCGGGCGTTACGCCGTAGTCGAAGACCTGGCAGCAATTGGGATGCCGCAGCTGGGTCATCAGCCGGAATTCTTGCTTGAACTGCAAGATCGTCTTGTCGTTGGCGCCCATCTTGGCGCCGATCACCTTGAGCGCCACTTCTTGGCCCTCGGAGGTGTCTTGCACCAGGGACACCATGCCCATGGTGCCCTCGCCCAGCGTGCGGACGAGCTTGTAGCGGTTGGCGATCAGGTCGGTGGTCAAGGCTTTCCTACCATGGGACGCGGCTAGTGCATGGGGTTTTGTTCCCCACAGCCGGGCGATCGTAGCAGGGGTGGCGGGGGTAAATGTAGTCCCAGGAGGAACATCCGCATGCTCGATACCTTCCGCGAGGCCGATCGCCGTGACCTGGCCGACGACCCAGGCGCCCTGGCGCTGCTGCGGACGGCGGCCGACGGGGGGCTGCCCGCGGCGCAGACCCGGCTCGGCATGGCCTACCAGTGGGGCCGCGGCGTGGAGCGCGACTACGAGGAGGCGGCCCATTGGTACCGCCTGGCCGCCAACCAGGGCGACCCCAAGGCGGGGCTGCTGCACGACATGCTGCTGGCCTCCGGCCTGGCGGCGCCGGACGGCCTGTGGAGCTTCTACGTGGAGGCCGTGCGGGCGCGCACGCTCAACGTGCCGGCGTGGCCCGACGCGCTGCTGGGCATGGGCCTGATCGACCTCCAGGCCTGCCGCGAGGGCGTGGCCGTGCTGGCGGCCAACGGCAAGATCTCGCCGGCCGCCTACGTGGACACGTATGTGGAGATGGGGGCGATCGCCGGCACGGAAGCCGCGCGCCAGCTGCGCGAGCTGGCGGCCAAGGGCGATGGGGCTGCGGCCTGCAAGCTGGGCGAGCTCTACGCCACCCACGGCCTGGAGCTGGCCCTGGGCGATCCGGACGCCACGCGCTGGCTGGTCGCCGCGGGCGAGCAGGACGAGGCGAGCGCGGACCTCACGCCCGTTTGGGCGCTGCTGGGGCGCCTGTACGAGGCGGGCCAGGGCGTGCCGCGCGACCCGATCGCGGCCTACGTCTACCACGGCCTGGCCCAGGCGCACGGCGACGACTCCGCCGCGGTGGACCTCGCCGCCATGCGACCCCAGCTGTCGGGCGCGGACCTGGCGGCGGCCCAGGAGCGGCTCGAAGCGAGGCTGGTGGCCCTGTCCGGCGAAGGCCGGCTGGCGCGGCTGGCCGCGCGTGTGCAGGCGGGAGATGCGGACGCCGCGGTCCAGGCCGGGATCTTCCAGGAGCTGGGCATCGTGGGCGACCCCGATCCGGCCGCCGCGGCCGGCTGGTACCTCCAGGCCGTCGAGCTAGGGTCGCCCGGCGCGCTCAACCACCTGGCGAACCTCCGCACGGCCTATGCCTTCGACTACGAGTCTCCGCCGGGCTCGGGCTCCTGACCGAGCCGCTCCATCACCCACATCCGGGCCAGCACGGACGCGCTGACGCCGTGGCGCAGGGCGGCTTCCTCCAGCCAGCGCAGGCTGTCGTCGTCCATGCGCAGCCCCAACACCTGGGTCTGGACCCGGCGGGGGGGCAGGGGCTCTTCGCCGCGCTTCTTGGTCAACGTCGCTCCTCCGTCCCCGAACCGCCGCCGCCGGTACTTCGCGCGCTCCGCCTCGTCGAGGTCGCGGCCACCCACCACCCAGAGGTCTCCCTCGCGCGGGGCCACTTCGAGCTCCAACAGCCGGCCTTCCAGGCTGCGGCCATGGACGACGAAGCCCGCGCCGCGCGCTTGGCGGCGGGTCCACCCATCATACAGGGCGTCTTCGGCTTCAACGATGCCGATGCAGTGGGCGGCCAGGCCGACCTGGTGGTAGCGGATCTCGGGCATGGGACGCTCCGATTCTAACGCAAATGGGTAAAATGCGCATGGATGGAGGATCCGCCGCCTTGCAGCTCGGCCCGCATGACGACCTCCCGCGCGCGATCGACCGGGCCCCGGACGGCGCCGTGCTGTATCTGGCAGCCGGCACCTACGCGCCGGCCGGGCCGCTGCGGATCCGTCGCCGCCTGACGCTGGTGGGCGCGGGCTGGGAGATCACCACGCTGGAGGGCTGGGTGGAGCTGGCACCCGGCGCGCACCTGACGCTGGAAGGCCTGCACCTGGCCTATGCAGGCCCGGGCCCGGGCGACGCGCTGTCCGCCCGCGACGCCCACCTCGACGCCTCCGACTGCGCCTTCTCCGGCGCCCGCCGGGGACTGCGCCTGCCCACCCATTGGCCGCGCGGGGCCGGCACGCCGGAGCTGGTGCTGGGAACGTATCGCGGCGGACGTGGCGTGCGGCTGCGCGGCGCCGGCACCGCGCGCTTCACCGACTGCCACTTCTTGCGCAACCAGGGCAGCGGGCTGGAAGCGACGGATCGGGCGCAGGTCGAGCTGGCCGGTTGCCGCTGCGTTGCCAACGGCGAGCATGGGCTCTCGCTGTCGGACTACGCACGGGCCACCGCCGCCGGCCTGGTTGCCCGCGGCAACGCATACCAGGGCGCCGCTGCCCTGGGTCGCTCGCGCCTGGAGCTCACGGGTGGGGAATTGGGCGCGAATGGGCGGAACGGGCTTTTCGTGGGCCAACGGGCAGCCGTTACGGCCACGGCGCTCGCGCTGGCGGGCAACGCCCACCACGGGCTGATGGCGATCGGCGCCGCCAACGTGGCGCTAGAGGGATGCGCGCTCGTGCGTAACGCCTGGCGAGGCGCATGGATCCGCCGGATCGCCCACGTCGTGGCGCATCGTTGTCGGATGGAGCACAACGCGTTGGACGGCCTCTCGGTGGGCGACCTGGCCTGGGCATCGGTCTCGGACAGCTCGGTCGGCCACAACGGCTGTTGCGGCCTGGGCTGGTACGCCCGCGCCCGCGGCGAGGCCACCGCCAACCGGTGCGAGCGCAACGGCTCCGACGGGCTGCACGTCTCGGACCGCGCCCAGGTGCGGCTGAGCGCAAACGAATCGCTTGCGAACGAGGGCCACGGCCTCTTCATCGGCTTCAGGTCCCGCGTGGCGGCGGCCGGGAACCTGTGCGAGCGCAACCTGCGGGGCGGCATCTGGGTGGTGGAAGCAGCGCGCGCGCACTTGGAGGGGAACCGGCTGGTGGCCAACCGCTGGCGGCCCCTGGCGTTCGCCCGCTTCGCCAGCGGCAGCGCGCGCGGGAACGTGTTGGTGGGGACCCGCGGCACCTATGTGTCGGTGAGCGGCCGCTGCCGAGTGAAGCTAGCGGGCAACGTCGGCGTCGCGCCCGGGCCCCGGCTGCGGCTGGCGTTGGGGCCCGAGCTGATGCCGTTGGCCGCGGCGTTGGCCGACGGGCTGACCGCCATGCGGGTGGACCTCGCGGTGGAGCTCGGCTTGGTGCTGGCCGAGGGGGTGATCGAGCCCGTCCCCGAGCCCGGCTACCGGCTGTACCTGGGCGATCGCCTCGTCTTCGGCGGCGAGGTGGCGGCGCCGGACCTCGACTTGCTGACCGTAAGCTTGGCGCGGGACCTGCGCCGGCATGCGGCGGACCTACTGGAGGCCGAAGACGTGGCGCTATTGCTGCGGAACCTGGGCGTCCGCGCCCCGTCCACCTTGGCCGCCTGGCGCCGCGCGGGCGTCTCGCCGGAGGTCCTGGGCGATGTGCTGCGGGGGCTGTTGCGCGAGGGCTGCAGCATCCGACGCTTGGAGCCGATCGTGGGGTTGGTGGCGGAGGGCGGGGTGGAGCTGGTGGAGGGCTGCCGGCGGCTGCAGGGCCGTTGGCTCTGCCAGGCGCTGGCGGGCGACGACCAGCGGGTGCCGGCCATGACGCTCGCACCGGAGCTGGAGGCGCAGCTGTTGCAGCACCCCGACGCGTGCGAAGACCCGTTCTTGCGCGCGGCCCTGGCGGCCGCTTGCGAGCGCTATGCGGGCGTTGGCTTCGTCCCCGTGCTGGTGTGCCACCCACGGCTCCGCCCGGCCCTGGCGGCGGTGGTGCCCGCGGGGGCGCACGTGCTCTCCACCGCGGAGTTGGTGCCCCCGTTCGGGCTCCAGGCCCTCGACGCCATCACCCTCGGCCACGAGCCGACGACGTTGACCGGCCAATCAAGGGTATAAGCCTGCAAGGGGCCTGGCGGGGACCCCGGGAGGCTGCCTTGGCCAATACGCGCGGCACGGACGAGTTGCCGGCGGACGTCCTCTTCGCGCGCGAGCCGGGTGACGCCTCCCCCGAGGCCGACCTGGCGCCCGAGC
>JAQBPE010000171.1 GCA_028287685.1 Cyanobacteria bacterium RYN_339 | reverse complement strand
AGCCGGCGGCGGAGCGGGAGGCGTCGCGGGAAGGGCCGGGGCGGGAGGCGCGCCGCCACCGCCGGGCTGGGCGGCGGGCTTGAGCGCGGCCAACAAAAGATCGGCTTCGCGCTCGAAGTCCTCGGCGGCCTTCTGGAAGTCCTTCACGGCGCCGTCCAGGTCGCCCTTGGCGGCTTCGCCGACGCCGGCGGAATAGCGGGAACGGCCCGCGTTATCCAGCGCCAACGCGCCGGGGACCTTGATCAGGTCCGGGTTCACAAAACCTACGTCAGCCGTCTGGGCGCCGCCCGTGACGTTGACGTCGCCGCCGTTACCACCTTGCACGCCGGGAAGGTTGGGCGCCGCCGGGTTGTTCACATCGGGAATACGCGGCAGCGGGGCAATCTGCAAGCCAGGGAACGTGGGGCCTACGTTACGGGCAACTACCATGTTGCTTCACCTCTCATCACTTCAATCCGAACCATCTGATGAAACTGTTATTCCCCGACGGTGCTTCGCCGATTGTTTGATTTAATGAAAACTATGCAGTAGCGACGGAAGAATTAATCCGCGCGAATATGCCTTTAACAAACCCGGCGGACCCGCACTAGAAGTCGAGCCGCTCCAGGGGCGCGATCCGCGGATCGAGAATCTTCTGACCCAGGCCCGGGAACGAAACAGCCAAGGTAGCCTTCTCGCCGGTGCCGATGATCCGCGCCACCACGCCCTCGCCGAACTTCTCGTGCCGCACCCGATCGCCGACCTCCAAGGTGTCGATCTTGACCCGGGGGCCCTTGGGTGCGACCGGGGCAGGCCGGCGCGCGCCTTCGTCGCCCTGGCTCCAGTCCTGCATCCACACGACGTCGGCCGCGTTGCGCTTGTTGATGGGCCCGCCGGGCGTCACGCGCGCTTGCATCTTGGCCAGCGGCGACTCGACGGCATCCACCAGCTCCGGCGGTAGCTCCCGCAGGAACCGGCTGGGGATGGAGGGCTTGTACTCGCCGTACATCATGCGCCGCGACGCATGCGTGATGGCTAGCTGGTCCATGGCGCGCGTGATGCCCACGTAGGCCAGGCGTCGCTCTTCCTCCAGCTGGGCGGGGTCGTCCAGCGAGCGCGAGTGCGGGAAGACGCCTTCCTCCAGGCCCGTCAGGAAGACGATCGGGAACTCCAGCCCCTTGGCGGAGTGCAGGGTCATGAGCGTGACGCGGTCCTGGCTGACCCCTTCTTCGGTGGTCAGCTGGTCCAGGTCGCCCAGCAGCATCATGTGGGTCAAGAAGGCCGCGAGGCTCTTGTCGTCGGAGTTGGCCTGGAAGTCATAGGCCACGTTCACGAACTGCTCCACGTTCTCGATGCGGCCGTTGGCCTCCTCCGTGTTCTCGTCCTTGAGGGCCTGCAGGTAGCCGCTGTCCTCCACCACCTGCTTGACCAAGTTCGGCAGCTCCATGCGGTCGGTGTAGGCGTGCAGCCCCAGGATCCAGCCGGAGAAGGTCCGCAGCTTCTCCATGTTCTTGGGCGAGAGGCCCTCGATTTGCAGGCCGCCCGCGATCAATTCGACGGCGCCCGCGTTGGCGGCCTTGGCGGCCTCCACCACGCGGTCGATCGAGGTCTTGCCCAGGCCGCGCTTCGGCACGTTCACGATGCGGGTGAACGAGGCCTCGTCCGAGGGGTTGGAGATCAAGCGCAGGTAGGACACCACGTCCTTGATCTCCTTGCGCTCGTAGAAGCGCACGCCGCCCACCAGGCGGTAAGGCGTGCCGTAGCGTAAAAATGCCTCTTCCAGGGCGCGGGACTGGGAGTTGGTGCGGTAGAGGACGGCGAAGTCCGCCAGGGGGCGATCGCCCCGTCGTTTGCGGATCTGCATGGCCACGTACTCCGCTTCCTCGCGCTCGTCCATGGCCGGGTAGAGCGTGATCCGATCGCCCTTGGGCTTCTGGGTCCAGAGGTTCTTCTCGAAGCGGTCCGTGTTGTGCTGGATCAGGTGGTTGGCGGCCTCCAGGATCGTGCCGGTGGAGCGGTAGTTCTCCTCCAGCTTGATCACCGTGGCGTCCGGGAACTCCTGCTTGAAGTCCAGGATGATGCGGAAGTCCGCGGCGCGGAACGAGTAGATGCTCTGGTCGACGTCGCCCACCACGCACAGGTTGCGGCTTTGCTGGGCCAGCAGCTGGATCAGGCGGTACTGCGTCTTGTTGGTGTCCTGGTACTCGTCGACCATGAAGTACTTGAAGCGTTGTTGGTAGCGGGCCAACACCTCCGGCGCGGTCTCGAAGAGGCGCACGGTCAGGAGCAGCATGTCGTCGAAGTCCAGGCCGTTCTGGCGCCCTAGTTCCTGCTGGTAATACTCGTAGACCCGCGCCACGTTCTGCTGCTGGTAGCCCTTGGAGGCGGCGTGCATCGCGTCCACGTCCATGGCGTTGCTCTTGGCGTGGCTGATGCGCGAGAGCACGCTGCGCGGCGTGTACTGCTTGTCATCCAGGCCCAGCTTGTTGATGCCGGCCTTTATTACGGCCAACTGGTCCGTGTCGTCGAAGATGTTGAAGTTGGTGCGGTAGCGCGTGTTGGGGATCGACTCGATGTCTTTCCGTAATATTTTGCCGCAGATGCTGTGGAAGGTGCCCACCCACATGCCGCGCACCATGTACGGGGCGTGGGCGAAGAGCGGGCCGCCGACCTTGGGCCGGTCTTCCAGCAGCTTTTCCAGCCGCTCCTTCATCTCGTTGGCGGCCTTGTTGGTGAAGGTCACGGCCATGATCTCGTCGGGCTTAATGCCTAAGTCGATCATGTGCGCGATGCGGTGCGTGACCGTCCGGGTCTTGCCCGAGCCCGCGCCCGCGAGGATCAAGAGCGGGCCGTCGATCTGTTCGACGGCCTGTTGCTGTAGGGGGTTGAGTTTGGACATGCGATCCTCGAACAAGCTTTCCAGGGGACCATTCTAGTGGCTCGGCGTGGCCAAGTCCAGGTCCCACGGATACTGTCATTGTGCGGCTTATCACGTTGCCGCCCCCCCTGCCCTGTGGTAGCATTGGTCGCTCCACACCATACCTCGAGCCACCGGAGGGGAACCCGACGCATCATGGACGTTTCTAACATTCCGCTCTCCGTCGACGCCTTCATGCAAGAGTTGCAAACGATCCAGGCGACTGGCTCCAAGAAGATCGCCATCCTGGGCAGCCGCCATCTGTCCCTGACGCACCAGCAGCTGATCGAGATGCTGGCCTACGCGATGGTCCTCACCGGCAACCAGATCCTGACCTCCGGCGCCAGCGGCACCAACGCCGCGGTGGTGAAGGGCGCCCAGCGCGCCAACCCCGGCAACTTGCTGGTGATCCTGCCGCAGACCATCTCCCAGCAGAACGCCGAGAGCCAGGAGCTGCTCTCCACGCTGCCCACCATCCGCGAACATCCCGAGCGCCGCCTGCTGACGCTGGCCCAGGCTTCTTCGATGTGCAACCAGGAAATCATCGAGAACTGCCAGCAGCTGATCTGCTTCCTCTACCACACCAGCCACACGCTGCAGGAAGCCGTGAAGTACGCCCAGGAGAACCACAAGGTCGTTACGACGTTCTACCTGGACTAACGTTGCAAGTCCCCACCAAGGCCCTCCTGGCGATCGCCGTCCTGGGGGGCGTTGTTTTGCCCGTGTTCTTCGAGGCCTCGACCGCCCGCGAAGAGCAGCGGCTGTTCAATGCCGGTCGCTATGACGATGCGGGTCGCGCGGCGCGCAAGATCCACCTCATGAAGTTCTGGCTGGTGCCGCGGCTTTCGGCCCAGGTCGAGCGGCTGGGCGAGACGGCCACGGCGCGTGCGCTGCCCTTCCTGGACACGGTGGCGAGCATCTCGGGCGATCCCGTGTTGATCCAGCGCGTGGCCGCGGCCAAGACGGTGCCGGATCCTGCGCGGTTGGCAGTCGTTGGCGTCGGCTTCAAGCCCCTCAAGGAGCCCGTCCCCCTGCCGTCGACCGCCCCGGAGCTGTTCCGTGCCGTGCCCGCCGGCGACCAGGCTCTGGACCCGGAGGGCGGGGCCGTCAAGCTGGAGCGGCTGGACGGCAAGGACTGGAAGGCGCTGGGCGACGGCTTCGGCGGCCCGTTGGGCAACTCCTTCGACCTCTCGCAGGACGGCCACGTGCTGTGGCTGGCCCGCCAGGACAAGCAGCTCCAGCGCATCGATCTGACCACGGGCAAGGAGCAGCTGGTGCCGCTGGCGGGCGCGCCCGGCCTGGTGGCGCTGGCGCCCGGCGACCCGGACCGGTTGGCGTTCTCGCAGGAGAGCCCCGAGGGCGACGTGGCCTACGTCTGGGACCATGGGACGCTGCGGCGCCTGTTCCCGGCTGCCGACGCCCGCCCCGCGCCAGGCCTGGCCTTCGAGTGGGCGGACGACGGCAAGTCGCTGGCCTTGCGCTGGGAAGACCAGGCGCCGGACGGCGTGAGCAACACCCAGCTGGTCTGGGTGCGGGCAGACGGCGCGGTGGGCCTCGAGGGCACGCTGGAAGGCGGTCTCGCCGACAACGACCCGAACTGGGTGCCCGCGCCAGGGGGCGTGACCATGGGCCTGGCCGCCGGTGGGGCCGCCTGGGCCTGGACGGACGGCCAGCCCAAGGCGGTAGAGTTGCCGGGCCTGGGCGGCATCTGGGGCTTCGATCCGGCCGGCAAGCTGGTGGCGGGCCTCGACGGCGCGTCGTTGGTGCTGGTCGCGCTGGAAAAGCCGGCCCAGCGGATTTCCCTGGCCGTGCCGGACGCGCCCAAGGCCTTCGAAGCGGAGCCGGGCTCGTTCCGCTGGGCCCGCGACGAAAAAGGCGATCGCATCAGCGTCTCCGGCGGCGTTCCGACGGCCGATGGCACGCCGACTACGGTGACGGTGAAGCTGCAACAGCGTTGAACCCGTGACCGGGTCGTTGGTCGTTGCGAGCCATGGCACTACGCGCTTTTCCCGAGGCGGTCCGCCTGTTGGTTTGCTAGCTAAATGTTACCCGCGCTGGGCGGGCCGACCCTTGCGGTGCACATCCTGCGCCTTCAACGCTTCACTTGGGGCGAGATTGCGTAACATTATAGCAAACCGATAGGCCTACCCCATCGGCCACGGCAAGCCCCATGGCACGCCGGGCGGGCTGCCTCGAAATGGCTCTATGACTCGTCAGGCGCGGCCAGCCCGGGGTCGCCTTCCTTCACTGGGGCTTGCCCCAGAAGTCGCCGAACTTCTCGAAGAACTGGTCGCCCATCTCCACGAAGACGCCGCGGCCTTCCACGGTGACCGTCCCGTCGGCCAGCTCGATGCGGGCGCGGCAGTGGATCGACTTCTTCCGCTGGTGGTCCTTCTCCGCGATCACGCGCAGGGGCACGTTCAGCGGCGTCGGGTGCCGGTAGTCGAACTCCAGGTGCGCGGCCACCACCTTGTGCCCCAGCTCCCAAAGCCCTCGGCCCATGGCCTCGTCCAGGATCGCCGCCAGGCTGCCGCCGTGCGCGTGGCCCGGCGGGCCCTGCTGGGCGCGGGTCAGCGTGCCCTCCACGATGATGCGGTCGCCCTCTTTGTAGAAGACGAAGCCGAAGCTGTTCGGCGAGGTCCCGCACACCAGGCAGGGCCCGTGTTCCGGGAGACGTTCCACTACTCTTCCTGCTTTTCGAGCGAGCGCAGCGTCTCGTCGATCGTCTCCGCGGCGTCCTCGATGGCCCGCGGCATGACGCCGTAGCTCTTCGAGAGCACCTTCACGTCCAGGTTCTCGTTACGGTAGCGGCTGTCCGCCAGCTCCAGGCCCGCGGCCCAGATGGCGGGCTGCGCGAGGTCCGGTTTCGCGGCGTTGGAGAAGTCGCGCCACAGGCGGAACAGGTCGATCGTGTCGTGGACGGAGTAGCCCACGTCGTTCACGGCCCGGCGCAGCAGCGCCTCCACCCCGTCGCGCGCCGGGGCGTCGCCCCAGCCCAGGTGCTGCGCGCGGTCGAAGGCCATGATCATCGCGGGGCCGGCCGTCTCCGGCGGGGAGATGTCCGAGAGCAGCCAGCGGCTGTCCGCCGTGCTGTAGGCGACCATGCCGGCGGCGTGCTTGTCGTTGTCCTTGCCCCAGCTCAACGTCGTGAAGATGCCGCCGTCCTTGGGCAGCAGCTGGTGCTTCGTGCGGATCGCGGTGGTCGGGGAGCCATCCTGCACGCCGGCCAGGCGCTGCACGCCCTTCATGCCGAACAAGTCCATGTAGAGCGGCACGAAGCCCTTGGGGTCGGAGATCTTCAACAAGGTGGCGCTGTCGCCCTCGGCGATCGCCCGCAAGGCCTCGCGCACCGTGCGCGCCAGGGCGGTGGCGTCGGGCGGGGTGAGGTCCGCGTCTTGCAAGGGGCCGGAGGTGTCCCACAGCTCTTGCATCAGCTCGTCCAGCAGCGAGCGGTCACGCAGATGTAAGTACCGCAGCTTGTAGGCCGGCGCGGCGAAGAGCTCTTCCAGCAGGGCGTCCAGGGACGGGGACTCGCGCACCATGTCGAAGACGTCGTCGGCGGTGATGGGGCTGTCGATCTGCATGAGCAGGGCGTCGAGCACGTCCATCACGCCGCCCTTGGAGGGCACCAGCGAGTTGAAGTAGCGGGCCTCCGCGGCGGGCGCGTCCAGGGCGTGGGCGTGGTCCGTGGCGGCCTCCTGCATGTGGCCGATGTGCACGTCCGGGTCCGCCAGGAAGCCGTCTTGGTAGGGGAAGATCCGCCCCACCACCAGGTCGCCGGCCTGCAGCTCGTCCGTCAGCGGCCCGGAACTCAGCGCGAACTTCTGGCCGCCCACCAGGGCCTCCAGGCTCGCCAGGCGGAACTTCACGTGCACGCGGTAGGCACCGAAATGCGTCTTGCCGAGCGCCTCGTAGGCCTCCTTGCCTTCGACAGTAAGGGCTTTGGCGTGGGCCTTGGCGAAGCGGTCCACGGGGCGCTCGCCCAAGTCGGGCACGACGCGGTCCAGCGTGAACCAGCTCCAGAAGCGCAGCACGCGGTCGTGCAGGTCCGGGTCCGTGGGCACGGGCAGCTCGGGGGCGTCCTTGGTGCCGGGCGGCAGGAAGGCCTTCCAGGCCGCGCGCGCTTCCGCCTGGTACCAGGGCTGGGCTTCCGCCCATTGGTACAGCGTATCGAGGTACGGCCCGAGCGGAAACTCTTCCGGCGGGGCAGAACTGGGCAGCGTCGATGAAGGTTCGTGAGCCACGTCCGACATCATACCAAATCCGGGCCCGGAACCATGAACCCCCGGCCCCGGCCCGGATCGGGCGCACCGATCCCGCTAACCCAGACGGGATGGAAAATTTTTTTGCACCTGGAAAGGATCGTCAACACTGGGTTTGAGTCGGTCGGTCGATCCCGGAACTCGGCACGACCCCTTGATTTAAGAAATCTCTGGTGCTAGAGTCTGGCCCAGTACCCTAGTTGTAGGTTTCAACGCGCAGGAGGTATCAAGGTGAACAAGGAAGAACTGGTCAACGCCGTCGCTTCGAAGACCAAGCTCTCGAAGAAGGACACCGAGGCCACGGTGAACGCCATGGTGCAGGCCGTCTCCGACGCGCTGGCCAAGGGTGACAAGGTTACGCTGGTCGGCTTCGGCACCTTCCAGGTGCGCGAGCGCGCTGCCCGCGAAGGCCGCAACCCCCGTACGGGCGGCGTCCTGAAGATCCCCGCGCGCAAGGCTCCCGCCTTCGCTGCCGGCAAGGGCCTCAAGGAGGCTGTGTCCGGTGCCAAGCCGCCCAAAAAGCCCGCCGCCAAGAAGAAGTAGTTCGCTACTTTTTCAGCCACCGATCATAAGAGCAGTGAAAGGGCCTCCGCCGGTGCGGGGGTCCTTTCTTCATGCAAGGTTTACGTGGTCATAAAATTGCAATAACCGACCGCGGCACGCTGGGGCCGATAACGATCGCAAGAGAGAGAGGTCCAGCGCCCCATGAAGGAAGTCACGATCACCACCGGTCCCCACGGCGGCCTGGGCAACGTCGCGATCCAGACGGACGCGATCAAGCGCCTGTTGGACGCCAACGAGACGACGATCCGCAACCAGGACGCGGGCCTGCGCGACTTCATGAAGGACGACTACGTCGGCCACGAGCAAAAGGTCTTCCGCATCGCCCAGGTGCCCGCCACCTCGCAGACCGCGGCGGAAGCGATGGCCGGCGACAACCTCCACATCACGACCTTCGACCGCAAGTACGAGGGCAACAAGCCCGTGACGCTGGTCAAGAACGGCGCCAAGCCCGAAGAGCTGGACCAGCTCGTGAAGAGCGGCTACCTGCGCCAGCACGACATCAAGATCCAGTACAGCGTCCACGGCGCCGGCGGCGAGCGCAAGCTGGTGGAGCACCCCGTGAGCCTGTTCCAGGAGTCCTACGGCGGCGGCCGGGTCAAGGCCGCGGTCGATCACCTGGCCGGTGCGGCCGACCTGTCCATCTGGGAGCGCCTCACCAAGGCCATCGAAGAGAACGGCGGCAAGGTGCTCAAGAAGATCATCCGGGTGTAACGGAGACCTCGTAGCGCAGGCCGATCACCTCGGCCTCGCCGGTGGTCCGCACGACTTTCAAGACCGCAGCGCCCTCGGCCCCTTGGCCTGGGGCGATGCTTTCGGCCGCCAGGTCGCGCGGCAGGATCGCCTTGAGGTTGGCTTCGTGCGCGGCGGGTGGCACGACCGTGATGGCGCCCAGACGCGCGGCGATCGCCTCCAGCGCGGCCTGCACGGCCGGGGCCGCGGCGGCCGTTTCCAGTATCAGCTGGCGGGGGCGGGCCTCGGCGGCGGCTTCGGCGGTCTGGGTTTCGGTCTGGATGAAGATCTTCATGCCAGCGATTGTACAACTTCCTCCCCCCTTGCGGGGGAGGTGGCGGAGCCGGAGGGGGCCTGGCGGGCCGCGATACCCCCTCCGCCCTGGCGGGCACCTCCCCCGCGAGGGGGGAGGGGGCTAACGCTTCAGCGGACCGGAGCCGGGCTTCTGGGGCGGCGCACCGGCGCCGGGGGGACGCAATGGACCGGTGCCGGGACGCTGAGGCGGCGCTTCGCCGGGCGGGCGCAGCTGGCCGGTGCCGGGGCGTTGCGGAGGCGCGTCGCCGGGGGGACGCAGCTGACCCGTGCCAGGCCGCGG
>JAQBPE010000163.1 GCA_028287685.1 Cyanobacteria bacterium RYN_339 | reverse complement strand
CCGTGGTGCCCTCGTTGACGTCCACGTTGGCGCCCTGGCTGGACGGCTGGGCCAGGGCGCGCTGGGAGATGGCGCCTTGCTTCGCCACCACCTGCACCGCGGCGTCCGGCGGCGCCCGGCGCACGTCGAAGCGGCCGTTGGCGTCGGTGCTGTAATGCAGCCCCGGCAGGGCCTGGCCCGCGGCGTCGGCCAGGTACACGTCCGCGGCCTCCAGCGGCACCTCCTGGGTGATCGCGTCGGTGGCGCCGGGGTGGACCTGGGCGATGGGGGCGATCGCGACGCCGCCCACGATCACGCCGACGTTCAACTGGCCGGCGGGGCAAGCCACGTCCTGGGCGCAACCGGCCAGCAGCAGGAGCGGCAGCAGGCGGCGCACGCTAGTAGACCGGCGCCAGGGCGTTGAGGGGATCCTGGTCCGCGGTCTTCGCCACGTCCGTCTTCAATTGGTCCACCGTGGCGGTGGGGGCGGCGGCCTGCTTCTTCAGCTGCTCCAGCTGGGTTGCCAGCGTCGGGTCGTCCTTGGCGAGCTGGGCTACCTTGGCCTTGGCCGCGGCCGCGTCCGAGGGCGAGGGGATGTCGGCGTCCGTGAGGTGGGCGCGCACCGCCGCGCTGGCGGCGTCGAAGGCGGCCGGGTCCACCTCGCCGGGCAGGCCCGTCAGGCCGTCCGTCACGGCCATGGTCACGAGCGTGGTGGCCAGGTCGATGTTGGCCTCGCGCGAGGGCTTGGCCAGGCTCTTCAGCGTGATGGGCTTGCCGTCCGCGCCGGGCACCGTGGCCTCGACCATGTAGGTGTAGCCCGGCGGCAGCAGGCCGATGGCGTAGCCGCCCCCGTCGCCGGTCTCCGCATGGTACAGGCCCGCGATCGGCTGGCCGGCGGCGTTCGCCAGCGCCACCTCCGCGCGCGGGATGGGCACCTGGTCCGGCCCGCCCGTGGGGTCCACCAGGCGCTGCGGCGCGCTGACCAGGCCGGTCAGCGTCGCGCCGGCGGGCGCCGGGTCCGGCGTGACGCAGGGAGACGTGCAGCCCGCCAAAACGAGGGCCCATAGCAAGGATCGGCGCATGGTGAGATTGTCGGCTGTCCGGGGCCGCTCCTTGAAGGCGCGCTAGCGCAGCGCGGAGTTCAGGTACCGCGCTACCGACTCGATCTTCTCCTCCAGCGTCTTCTTCAGCTCGTTGACGCCCGTGTTGAAGTGGGGCGGGCGCGGACCGAAGACCGGCTTGGGGATCACGTGGATGGCCATGTTCGTGACGGTTTCTTCTTCGCCCGAACGCATCAGCTTGTTGACGGCGTCGAACGTGATGCCGCGCTTCTGGGACAGCGAGAACAGCGCGTAGCAGTCCTGGCGGGTCTTGACCACGGCCTTGAGCGTGGTAAGGGCTTCGTCCGTGAGCGAAGACTTCTCGATGGCGCGCTGCAGGCCGCTGAGGATCGCGCCCTTGTTGGCGTCGTTCTTGAATGCGAGCTTCTTCGCCAGCTCCGCCACGCGGATGGCCTCCGCGGGGGTGTTGGCCTGGGTCACGGCCATCTGCAATTCATCGATCACGTGGGCGGTGAAGGCGCCCTTCTCCTTGATCTGGGCCTGGATCACGGAGAGCGTGGCCTCCAGCAACGGGTTAGCGGCTTCCGCGGCCTTGGCGCCGCTCTTGATCAGCACGTCTCCGGCGACCTGCGAGGCGGCCTTCTTGCCGGCCTTGGCCGCGGCTTCCTTGGCAGCCTTGCCCGCAACCTCCTTGGCGGCCTTGCCCGCAACTTCCTTGGCGGCCTTGGAGACCACTTCCTTGGACGCGCGGTCCACGGCCTTCTGCGACAAGCGCTTACCGGCCTTGGTGGTGATCTCCTGACCCAACTTCGAAGCTAAGGACATGGTTGGAAGCTCCCTTCACCGTTGTTATACGGCTTCTTGACAGGGAACTTCTTAACTCACCTTTAAGGACGCGCTAAGGTTGGTTCTTTTTCGCCAACTGCGCCTGGAGGATCGCGTACATGCGGGCGTTGTCCAGCGCTACCGCGGTCTGCATGCCAATCGCCTGGACTATCTCGAGGTCTTCCTCCGTGAAGGCGCCCATCGCCACCCGGCTGTCGACGTAGATCACGCCATGCAGCGTCCGGTCGATCACCAGCGGCACGCACATGACGGCGCGCACTTGCAGATCGAGCAGGCTGCCTTGCAGATTGAGCTTCTCGTCCATCAAGGTGTCCAACACGCAGATCGCCTGGCGTTCGGTCGCCACGCGCGTCACGATCGAGCGGCTGTATTGCTCGGTGGACCCATCGAAGGGCTCGAGGTCGCCGCGGCCGGGGTTCAGCAGCACCAACACGCGCTCGGCGCGCGTGACCTCCAACGTGAAGTCGCGTGCCATCTCGACGACCTTGCGGGCGTCGCGCTGGGCGGCCAGCTCGCGCACCAGCGCCAGCAGCATCTCCAGGCGGCGGCTGCGGCGTTCCAGCAGCTCGATGCGCTCCGCGTCGCCCACCTCGCAGAAGGGCGTGCGCTCCGGGTGGCCCATGAAGGCGTCGCGCGCCATCGGGTTGGGCAGCGCCTGGGTCAGCAGGCCCAGCAGCTCGCGGCCGCGGCGGGCCATGCGCTCGGCCGGCTGCTGGTGGTCCGCCTTGCGCAGCACCAATGCCAGGGCCAGGCAGCCGAGGGCCAGCACCTCCGGGGTGCGCCGCTTCTCGGCCAACTCGCAGGCGCGCTCCAGTGAGGCCATGTCGGGCAAGGCGCCCAGTTGCTGGCGCTCCACCAGGTAGAGGCTAAGGCGCAGGCGCGCCTCGAGGTGTTCCAGGCCTTCGGCCTCGGCGATGGCGAGGCCTTCCTCCCAGTGCCGCTTGGCGTGGTCCGGCCGGGCCTGGCGCCAGGCCAGCCAGCCCGCCACGCGGCGGATGTGGGCGCGCGGGCCGACGGACCCGGCCCGTTCGACTTGGGCCTCGACGTTCGCCAGCCGCTCTTCGGCGGACTCCAGCTTGCCCAGGTGCATGTAGGCTTCGGCGTTCAGCAAGCCCGCGTGGGTGGCATGCTCCGCGCCGGCGCCCTGGGAAATCAGGTCCAGCGCGCGTTCCGTCTCCTGGCGGGCGGCCTCGAAGGCGCCCCAGTGCAGCTGCAGCTCGGCTTCGTACAGCAGGGCGATCACGCGCACGTCGGCGCTGCCCAGCGCCTCCTCCAGGGCCTTGCCGGCCTCCAGCGAGCGGCGCGCCTGCTCGAAATCGCCCACGTGCATGCGGGCCTGCGCCTCCGCGAGGCGCGCCACGCTGATCAGCACGTTGTCCTTGACCAGCGCGCCCAGCCGCAGGCACTCCTCGAGGTGCTCCAGCACGACGGGCCAGTGGCCCTGCTCGGCCTCGCAGAGGGCCAGGTTGACGCGGGCATAGCCTTCGTCTTGCCAGGACTGGAACGAGCGCGCCAATTCCAGGTTGTAGGTGAAGTGCTGCTTGGCCTCGCGGTAGCGCCCCAGGCTCAAGAGCGCGTTGCCCAGCAGCATGTGGGTGTCGTTGGCGGCGATGCGGTTCGTCAGGCTCTCGCGCAGCTCTAACGCCTGTTGCAGCAGCTCCAGGCCCTCCGAGGCTGTTTCCGGCGCGTTGGCCATGCGGTTGCCCAGGAAGGACAGCGCGTCGGCGCGGTACTCGTCGCGCTCGTGCAGGGTGGCCTGGTCGAGGGCGCGCCGGTACATCTCCATGCACAGGGCGTGCTCGCCCGCGAAGTGGTAGGCCCGGCCCAGCGAGATCATGGCGCGCAGGCGCTCGTCCACGTCGTCCAGCGGCGTGAGCAGCTGCACGGCCTCCTCGAAGGCCGTGCGGGCGGCCTGGCTGGCGCCGACCATCTGGTGGCACTTGCCCAGGCTGACCATCAGGCGGCCGCGGATGGCGGCGCGCAGGGGCCCTTCCAGGATCTTCTGGTATTGGCGCAATGCGCCCTCGCCCTCGCCCATGGTCCGCAGCGCATCCGCCAGGCCGATGCGCAGCTTCAGCGCTTCGCCCTGGACGCGGTCCGGCGTGGGGTGTTGCTTGACGGCCTGCAGGCCACGCTCGAAGTACGACACGGCTTCCGCGTTGGCGAAGATGCGCGCCGCCATCTGGCCGGCCTCCAGCATCATGCGGATGGTGGGGGGGGCCTGGTCGCCCTGCTCGTAGAGCGCCGCCAGGCGGTAGATCAGGCGCGGCTCGCGCTCCGCGTCCGGGGAAGGGAACCACAGGCGTTCCAGCGCGCGGCCCACGGTGACGGCCACATGCTGGCGGCGCACCGTGCTGGTGCGCTCGCGGATCCAGCGCGGCCAGACGCCGTTGGAGAAGCGGTAGGCACCGGCTTGCATCACCAGCAGGTCGCGTGCCACCAGGGCCGTCAGCTCCAGCTGCCAGGAGGTGGGGAGCAGCTCGGCCAGGGCCTCCAGTTCGGCGTGGCCGATCGGGCCGCCGTGGATGCCCAACACCTCGCCCATGGCGCGCTGGTCCGGCGTCAGGCGATTCCACTGGGCCTCCAACAGGGGCTCCAGCGTGCTGGGGATGGCCAGCTCCACGTCGTTCCAGGCTTCCGGGTCGTCCAGCTCGCCGGTGGCCACCAGGTGGCGCAGCGCCTGCACCATCCAGCCGGGCTGGCCGTCACCGGCCGTCCAGAGGCGGGCGGCCAGGCCGCGCGGGGGCGCGCCGTGCAGCACGCCGTCGAGCCAACCTTCCATCTTGTCGGCCGGCAAGGGTTCCAAGGTCCAGTTGAGCGCGCCCTGCACCTCTTCGGGGCCGCCCAGCAGCCAGTGGAAGCCGGCCAGCTCGCGCTTCCAGCCGCCGGCCAGCACGGCGCGGGAGCTGGCGTCCGCCGTGTTCCAGTCATCGATCAAGATGGCCAGGCGGTTGCCGCCCGCCGCAGACAGCAGCGTGGCCAGGGCATTACGTAGGGGCTTGGCGATCTGGGCGCCTTCCGGGGCAGGCGGGGCGTCGGGGAAGGCCCAGGGCCAGAGCGCGGCGATCGCCGACGCGTCTTCCGGCATGATGCCATCCAACGCGGTGGGGGCGTGCGCGGAGGCCCAGCGCCAGATCCGCTCCACCAGTTCGTACGGCGTCATCGCCTCGTCCGCCGGGACGTACAGGGCCTGGCAGTAGTGCCGGCGCAGGTGGCGCTGGGCCTCCAGCAAGGCGCGCGTGCGGCCCAGGCCCGGCGTGCCGACGAAGATGTTCACGCCCGGGGGCACGTCCTCTTCCGCCCAGGCCTCCCAGGCGCTGGCGGGCGACCAGGTGCCGTTGCCCAGGGGCAAGGTGCGGGCAACCTCCGGGTCCAGGCGCGCGAGGGCCGTGGCGACCTCGGCGGCCGAGGCGGGGCGATCGGCGGCGGCCTTGGCCAGCAGGCGCATGATCAGCGCGGCCAGCGCCGGCGAGAGCTCGGGCACGCGCTGGGCGATCGGCTCCGGGGCCTCGCCGACCACGGCTTGCAGCAGCTCGGCCTGGCCCAGGCCCTCGAAGGGCGCGTAGCCGCAGGCCATGCGGTAGAGCAGGGCGCCCAACGAGTAAAGGTCGGCGCGCGCATCGGTGGGGCGGCCCTCCAGCGCTTCGGGCGCCATATACAGCGGGGTGCCGGCGGCGGTGGCGGCCTCGGGGTCGGACATCAGGCCGAAGTCGATCAGGCGCACCAGGCCGTGCTCGTCCACCAGCACGTTGGCCGGCGTGAGGTCGCGGTGCACCAAGCCATGCGGCACCAGCGCCGTCAGCGCGCGCGCGAGCTGCAACCCGACGCGCACGATCTCTTGCTCCGGGTAGGCACGCTGGTAAATCGGGTGGCCGTCGTAGTACTCCATGACCAGGTAGGGCCCGGCCGCGGGGTCGTCGCCGTAGTCCAACACCTGGGCCAGGTGCGGGTGCAGCAGCAGCGAGCCCACCTCGTACTCCCGCCGGAAGCGTTCGAGCGCGGACTTGTCCTTGCCCACCTTCAAGACCACCAGGCGCCCGTCTTCGGGCGCCTCCGCGCTGTAGACGCGCGCGAACGCGCCTTCACCCAGCTCGTGGCTGAGCGCGTAGGGGCCGACGGTGGGGCGGAGCGTGGCGGTTTCGGTCATATCATGACCAATTTACCCGGTCGGGCCTAGTTACGCGGTGTTGCCAGCACTTGCCCGATCGCATCCAACAATTGTTGCCGGCGGTAGGGCTTGCGCATGAACAGGTCGCCGCCGGCCTCCAGCGCCACCTGCTCCTCGCCGCCGCTGGTGGAACCGGTCACGAACATGATCGGCGACAGCGTGCCGCGGTCGCGCAATTGCCGCGTGGCCGTGTAGCCGTCCATCACCGGCATGTTGATGTCCATCAGGATCAGATCGAACTCGCGGGCGGCGCAGGCGTCCAGCGCCTCTTGCCCGTTGGTGACCAGGGTGATCTCGTGCCCTTCGCGCGCCAGCACGGCGAGCGCAAGGTCCAGGTTCATCGGCTCGTCATCGACGACGAGCACCTGTAGGTTCTTCATCATTAGACGGGCTCCTAGCTCTCCTGTGCGGGGGCCTTGGGCACGATCCGTTCGCGTCCTTGGGCCAGGTGCTGCAAGGTCTCGTCCAACGTATGCGTGGCGTACCAACTCGCGAAGAAGCTCGCATACGGCTCACCGGCGAGCGCGCACCCGATCATGCCGTCCAGCACCTCGCTGGCGCTCTGGCCATGGTGCTGGGCGAACAGATGGACCGCCGCCCAGTGCGTGTCCGTCACCGTGACGGACAGCGCCGGCCGCCGATGGCCCGGTTGCTTGGCCGGTCGGCCCGCGCCCTGGCGCGCGCCGCCCCACTTCTTCGTGTTGTCGTTGGAACCCATGCGCGATCTCTTGAATCCTATCTGTGGTTTCAAGTTGATTATATATGTTTAATTGAGTAAACAACGTTACGTTTTGTATCACGGCGCGGGCGGCTGGGATCCTGCTAAGATGGGCGCCTCGCCCCGCTTGCTGTAGAGGACCCCTCATGGCCGCCACTTCTGCCCCCATCCGCGTCGGCGTGATCGGCGCCGGCCGCATCGGCAAGGTGCATGCCGCGAACCTGGCCTACCGCGTGGCGGGCGCGGAGTTGGCCGCCGTGGCGGACCCGGTGGCCGAGGCCGCCCGCGAGACCGCTGCCCAGCTGCGGCTGGACCGCTGGACCGCCGACTACCGGGAGATCTTGGCCGACAAATCGATCCAGGCCGTGGTGATCGCCAGCTCCACCGACACGCATGCCCGCTTGATCGAGGAAGCCGCCGCGGCCGGCAAGGATGTCTTTTGCGAGAAGCCGATCGACCTGGATCTCGCCCGCGTGGACGCCGCCCTGGCGGCCGTGAAGAGCGCCGGCACCCGCTTGCAAATCGGCTTCAACCGCCGCTTCGACCCCAGCTTCGCGCGGGCCCGCGCCGTGATCGCCGAAGGCGGCATCGGCACGCCTCAGCTGATCAAGATCACCAGCCGTGACCCACAACCCGCCTCCATCGAGTACCTGGCCGTCTCCGGCGGTCTGTTCACGGACATGACCATCCATGACTTCGACGTGGCGCGCTGGCTGGTGGGCGACGAGGTGGTCGAGATCTCCGCGATGGGGGCCGTTTTGGTTGACCCCGCGATTGGGAAATTGAACGACGTGGACACCGCGATCATCAACCTCCGCTTCAAGGGGGGCGCCCTGGGCAACATCGATAACAGCCGCAAGGCGGTCTACGGCTACGACGTGCGCGTCGAGGTCTTCGGCTCGGCCGGCAGCGTGTTGGTGGGCAACCATGCGCCCAACGCCGTCACGCACACCACGCCCGCGGGCAGCCGCGGGGAGTTGCCCATGCACTGGTTCATCGAGCGCTTCGAGCAGGCCTACCTCAACGAGATGGCGGAGTTCGTGGCGTGCATCCGCGAGGGCCGCGCGCCCAGCGTGGGCGGTGAGGACGGCCGGGCGCCGCTCTTGATGGCCCAGGCGGCCTGGAAGTCCCTGCGCGAGGGCCGCACTGTGGCGCTGGAGGCCTGATGGTCATGCAACAAGAAGCCGCTTCGCTCGCGAAGGTCCGCGCGCTGATCCAGCAACTGGAGACCGAGCTCGCCCGCCTGGGCGAGCTCGGCCTGGGGCCCGCGGAGCCGGACGACAGCCGCGTCGAGCGCCGCGTCGAGCAGGTGCTCCAATTCGCCGCCGGCTTCATGGTCCCGGACGGCATGGTGGAGACCCTGGACCGCGCCCTGACGGGCCTCTTGCGGGCTGCCAGCGCGCGCCGCGGCTTCTTGAGCGTGCGCGACGCCGCCACGGAGAGCGTAGAGCTGGCCGACAACCAGGACACGGGCGACGTGCGCCGCCGCGTGGAGCGCATGGCGCGCAACCTGGTCGCGCGGGTCATGGAGTCGGGCAAGCCGGTGGCGATCGCCCACCCCGGGGCGGACATCGGGCTGGCGGAGCCCATCGGCGTGGCCGAGGTCGGGCCCGTGGCGTGTGTGCCCTTCGAGGCCGGCAGCATCCGCGGCGCGGTGTACCTCGAGCGCGACCCGGACGCCGAGCCCTTTGTGGAGGCAGAGCTGCGCCTGGTGCAGCTGCTGGGCCGCTTCGCCGCCCGCGCCATGCCGCACATGCGCGCCACGGCGGAGCTGCGCGACAACCGCTTGCAGCTGGAGCTGCTCAACCGTCTTTACGAGTCGCTGTCGAAGAGCCTGGAATTAGAGCAAGTGCTGGACCAGGTGGCCCAGGTGACGCTCGAGGTCACGGAGGCGGAACGCGCCTTTATCCTGCTCATGGCGGGCACGCAGCTCTACTTCGGCGCCGCGCGCGACGTCAACGGCGCCCTGCCCCAGATGGCCACCCGCGACATCTCGCGCTCCGTTTGCCGCAAGGTGGTCGAGACGGGCGAGGGCGTCTACGTCTACGACATGGAGGGCTCGGAGTTCGCGATGAAGCGCTCCGTGGTGTCCTTGCAGATCAACTCCGTGATCGCCGTGCCGCTGAAGAGCCAGAACGGGCTGACGGGCGTGTTGTACGTCGACTCGCGCGGCAAGCTGCTGACCTCGCTGCAGCAGAAGCTGAGCGTGCTGACCACCGTCAGCCACGTCGCCAGCCTGGCCGTGGAGAGCGCCAAGTTGTACCGCCAGGCCACGGTGGACAGCCTCACGGGCATGTACGTGCGCTCGTTCTTCATGCTGCGCCTGGAGGAGGAACTGCGCCGAAGCCAGCGCTACAACCGCACCTTCTCGCTCCTGGTCATGGACATCGACCGCTTCAAGACGGTCAACGACACCCACGGCCACCAGGCCGGCGACGAGGTGATCCAGGCCGTTTCCCAAGCCATCAAGGCTTCGATCCGCGGCGGCGTGGACTTGCCGGGGCGGTACGGTGGTGATGAGTTGGTGTTGATGCTGCCGGAAACGGACGCGGCCGGCTCTCGCATCGTGGCGGAACGCATCCGCGGCGCGGTGGCGAGCGCGGTGGTGCCGGCGCCCGGCGGCGGCACGATCCCCGTCACGGTCTCGATCGGCGTGGCGCCGTTCCCGGAGGCTGGCGACAGCGCCAGCCAGCTGTTTGCGCGCGCCGACCAGGCGCTCTACGTGGCCAAGGAGGCCGGGCGCAACTGCTACCGGATGTTCGGGGACTAGCCGACCTTCTTCAAGACTTCCTGCAGGCAAGCGAGCTGGGCGCGGACTTCCTGGCGGAAGTGCTCGACGCGCAACGGCAGGGACGCGCTCGTGGAAATCGGGTCCAGCCCGCGGTAGCCCGTGATCCCGGAGTTGTCCTCGAAGACGCGGAACAGGATCTGGCGGTTGCGCAGGCTCCAGGCGGAGCGTTCCTGGTTCACGCGGGCGAAGTCCACCGCGTTCGCCACGGCTTGCGCCAGGAAGCGCTGGCCCTCGCCCAGTTGGTGCTGGAGCAAGCTGGCGGCTTCTGGCTTGGCGAGCGTCAAGGTCGCGGTCATGGCTGGCTCCTTTCGGGGGTATGCGGCGGGCTGCCTACGTCCAGGCAAGCAAGTATAGGTTTTGCACAACACGCCTATCTTACGGGAGCATTGCGGAATTGTTTCGGATTGCCTGCTTGACTCAACTTCCGGATTGTGACGTCCGAACATCAAGTCAGGAGGGCACTGCAATGCTGATGGCCACGATCCTCACGAAGTTGTTCCGCCTGACGGAGGGCCAGGTCCGCGGCCTGCAAGCCGAACAGCGCGCCCGGCCCGGCGTTGCCCTCGAACAACTGGCGCTGGGGTTCCGGCTGATCAGCGCGGAGCAAGCGGAACGGGCCCGCGGCCTGCACGGCGCCCTGGCCGTGCCCTCGGGGCAGCCCAAGCCGTTGGGCCACACGCTGCTGGAGGCCGGGCTCGCGGACGGCGCCCAGCTGGTTTGGGCGCTCGCGGAGCAGCGCCGCACCGGCGAGCGCCTGGGCGCGATCGTGGTACGGCGGGGTTGGGTCACGGCGATCCAGCTGGAGATGTTGTTGGTCCTGCAGCGCCGCGAGGGGCGATCGCTGGTGGCCTAACCAACCAGCTTGCGGCTGGCCCAGGGGTTGCCCGTGCCGAGCGCCTCGCGCAGGCCGGACAGGCCGCGCTCCTTGGCGAGCGAGTCGTAGAAGGTGCTGATGTCGCGGCGGATGTTCTGCTTGCGCTCCAGCGCCATCTGCATGAACTTCTCCTTGGTTTCCACGCCCTTGGGGACGAAGCCCACGCGGGCGTACCGGGCGTCGGCGTAGGGCTCCAACAGCTTCAGGAACTCCTGGTCCGACATCGCCTCGATCTTGCTGACCTGGAAGAGGCCGGCGTGGAAGTTGATGTCGACGGCGCCCTTCACGTAGGAATCCCACATCCGGTTGTACAGGGGCTTGATCGGGTTGGGCTGGTACTTGCGGTCCAGCACGTCGTGGCCGACGTTGCGGAACATGTTGCCGAAGTCGATGGGGACGAGGTTGCCGTCCTTCATGACCAGGAAGTTGGCGGCCTTGCCGTCGTGATCGCCGATCAGCCAGCGGAAGACGTGGCTGGCGGTCAGCTGGTCGCGCTGCTTCTCCGTCCAGTGCTGGGGGGAGAGCGGCAGGGGCTTGCCGGAATGCTTGATCAGGGGCTGCACGGTGCCGAACTGCACGACGCCGTCGATCTTCTCGGAGGCGTAGTGGACGACGGGCGAGGGCAGGCCCACGGCGTTCGCGAGGTCGGAGCCGACCTTGTCGCCGACGGCGCGGTAGTGGGCGTTCTTCTGCTCGATCGCCTTGAAGATCCAGAAGCGGTCGTGCTGATCCTTCATGGCTTGGATCGGGTTGTGGCCGCCCGTCAGGGGCAGCGGCGACTTCACGGGCCGGAACTCCAGGTTGGCGTACTCCGACATCTTGATGGGCGGGCGGCCGTTGGCCAGCTTGACCACGTCCTTGAAGTACGTGGGCTTGACGACGTCCGCGCTCAAGCCACGCTCGAAGCGGTCTCCCGCCTGGGGCAGTTCCCGCTTGAGGAGCTGTCCTAGCTTGGAGATTCCTTCTTTAAAGAAAGAAGCTTCTAACACCCACGCCACCTTCTGGATTGGTTGATGAACACCTTGTGTACAGTTGGAGATATCTGGCTTTAGGCGTTATTCTTTCTTATCCTCAGCTAAAGACCTGTTTGGAGTTTGGTTAAAATGCCTGTCCGCCCGCCGTCGATCTATGCTCCAGACTTGTTCAAGGGCCGTGTCGCGCTGATCACGGGCGGTGGCTCCGGCATCGGCCTCGCGATCGCCCAAGAACTGGCGGATCTGGGCTGCAAGATCGCCATCTGCGGACGCGACGAGGCCAAGCTGGCCGCCGCGGCCGAGCCGGGCTGGCTGACGCAGGCCTGCGACATCCGCGAGCCGGCGCAAGTATCGGCGCTGGTGGACCGCGTTCTCGCGGAGTTCGGCAAGATCGACTTCCTGGTCAACAATGCGGGCGGCCAGTTCCCTGCCACCGTGGAGAAGACCAGCTTCAACGGCTGGAAGGCCGTGATCGAGAACAACCTGAACGGCACCTTCCTGGTGACCAAGCTGGTGGGCGAGCGCGCGATGCTGCCCGCCGGGGCCGGGCGTGTGGTGAGCATCGTCGCCAATATGTGGCGCGGCTTCCCCGGCATGGCCCACACAGGCGCGGCGCGAGCGGGCGTGGTGAACCTCACGCAGTCGCTCTCGATCGAGTGGGCCTCACGCGGGGTGCTGGTCAACGCCGTCGCCCCCGGCATCGTGCGCTCCAGCGGCACGGACCGCTATCCCCAGGAGCTGATGGACCGCGCGATCGCCGCCACGCCGCTCAAGCGCATGGGCACGGTCGAGGACGTCTCTCGCGCGGTGCTCTACCTCTTCTCCCCGGCCGGCGACTGGATCACCGGCGAGACGCTCTGCGTCGACGGGGGCGCCCGCAACTGGGGCGACACCTGGCCCATCCCGTAGGAGACCTCATGCTGACCGCCTTGCTCATCTGCGCCGCTGCCGCCGTCGACCGGACGGATTGGGAGCGCTTCGTCCAACCCACGCCCTACCCGGCGGCCCGCCTGGCCGAGTGGCTGGGCCACGCCGTGGAGCCGGAGCCCGAGACGCCGGCCATCCACTTCTTTGTTCGGGATCGCGAGCCGTTCAAGGGCGGCATCGACCTCTGGAAGGACGACAAGGGCAACATCGAGTCTGCCAACTTCTACTTCGCGCTGGGCCCGATTTACTCCGACGAGCACGTGGCGGCGGCACGCAAGACAAGCACCCCGTTCACGCTGGAAGACGTGTTGGCCTGGTACGGCGAGCCTGCCAAGCGCGCCACGGCCAAGCGCCAGGAGGCGGAGCGCTGGACCTACAACTTCCAGGGTGACCCCAAGCGCCAGCTGACCTTCACGGCGCTGGCCGGCAGCCGGTGCCTGCATAGCGTGTTCGCGGACCGGGAATAAAGGACTCGTCCCCCTTTTCCCCTGGCAGGTTCCCATGATCCGCATCTCCGGCAGCGGTGCCACCACCAGCGAGCTTCCCATCACCCTGGAAGCCGCCCGCCTCTACTTCCAGGACACCGCGATGTTCCTGGACAAGATCGAGGCGGTGGACGTGGTCAAGCCGCTGGCGCGCCCCGGCGCCTTCCTGATCACCCACAACCCGGTGGGCGGCCTGAACTACAAGGTGGTGCTGGTGACCTGCCTGCAGGCGGAGTGGCACGAGGGCGGCCTGCGCCTGGTCGCGCTGGACTTCGACCTCGACAAGATCAGCTGCCCCTTCCCCACCGTGAAGGGGTTCTCGGAGAGCCAGCTCGACCTGGTGCCCCGCGGCGAGCGCACCGGCCTGGACTTCAAGTTCAAGATGGACATCGAGCTGCCGCTGGCGGGGGCGTTGAAGTTCCTGCCACGGCCGATCGTGCAGGCCACGGCGGACGGCATCATGCAGTTCGAAGCCGGGCGCGTGGTGCGGAACTTGTTCACCAAGGTGCTGAGCGACTTCCACCAGGAAGCCGTCCGTTAGCTGTCGCTCCCGCGGCCGCTGACGCGCACCACCGCGCGGGCGCCTGGCTTCAGCACGCTGCGTGCGGCAGGCTTCAGCACGTCGCGGGCGGCAGGCTTCAGGACGCTGCGTGCGGCCGGCTTTACGGCGCCGCGGGCGGACATCCAGAGGCCCTGCGGCGCGACTGTCAGGGCGGTCTTGGCGTCGGTTAGGGGCAGCGTGACCCAGGCGAAGAAGGTGTTGAGGTAGTCGTCGGCCAGCATGGCTTCCTTGCGGTCCAGGTCGTCTTGCGACGTGGCGTGCACCGCGTCCCACTCGTCCTTGCCCAGGATCGCGGCGGTGACGGCGGCGTCGTGGAAGCCGGTCCAGACCATCACGGTGCTGGCCAGCGGGATGAGCGCCAGGGAGGCGCCGCCCGTGAACGGAGCGGCCAGGGCGGCCAGGCCCATGACCACGAAGCTCGCCGTGGTGAGGGCGGTGGAGAGGTAAAGCAACGCGGCCAGTGCCCCCGAGAACCAGCCGTCCTTGTGCCAGACCTCCGCGATGCGCGCCACGCCCCGCCCGGGGTGGATGAACGGCTCGAGAAGCATGGCACCGAAGCTCTTCAACGTCTTGCCCGGTTGCTTCACCATCTCTTTGATGGCGGAAACCAGCAGGCTGCCGGCCTCTTCGTTGATCTGCTTGACCGCAGGCGCCTTGAACGCGGGCACCGCCGGACGGGCGGGCGCGGGGGGCAGCATCAACGACGGGCGGATCGCGATGGACATGACAAGGTGTTTGTGGGGGCCCGCGGCAGCGGTCTTGCGCGGGTTCAACCAAAGTTCAGGAGTTGTTAACTGAGGTGGGCGTCCGCATGGATGACGTGGCGGATTTGGAATGTCATTTCGGACCCCGTCGCGGGGCGCGCCAGCCAGGAAATGCACTGCCTGTTAGTTTGCTATAATGTTACTAAGCGCGTTAGCTGCGGACAACCGGACGCTCTAGGAAAACCCGGCGGCCGGCTGCGATGCAAGGTAAGCCTTCGAGCGCAACAGGTCTGTAGTGCCGAAGATGTTTGCCCGTAAGTCTCTGAGGGCAGTCTGCGTAGCGGACGGATCGCTTTTCGTTTGCTTGGGTTGCTTTCGATGGTAACGTTATAGCAAAACGACAGGCGGCCGCTGCAAGAAGGATGACCCCCTTGGAGGCCTTCGCGCCACGCGGCCCGATTCCGCCCCGCTCCGTAATCAGTCCCGATTCCGCGCCGCTCCGCTATCAGTCCCGATTCCGCCCCGCTCCGCCATCAGCCCCGATTTCGCCCCGCTCCGCCGTCAGCCCCGATGCCGCTCCGCTATCAGCCGGGTCCAGGACCTCGCCCGAACGCGCGCTAAAGCCCTTCCATGGCTTGGTTGACCGCGTGCAAGTGCTGCAACATCTGCCCCAGAATGCGCCAGCCGATGTTCAGCACCACGGCCACCAGCACGCCATAGCGCGCCATCGTGAACAGCATGCCCAGCGCCGCGATCGCCCCTTCCTCCAGTCCCTCGCCCAGGCGCGCGAGCGAGGCGTCCAGCGTGCCAGACTCCTCGCCGGTGGCGATCACCTGGAAGGCGGTGCCGTCGAAGACGTCGGGGTGCGCGCCGACGGCCTCGGAGATCGTGGCTTTGCCGCCGCCCAGGCGCATGGCGATGTCCTGGCAGGCGGCGGCGATCGCCACGTCAGTGGTGGCCTTGGCCGCCGCGCGGAAGGCGTCCGGCGCGTTGAGGCCCGCGCCCAGGCAGACGGCCAGCAGGTTGACGGTGCGGGCGATCGCCATCGCGCGCAGCTGCGTGCCGACCCAGGGGATTTGCTGCGCGATAGCGCCCAGCCGGGCCCGGAGCTGGCTCGCACCCGGCGCGAAGGCCAGCCAGTAGGTGCCGCCGGCGGCCAGGCAGATGCCCAGGATGCCCGGCAGGGCGTCCATGAAGTAGGCGCCGACGCCGTCCACGAAGGCGCGCGGGATGGGCAACAGCAGGACCGATAGCACCAACAGTATCCCGGGGTAGACCAACTGCCCGGCCAGCTGCAACGTGCGGTTGTGGCGCAGTCGGTACTCCTTGCCCAGCTGCTGGCAGATCAAGGGCAGCGTGCCGGCCAGCTCCGCGGCGTGAAGGTAGCCGATGTCATGCGGCGGGAAGGCGTTCGGGTGCCGCGCCAACACCGCCGCGAGCGCTTCGCCGGCCTCCAGCCGCGGCCGCGCATCCTCCACCGCCCGCGCAATCGGGGCGGGGACGCCGGGGGCGACCAGGTTGCGGAAGCTGGCGCCAAGCGGCAGCCCGGCCTTCAATTGGCGGCCGAGCTGCTCGTAGAACGCCGCGCGGTGAGCGGGCAGAACCGTTTCGGACATGCGGGTCTTGTACCCGCAAGCAAGCCCCCTCCGCCCTGGCGGGCACCTCCCCCGCGTGGGGGTGGGGGCTTGCGGCACTGCAGGCCGAAGGAGTCCTCCCCCATTTCGGGGGATATCTTCCTGGCCGAGGGCACGGAGCTACGCACCGTGGACTGCCCTCGGAACTGGTGAGCAAGGGCAGCCGGAGG
>JAQBPE010000158.1 GCA_028287685.1 Cyanobacteria bacterium RYN_339 | reverse complement strand
CGCCAGGATAAAGACGAACAGGTAAAGGATCGTCGGATCGATCATGGTCTCAGGCATTCGTTGCCACCTCTCCCAATGCGGTCTTTACCGCGTCATTCACCACTTCGCCGCCGTGGGTAACCAGGCAACCCTTGGTGATCGTCTCGTCGCGCTCCAGCTTGAAGCCTTCCTTCGTGGACAGGTGGCCCAACAGCTTCTCTACGTTGCGCGCGTACATCTGGCTGGCATGCGTCGGCATGGTGGCCGGCAGATTCAGCAGCCCGATGATCGTCACGCCCTGCTTCTGCACCACCTGCCCCGGCTCCGTCAGCTCGCAGTTGCCGCCCATCTCCGCGGCCAAATCCACGATCACGCTGCCCGGCTGCATGCCGGCCACCATGTCGGTGGGGATCAGGATGGGGGCGCGCCGGCCGGGGATCAGGGCCGTGGTGATGACCACGTCGCTCTTGGCGATGTGCTTCTTGATCAGCTCCGCCTGCTTGCGCTTGTAGTCCTCGGAAAGCTCCTTGGCGTAGCCGCCCGAGGTTTCGGCGGCCTCCTCGGAGGGGACCTCCACGAAGCGCGCGCCCAGTGATTCCACCTGCTCCTTGGTGGCAGGGCGCTGGTCGAAGGCCTCGACCATGGCGCCCAGGCGGCGCGCGGTGGCGATCGCCTGCAGGCCCGCCACGCCGGCGCCCAGGATCAAGACCTTGGCAGGGGCCACCGTGCCGGCCGCGGTGGTCAGCATCGGGAAGAACTTGGGCAGGTGCTCCGCGGCCAGCAACACGGCCTTGTAGCCACCCACCGTGGCCATCGAGGACAGCGCGTCCATGCTCTGGGCCAGGGTGGTGCGCGGCACCAGCTCCATCGAGAACGCCGTGATCTTGCGGGCGGCCAACGTGCGCACGGTCTGCGCGTCGACCAACGGCTTGAGGAAGGCGATCAGGCTCGCGCCCTCGCGCATGCGGCCGATCGCATCCGGGGTGGGCGCGTTGACGGCCACCACCACGTCGGCCTCGCTCCACGGGTCCTGCGTGATCGTGGCGCCGGCGGCGGCGTAGGCCTCGTCGGCGAAGAGCGCCTCGGCGCCCGCGCCGGCCTCCACCATGACCTCGTGGCCGGCCTTGACCAGGCGCTTGATGGAATCCGGGACCAACGCCACCCGGCGCTCGCCGGGCAAACTCTCACGGGGGACGGCGATGCGCACGAGCAGGCTCCTTATGTGGGCGGGCGGGCAAGCCCGCGGACGCGGGGATCTTACCCGCGGCCGCTTGGTTATGCACGTGCGCCGGCGCGCCGGCCCTGCACATCAAGGATGCTTGTTTGCTCGAAGGGTGCTACCGGCTATTTGATGACCCACTTGCCTTCGTCCTGCATCTTGGTCAGGCAGCTGGTGCAGGCCAGGTCGAAGGGCTTTGTCATGTTGCCGGTGGAGAGGTCGACCGGGAAGACGTTGCCCATCTCCGGCGACTTGCAGCCACGCAGCTTGACGGTGCACGCCGTGAACGTGCGCACGGGGCCGATCCGGATCCGCTTAGCAGAAGGGGCCGGCGCTTCCGCACCGGCCTCTGGGGCTTCGGTCGTTTCTTCGCTCATTCGGGGTGTCCTCCTTATGAGGAGGCTCGTACCCGGCAAGCAAGGGAGGTAAAACTACTTCCCGCCGAAGAGCTTGTAGACGCCGCTCTGGAAGCTCTTGAAGATCGTGGTGTTGCGCAGCAGCTTGTCGGCCAGGAAGTAGCCGCCGATGCCCAGGCCGATGCCGGCGATGGTGAGCAGGCCGCCACCCGCGCCGAACGTCTCGAGCAGACCGCAACCGATGTAGGAGGCCACGGCACCACCGGCACCGCCAACCGCGGAAGAGGCGACGTCGCCGGCCACGTTGGCGCCGGCCTGCGCGCCGGTCTCGCGCTTGTTGTAAAGTTCCCACCCGTTGGTGGCGACGGAGATCAAGCTGCCGATGATGACGGACGACTTGACGGCAGCCCACAGGCCGAACGGCTGGGCGCTTCCCACGCGGCTGCGGCCACCGTTGCTGCGGCCGTTGTAGCTGCGGCTGTTGTAGCTGCGGTAGCCGTTGCGGTAGCCGTTGTCGCGGTAGCCGCCGTAGCTGTTGCCACGGCCATAAGAGCGGCCGGCGGCCGAGCGCGCGCCGGTCTTGGTGATCTTCAACTCGCTGCGGACGCCTTGCAGGCCGCGCGGCGCCTTGTAGCCGGCGATGCCGCCAACACCCAGCGCTTCCACCATGTTCGTGCCGGAAAGGCCCGTGTAGGTGTCCGTCGGGACGCCGATGTTCACACCCGGCGTCGTCGGGTAGCCCGGCGCCGTCGGCGTGGGGCTAGGCGCCGTGTACACACCCTGCTGGGGCAGGACGGGCAGGCCGATGTTGAACGCGGGGGTCGACATGATGATTTCCTCCAAGGACCACGACGGTGTTGAATGCTCTATCGGTCATCAAGCTGTTAATTCGGTAAACAAGGTGTTAACAATATTGAAAGGTTACATGAAGGTCATGGTCGTTTTTCCGTAAATCGAGACCTGGAGCGCATCTGGGCGAAATGCTATTTTGCCGATGGCCAGATCAGCGGGTCAGTCCCGGGTGCGATCCACAAAGGGCGCCGTGGCAAAAGCCGCGGCGCCCTTTGTTGTTGTGGGGGGATCGAACGGAAGGGGGGAGGAAAACTTGTTACTGGGCCTCGGCGATGCCGATGGGCTGGTCCAATTCCGCTTCGTCCGGGGGGTGGGAGGGGGTGGCGATGACCCAGGCCGCAAGGACCGTGAAGGCCGTCACCCAGATCCAGTGTTGGCGAAAACGCATGGGAAGACTCCGGGGTGGGGCAAAGCCTTCCTTGGCTCCAGGGTCGCTCACCTCCTTGGCGAGCCGCTCCAAGTAACTAGACGGCGGAATGCGATCGGAACTTGAGCCCATCGCCAGATCTTTTTTCGGGTACAATTCGCTTGTTATGTTAGCCACTCCCCTGCGCCTGACCTTCCGCCGCACCCCGGGCGCCGCTCCGCCGGCCGAGCTGGTGGCGCGGGCCTTGGGCGGCTTGCAGAAGCTGGCCTGCCTGCTGGGGAGCGGCGCGCGGCGCACTTACGAACTCACGTGCCGCTTCCAGGAAGACGGCCTTGAACTGCATGTGGGCGGCCCGCAGCTGGCCTTGGGGCTCGACCTGGGCTCCACGCCGGCGGAAGTGGGCCAGCGCCTGCTGCGCATCTGGTGCGCCGCCGCCGAAGGGGGCCTGGCAGCGGCGTTGCCCGACGCCGACTTCCGCGCGGAGGTGCTGGCGGAGCTGAAGCGCCTGTTACCGCGGCCTTCCGAGGGCTGGACCGTCGCCCTGGACGGTGTGGCAATCGATCCGGCCCTGGCGCGCAGCCTGGCGAAGGCGCTGGATACCGCCAAGGAAGTGGCCCCCGCGGTCCTGACCATCACGGGCGAGCTGCTGGGCGTGGACTTCGACCACGGCACCTTCTCGCTGCGTTACATGCCCACGCGCAAGACCCTGACGGGTCGGTACCAACCCGAGGCCGAGGTCTGGCTGCTGAAGCACCGCCGCAAGACGATCCAGGTGGACGGCGAGTTCTCGCTGGACGGCCAGCAGCGTCCTCAAGCGTGCCTCAAGGCCCTGAAATTCCGCGCCGTCGAGCTGGCGCCGCTGAGCCTGGTGCGGGTGCCGCTGCCGGGCGGCGAGCTCTTGCTGGAGCCGCCCCTGGTCCTGACGCCCAGCCTGGACTTGGAGACCGGTCAGCGCTACGAAGCCCGCGAGGACGCCCTTGGCCTGTTTGCGCTCGCGGAGTCCAGGGAAGGCCTGGAAGCCGCGCTCAACGAACAAATCGCCCGGCTTTGGCTGCGGCCCGCCGAGGCGGACCCCCTGCTGTCGAAGCTGTGGAAGCGGCGCGCCCGCGAGCTCTCGGCCTACCAGGAGGCTTGAAGGCTTACTTGATCGACTGCCCGAGCTGCTTGAGCCCGTCCAGGATGACCTGGTAGGTCGTGGGCTTGTCTTGCGACTTCAGCGCAAGCTTCAGGAGGTCGCCGGCCTTCTTGCTGACCTCCGCGTCCTTGTAGTTGTCGCGCAGGCCGGCCAGCACGGAGATGCCGACGCGGCAGCCCTGGTCGAAGCCGGTGGTGGCGGCGACCATCTGGGCGCCCATCGTGAAGATCGCGCCACCCTTGGAGAGCGCGGACTCCGACTGGTTGGCCTTCAGGAACTGCAGCGCCACGGCCTGGATCTTGAACTTGTTCTCGTCGGTCGGATGGAAGCCCATGTAGCCGTAGCCGTTGGCGGCCAGCACGCCGATCTTGGCGGGCAGGTTGTTGAGGGCGTGGTCGTCCAGTTGCACGGCGTCGATATCGAGCAGCGCGTGGTTGCTGGCGGCGTAGCGGAGCTCCCAGGTGGCCTGGGCGTTGGCGGCTTCCAGGCCCTGGCTCGCCAGGCTCTGGATCTTCACCACGGCGAGGGGCGTGTCGACCTTGGCCTTGGCCGACAGGGCCAGCGGGGCGTGCGCCACCGGGGCGGTGGTAAGCGGGTGGCCACAACCGGCCAAGATAACCGCCAATACTGGCAGGAAGCGCTTCATGGGAGCTCCTTCCGGCGAGCCTCGAACGAGGACGTCTCGCCTTTTCTATATTAAACCTAATCTATCCTTAACTTGTCAATAAAGTATGGTTGATGTCAGTGATGCATGTTACGTCAACCGGGCAACCCGTTCCGGACGGGATCCGATAGACTGGGGCGATGTTCTCACCCATGTCGGGCGGTGGCTGGCACGTGCTCAGCTACGGCCAAAAAGCAGAAAAGACCACGATCACGCGCGAGCAATTCGGGCGGATATTGGGGTACTTCCGGCCGTATTGGCGCGAAGCCGTGTTCGTGCTCTTTGTCATCTCCTGCGCTGCGATGCTGGGCCTGGCGCCGCCGCTGCTGCTGCGCATGCTGCTGGACCAGGCGATCCCGCTCAAGGATTGGCACCTCCTGCATATGCTGTGCGCCGCGATGATGGCGCTACCGGTCGTGACCGGTCTGCTGGGCGTGCTGGAGACCTACCTCGACGAGCGCATCAGCCAGGGCGTGATGCTGGACCTGCGCGTGGAGATCTTCCGCAAGCTGCAGGCCCAGTCCATGGAGTACTTCACCACCAACCGGCCCGGCGACATCAGCTCGCGCCTGAACAACGACGTCAACGACCTCGCCGACATCTTCTCCGACACGGTCGTGGCCATCACCAGCAACGTGTTGATCCTGGTCTCCACCGTGGCCATCATCTTCACGTTGGACTGGCACCTGGCGATGCTGGCGATCGCCATCGTCCCGTTGTTCATCCCGCCGGCCTGGTGGGTGGGCAAGCTGCGCCAGGAGATCGTGAAGCAGGCGCAAGAGAAGCGCTCCGACCTGCACTCGTTGGTGCAGGACACGATGAGCATCAACGGCTTCCTGATCCGCCGGATCTTCGGCCACCTGCCGGAGGAGCGCGCGCGCTACGCCAAGGCGGGCCGCGAGTTCGGGCAGATCCAGATGCGCCGCAGCCTGATCTGGCGCTGGTTCGCGCTCACGCTGTCGCTGGTGGGCATCCTCGGCCCGACGGCGATCTACTGGTATGGCGGCGACCTCGCCATCCGCGGCGTGGTCACGATCGGCACGATCGTGGCCTTCGTGGCCTACCTGGGCCGGCTTTACGGGCCCATGAGCGCGCTGGCCACGATCCACGTGCAGGTGTTGTCGAGCTTCGCCGTGTTCGAGCGCCTGTTCCAGGTGCTGGACGCCGTCCCGACCGTGCGCGACCAGGAGGCCGTGAAGGAGCTGCCGCCGGTGAGCGGGCACCTGACCTTCGAGCATGTGGGCTTCCGCTACCGCGAGGACCGCGCCTTGTTGGAGGACGTGAGCTTCGAGGTGAAGCCGGGCCAGTTCGTCGCGCTGGTCGGTCCTTCGGGCGCCGGCAAGACCAGCCTGACCTACTTGATCCCGCGCTTCTACGACCCCACCTCCGGCGTGATCCGGCTCGACGGCCAGGACCTGAAGGAAGTCAGCCTTGAAAGTCTGCAGGCCCAGGTGGCGATGGTGACGCAGGAGCCCTTCCTGTTCCACACCTCGTTGCGCGAGAACTTGTTGATCGCCAAGCCGGATGCAACGCCCGAGGAGCTCGAGTCGGCCTGCAAGTCGGCCTACATCCACGACGCGATCGTCTCGCTGCCCGAGGGCTACGACACCGTGGTGGGCGAGCGCGGCTACCGCCTCTCCGGCGGCGAGCGCCAGCGGCTGGCGCTGGCGCGGGTGATCCTCAAGGGCCCCCGGGTGCTGATCCTCGACGAGGCCACCAGCAGCCTGGACTCCCAGTCCGAGGCCCTGATCCAGCAGGCGCTCGCGCCGCTGATGCAAGGCCGCACCACGATCGCCATCGCCCACCGGCTCTCCACGATCCTGCACGCGGACCTGATCCTGGTGCTCGAGGCCGGGCGGGTGGTGGAACGCGGCCAGCACGCGGAGCTGCTGGCCGCAGGAGGACTCTATGCCCGCCTCTACGAGGAACAGTTCAAGGGCGACTCCCGAACGAACGAAACCTAGTCCGGCGAGGAGAAGCGCGCGGGCGCTATGGCCCAGGTCGGCAGCTTGCGCTTCACGCCCGCATAGTACTCCGCGAAGGACAGCTTGCCGTCGTGGTTGGTGTCGAGCTTGAAGAAGCGGGCGGCGCGGGTTAGCCATCCCTTCGGGTCGTTGCCCACGTACTCGTCGAAGCTCAGGTTGCCGTCGTGGTTCGTGTCCTTGGCGCGGAACTGGTGGTTCGCGCCCATCCAGGTGTCGACGATCGGGCCGCCGGGACGCGGCGCCGGGGCGCCTTGGGGGGCCTTCGGCGCCGCGGTGGCTGCCGCAGCGGCGGTTGCGGCCGCGGCGGCGGCGATGGCGGCGGCAACGGGGCTGGTGAGCTGGATGGGGGTGGTCATTGCGGTTCTCCTCTAAAACTCCTAAACCTGACAATGGCCTTATCCCGCCGCCACTTACGGGCCACTTACGGACCGCCCCGTGCGTCGTTAAGTTCAAGTTAACCAGCCGGCAGGGTATGATGCGGCTATGCGTTGCCGTACCGCCTTGTTCGCCTGCCTGATCGCCCTGCTGCCCACCGCGGCCAGCGCCCAATCGGAACTGGCCGTGTTCCCCAAGGGCTTCTACTGGGGCGCCGCCACGGCCGCGCACCAGGTGGAAGGCCACCTCACGAACGACTGGGTGACCTGGGAAAAAGCCAAGGGGCACGTGAAGAACGGCGACACGTCGGAAGTTGGCGTGGATCACTACCGCCGCTTCGACAAAGACTTCGCGCTGGCGGAGGCCATGGGCCACAACGCGCACCGGTTGTCGGTGGAGTGGGCCCGCATCGAGCCCGAGCGCGGCAAGATCGATTGGGCGGCAGTGGACCACTACCACGAGGTCTTCGCCTCGCTGCGCAAGCACCACCTCAAGCCCATGGTCACGCTGTTCCACTTCACCAACCCGGTCTGGGTGGCGGCGCAGGGCGGCTGGCTGGCGCCGCGCACCGTGGACGACTTCGCCAAGTTCGCGGCCTTCATGGGGCGCGAGTTCGGCAAGCAGGTGGACTGCTGGATGACCCTGAATGAGCCCAACGTCTATGCCTTCCAGGCCTTCGACGCCGGCTATTGGCCCCCCGCCCACCAGAGCCGCGAAGAAGCCTTGCAGGTGATGGCGAACCTCATGCGTGGCCATGCGCGGGCTTACCATGCCCTGCACGAGGCCGACCACGAGGACGCGGACGGCGACGGCAGCGCGGCCGAGGTCGGCGTGGCGAACCACGTGGCGCTGTTCGACCCCATGAGCGGCATCAACGCGATCGAGGCGGCCACGGCCTACTTCAACGACACGGTCTTCAACCGGGCCCCCATGCGGGCCGCCAGCTCCGGGTTGCTCCAGTTCGAGATCCCGGGCACGCAGGGCGTGAAGGTCTTCGACCCCCAGGCGGCGAGCTCCGTCGACTTCATCGGCGTGAACTACTACACCCGTTGGGTCTGCGTCTCCGGCGGGGCCAAGGACCGCATCCCCATGCCCGGCGCGCCCACCACGGCCATGGGCTGGGAGGACTACCCCTACGGCCTGTACCGCGCCCTGTGGATGGCCAACGGCTACAGCCGCCTACCGGACGGCCGGCACGTGCCCATCTTGATCACGGAGAACGGCGTGGACGACCCGGACGGCAAGACCCGCGCGTCCTACCTGGTGCGCCACCTGGCGGAGGTGCACCATGCCATCCGCGACGGCGTCGACGTGCGCGGCTACATCCACTGGACCCTGATGGACAACTTCGAATGGGCCGACGGCTACCGCCCGCGGTTCGGCTTGTACCATGTGGACCGCACGAACGGCCTCGCCCGCGTCGCAACCCCCGCGGTCTCTGTGTTCGAGCGCATCGCGCGCTCCAACGCCTTGCCTCCCGAGATCCTCGCCACCTACGGCCGTTAAACCCCTGCTTGGTATGGGGTAGAAGGACTTTACCGGGGGGGCCGGTGACGGAGGGTGGACATGGCACGCTTGTGGACGCGCATTGCGCTGGCGGCCGTTCTCGCCGGGTGTGCAGGCCAGAACCCGTCCAAGGGCGGTGACGGCGGCGGCACGATCGCCAATCACCTGTCCGTGCGCACCGCGGTGCTGGCCGGCCTGGCCCAGGCCCCCGCAAGCCTGATCGCCAACAACAGCGGCGGCGTGGTGGCCAACAACGGCGGCACCCTGGTCGCCAACAACAGCAGCGGCGTCGTCTCCAACCATGGCGGCACCTTCCGCCTGCAGGCGGCGGAGGCCTGGAAGCCCGTCCCCGGCGCGCCCGTCAACGTGCTGGATGCCAACGAGCAGCCGATCGCAGGCCTCAAGGGCGTCACCACGGACGCCTCGGGCCACTTCAGCGCCACGAACGTGCCCGCCGGTGCCGTCGTGACGGTGCAAATCAAGGTCGGCAGCGTCACGCTCACCACCCTGGCCGTGGCGGACGGCACCAAGTGCCAGGTGGACCCGGCCTCCACCGTGGCCACCGCCCGCATGCGCGAGCAGTTCAAGGACAACCCCGGTGCCATGGCGCACGCCTCGCTGGCGGGCTTCACGGCGCTGGTGGCCTCCGTGCAGACGGCGCTGCAGACCGATGACGTCGAGGTGAAGCTGGATTCGCCCGCGGCGATTTCCCAAGTTTTCGCGGCCGTCGTGGCCAAGCACCCCGAGATCGCCGCACAGGAGAAGGCGCTGTCGCCGGCCGGCCAGAAGGGCAATGGCCCCGTCAACGCCCCCACGGACACGCCCCGGCCTGCCGCAACGGCCACGCCGACCCCCGTGCCGTCGCCCAAGCCGGGGGGCCCGACGCCGACCCCGGCGGGCACGGCCACCCCTGCGCCCACGCCGTCGCCGCTCCAGAACGCCACCCCGACGGGCGGTACGGCGCTGGAGCTGCTGTTGTCCCGCAATGCTTGTGCCGCCTGCGACCTGAGCGGGGTCGACCTCAAGAACGTGGTCGCGCCCGGCGCGGATCTGCATGGCGCCACCCTCCAGACCACGGATGCGACGGGCATCAAGTTGGCGGGCGCCAACCTGTCGACCGCCGTGCTGCGGCTTGCCAAGCTGGCGGGGGCCGACCTCTCCGGCGCGGACCTGACGGGGGCCGACCTCACGGGCGCGGACCTCACGGGTGCCAACCTCACGAACGCGAAGCTCAAGGGCGCCAAGCTCGACACCACCATCCTCCGGAACGCGAACCTTACTGGGGCCGACTTCACGGGCGCTGACGCCGGGTTCGCGTTCTTCGACGGCGCCACGATCAAGGACGCCATCTTCACGGGCGCCAAGCTCGACGGGGCGATCTGGATCGATCTCAAGCATTGTGCCGACGGCTCCGTCGGCACCTGTCAGTAGGGGGAAGCACCATGAAGCGTGGATGGGCCCGGTTCCTGATCGTGGCATTGCTGGCGGGGTGCGCCGGCCGGGCGCCCATTGCGACGACGGCCGATCAGCAAATCGGGGTCGTTTCCGCGCGGCTGCCCGTGCGGCTCGCCAGCCTCCAGGGCACGGCGCTCGCGCCCGCCACGCTGCTCGCGAACAACAGCAGCGGCCTCGTTTCCAACAACAGCGGCGGGGTCATCTCCAACGCGGGCGCCGCGGTGGTCTCCAACCATGGCGGCACCTTCCGGTTGGCCGACGCGGAGAGCTGGACGGCCGTCCCCTCGGCGCAGGTCGTGGCGCTGGACGCCCGCCGCAAGCCCATCCCGGGTGTGAAGGCCGTCACCACGGATGGTTCCGGCCGCTTCACCTTGGAGAACGTGCCGTCCAACGTCGTCGTGACGGTCCAGATCACCACGGCCACCGTGACCCTCTCGGGCCTGTGCAAGGCCGACGGCACGAAGACGGAGGTCAACCCGGCCACCACCGTGGCGACGGAGCATATCCGCGCCCACTTCGAGGGCAACGAGGCCGCGCTGGCGCACGTGCCGCTGGAGCAATTCCGCCAGTTCACCATCTCCGTCCAGGCCGTGCTGCAGCAGGACGGCGTGACGATCCCCCTGGCGACGGTGGAAGACGCGGGCAAGGGCTTCGACAAGATCGTGCAGGACCACCCGGAGCTGGCGAAGCAAGAGCAAGCCGTGGCGAAGGGCGCCACGGAAGAGCTCGAGCAGGCCCGCAAGAGCGGCGACGAGCCCACGCCGGCTCCCACCTCCCAGCCCGCGGCCACACCCACCGCCGCGCCAAACCATCCCGACGACGACCCGCATCCCAGCCCGAGCGCCACGCCCCCCACCGACGGCCAAGCGACCCCTACGCCGAAGCCGAAGCCGACGCCGAAGCCGACGCCCACCCCCCGGAGCAGCGGCGATCCCAACACCCCACCCGTGGGCACCCCAACGCCCGCGCCCAGCGCCACCCCGGCCATGCGGGGCGAGGCGGCCCGGACGCGCTTGCTCGCGACCAAGGCGTGCCCCGACTGCGACCTGTCCGACGTGAACTTGCGCGATCAGCACCTCGAAAACGCCGACCTCCACGGCGCCAAGTTGCGGGACGCCGACCTCCACGGCGCCTTCTTGAACGGCGCCAACTTGCAGAACGCCGACCTGTCGGACGCCGACGTCCACAGCGCCGACCTTACCGCGGCGAACCTGGCCGCCGCCAACCTCCGGGACGTGAACGCCCGCAACGCCAAGTTCAACGACGCCAACCTGACGGGGGCCACGATCAGCGACGGGGATTGGGACAACGCCACCCTCGGCGGCGCCACCTGGACCGACGGCCATCACTGCAACGCGGGTGCCGTGGAGACTTGCCCGCTCTAGACGCCAGCTTCGCGGCGCGGTAGCCTGGGGAACCCCGATCCCCAGGAGGTTTCCCGTTATGTACACCCCCATGCCCGGCCTCGTCGGCGCCGGCGACGAAATCACCTTCCTGCGCTACGACGAGCTGCCCCTCGCGGAAATCGTGCCCAGCCCGCACCAGCCGCGCAAGCAGATGGATCCGCTGGTGCTGGCGAGCCTGCAGGAGAGCATCCAGGCCGTCGGCGTGCTGCAACGGCCGCGCGTGCGCGAGATCGCGGGGCTGTACGAGCTGGTGTTCGGGCACCAGCGCGTGCAGGCTTGCCGCCTGCTGGGCTGGGACAACCTGCCGGTCGAGGTGATCCGCTGCAGCGACCTGACGGCGCGCCGCATGACCCTGCACGAGAACATCAAGAGCACCCGCTTGCACCCGATCGAGCACGCGGAGGCGATCTGCAAGTTCATCGACGCCACCCTGAGCCACGACCCCGGCTACGACGGCCTGGCCGGCGAGACCTCCGCCGCACGTGTCCACCAGGCCCTGACCCTCCTGACCACCGTGCCGCAGGAGCCCGACGAGCACGCCACCACGCGCGCCTTCGTCAAATCAAAGGAGGAGCTGATCCGCCAGATCCTGCGCGAGATGGCCGGCAAGGAGCCGAAGGCCTTCCTCACGGCCGACGTGACGCTGCTCCAGCTGCCGGAAGAGGTGCTCATGACGACCCTCGAGAAGGGCCTCAAGAAGGGCCATGCCAAGGCCCTGGGCCAGCTGCTGGCCAAGGAGCCCGCGATGTACCACGACGTCGTCGCGCACGGCGTGCGGGGCGACGAAGGCGAGTACACGCCGCTGGAGCGCGCGCCCGTGGGCGCCATCCGGGGCCTGTACGCCACCAAGAAGGAGTTCAAGGACGAGCCGCGCGAGCAGGACGCGTACAACACCTACATCCCGGTGGGCGTGCCCGCCCGCCCCGCGGAGGACCCGGACGCCGGCGGCGCCATGCCCTGGGAGGACGACGACGAGCCGTTGTCGACCGGCTTCAGCCTGCCCCTGGCCTCGCTGAAGGAAGCCCACGACGCCCTGATCGCGCTGAGCGCCGGCGAATGGGCCGCCATGATCGCGGAGTCCAACGCGAACGCCGGCGTGGATGCGCGCCGGCAGTGGTTCGCTATTCGCCGCATGTCGGCGGAAGTCCTGGAAGCGCTGGGGGAGGGCTAGTAGCCCTCGTCCCGGTCGCCTTCGGGGCCGAAGCTCCGCCAGCCATCCCCGAAGCTCTCCCATTTCTCCCAAAGCGCGTCCTCTTCCATCCGCTCCTGGAGGTCGTCGATCTCGCGGTACAACTCTACGGTTGTCGTCATGTGCCGCTCCTTTCGAGGCAGGGCGCGCCGATCGGTTCCTCCCGCAGGAAGATGATGCGGGGTCCGTGGAGGAAGTCCGTCAGCCGGGCCAGCGCGTCGTGGGCGGACAACGAGCGGAAGCTGACCCGCGGGTCTTCCGACAACGATGCCACGAACGTGCGGTAGCCTGGCGTCCGGTCTTCTTGGACGTCCATCACCAGCAAGCGGGAACCAACATAGGTGTAGCTGAACCAGATCATGACTGCGCCCCTTTTAATGCGGGAGCCACCGGCTTCCCCTACGATTTCCAGGTTAGCGCTTCTGTCTTAATAAATTGTTGCAATTGGATTCCCTGGTTTGTTACGGGTTTCCCAGCATCAGGCAACCGTCTTGGGCCTCCAAGGGGCCGATCTTCGGCATGTCCAGGCCCGCGGCGGCCTTTAAGTCGACCAAAAAGCCGTCGCCATCCGGCTTCAAGAAGCCCAACTGCGCCAGATCGTCACCCAGGCCACCCTTGCCCGCCCGGAAGCCCATCACCCGGGTGTTGGCGGGCACCAGGCGCAGCTGGCCGGCCGCCGTGCGCGTGAACGCCAGATCGAAGCGCGTGGGCAGCTTCACGAAGGCGTTGTACGTGCCCTCCACGCGGTAGGTGGTACCGACGAGCGTGACCTTGGCGACCTTGAACATCGGCTCCGCGGCCTCGATCTGGCGGGCGAGCATGTCGGGGGCGATCGCCACCCGGCCCCGCACCAGGCGGGCGCTGCCGGCGTGCTGCCAGTCATTCAAGGGCAGCGTGGCAGGCGCGGTGCAGACGGCGGTGGCGTCGTGTAGCAGGCCGGCGCCGGTATCGAGATCGCCTTTGCAGGCCAGCTCGAACCAGGCTGGTGCCTTGGGCCCGCGCGGGGGCTGGCCCCCGATGGTCGCCGTCAGCGTGCCGTTGCCGGTCTCGAGGGCCTTGAGGTCCGCCTTGAGGTAGGCCAGCTTGGCCAGGTCCAGCGTGATCACGCCGTCCGCCGCCACCGTGGCCGGTGCGCCCGCGGGCGGGACCAGCAGCTTGCGGAAGTCCAGGCCGGCCAGGCGTGCCGCGCCGCCCGTGAGGCCGCAGGGCGTGAGGCGCACCGTGTGCCCGTCCACCCGTTCGAGTTGGTAGTCCATCGCCACCGGCACGGGCAGGCCCTGCCAGCGCGCGGTGCCGGTGATGCCCACGCGGTTGCCGGGCTTGAGCCAGACGCGCGGGTGCTGGAGCTTGTCGCCCGCGAGGGAGGCGATCGCCCGCGCCAGCCCCTGCTCGCCCACCTCCACGCGTGCGGCCCGCACTTCCACCCGGCTGTCGCCTGGCAGCCAGGGGTTCAGCGGCGTGGCGGGGCTCAGGTCGGTTAACTTGGCGTCGACGTAGGGCAACTTGGCCTCGAGGGGCCAGCCGGAGTTCAGGTTCTGTCCTCGGAACACGGCCTCGTTGGTCATGGCATCGTTATGGCCCGGCACCCCGGCGGACCGGCTTTAAGACGGCCCTAAGTTCTTGCCGGGGCTGCCGGTGGTACAACACGGGCAGGAGACAGTGATGTACCGTACGCTCGCCACCCGCCTCGTCCCGCTGCTCGGCCTGGTCGCCACGCTGACCGCGTGCCCCACGGCGGCCGATCACATCCCGAAGATCCCCACCAGCGGGCTCTCATCGGAGGAGGCGGCCCAGATCCAGGCCTCCCAGACCTCGCCGCTCCCCTCCGGCGCCTCGCCCTTCGTGCGCCCGGCCCTGGTCCAGGCCAGCCCCAAGGACCCGAGCCCCACGCCTTCGCCCACCCTCACGCCTTCCGCCACCCCGGCACCGGCGGCTTCCACCTCGCCCACGGCCTCCGGCTCGCCCGGCGCGAGCCCCACGCCCACGCCCCAGCCCAGCTTCGGGCTGCTGCCGGGCAACGTCGGCCCGTCGGCCATCGTCGATCCCACCACCAAGTACGGCCCCTCGACCCGCTAACCGTCAGGCTATGCGCCGATGATCTTCACCAGCACGCGCTTGCGGCGCATGCCGTCGAACTCGCCGTAGAAGATCTGCTCCCAGGGCCCGAAGTCCAGCTTGCCGGCCGTCACGGCCACCGTCACGTCACGCCCCATCACCTGGCGCTTGAGGTGCGCGTCCGCGTTGTCTTCGCCGGTATCGTTGTGGCGATATTGGCCATGGGGCTTCTCGGGCGCCAGCTTCTCCAGCCAGACCTCGAAGTCGTGGTGCAGCCCGCTCTCGTCGTCGTTGATGAAGACGCTGGCGCTGATGTGCATCGCGGCCACGTGGCAGAGGCCTTCCTGGATGCCGCTCTCGCGCAGGCAGGCCTGGACCTGGTCCGTGATGTTCACGTAGGCGCGGCGGGTGGGGGTCTGGAACCACAGTTCCTGGCGGTAGCTCTTCATGACGTATAATCTACCCCATGATCAAGCTAGCCGCCGTCGCCATGGCCATCCTGGTTGCCGCCCCCGCCCAGGCGGGCGAGCTGGAGACCGTGTTCTTCAAGAACGACCCGGACAAGGTCGAGCAGGCCGCCCAGGCCATGCTCAAGCGCGCCCCGGCGGACCCGGAGGCCAACGCCTGGCTGGCGGAGACGGCCATGAAGCAGGGCAAATGGGCCACGGCCCAGACCGCACTGGAGAAGGCCGGGACCGGGACGCTGACGGGGCTGCTGGCGCATGGTGACTTCGCCTGGTATACCGGGCAGATGGCCGAGGCGGAGGGTTACTTCCGCAAGGCGCTGGCGATCGCCCCCACCGACACCCACGCCAAGTGGGGCGTGTCCTCCGCGCTGCTGCACCAGGACGTGCTGGGCGACAACCTGACCGGCGCGTTGGACCTGGCCGAGGAGTTGGAGAAGCAGGGCGACAAGCTGGACCCGGACTTCCACGCCTGGGTGCAGGTACTGATCGGCGCCTGCGTGGGATACCAGGCGGACAAGGGCAGCATGCTGGACAAGCTGCGTCTGGCGCCGAGGGTCAAGGGCGCGTTCGAGCGGGCGCTGGCGTTGTCGCCGAAGAACCCCAACGCGCTGACGGGGCTGGGGAGGTACTACCTGCTGGCGCCCGGCTTGCTGGGCGACAGCGGCAAGGCCGTGGAGTACCTGGGCCGCGCCAACGACATGGACCCGTTCTTCTACCTGAACGATGCCTACTACATCCGCGCCCTTTTGCATGATAAGCAGACCAACAAGGCCAAGGCCGAAGCGGCCTTCTACCGCGCCAAGTTCCAGGAGCTGAGCGAGCCCGCGGCGGAGCTGGCGCGCGTCAAAATCTAAAACAGGGCCGGCGGTTGCACCGCCGACCCCGGACTTGGAGGCTGATCGCCCTTAGTTCTTGCCGGCCATCATCTCGCCGGTCACCTTGACCGCCATGCCCAACAGCTGCGCGCCGCCGGCGATCAGCTTGCCGTAGCCGGGGATGAAGGCAGCGGGCCAGGAAAGGATGTTGAGCACGTCGCCGGCGATTTCCACCGCGTGGGCGGTCTTGTTGCCGCTGTCGCTCTTGAGCTCCTTCATGTCGTTGCCGATCGACATCAGGCCGCTCAGCGAGCCGAAGCCGTCCAGGAACAAGGCTTTCAACACGCCGCCGAAGCCACTCTGGCCACCGGCCTGGGCCTTCACGGGCGCCTTGGTGGGGTTCGGCGCGGGCGCGGCGGGCGCGTTGTTCGCGGCCGGGCGGACGGTGTTGGTGGTGGGAAGAACGCGGACGTTGGAAACTTGCATCGGTTAACTCCCTTATATCGACTCTTAAACAAAACTCGCTTCAGTTAACCCTCTCTTAGCCAATGAGGGCTGGTAACTGACTTAAGGGCAGTTTAAGGTCTGGGAGTAATTGATTTAAGGACTACTAGCGGCCGTTCACCCAGATCGGGCTGGTCCAGGCCCAGGCGTGCTGGTCGTCATACACCAGCTTGGCGTAGTAGTAGCTCTCGCCGGGCACGGCGGGCAGGTTGACCGCCCAGCCGACGACCTTCTTGTTCACGTCGGCCTTCGCCAGCAACTTGGCGGGCTGGCCGCCGGGGCCGTCGACGTCGCCGTACAACTCGACGCGCTTGATGGTGGTGTCCGGGTCCGTGGCGACGACCTTGATGGCCAACGCCTTGCTGCCGGTGGTCTCGGAGCCCATCGGGGCGCCGTTGAGCTCGAACCAGAGCTTCACGTTGTTGTCGAAGGCGGCGAAGGTGCGGCGCGCCTTGAGCGCATCCAGCACGCCGGCCTTGGAGAGGTTCTTGGCCCAGATGCCGGTGCGGGTGGGTACGGCGGTGCCCCAGGTCTTCACGTGGTTGTCCTGGTCGCCGATCGCGCCGATCTTCCAGCCGCGGTTGAGGAAGTCCTTGTACTCCTCCTCGTAGTTCAGCTTGTTCACACCGCGATCGAACTCGTCCGGCTCGCCGTGCATGTCTTCGCCCGTGTACTTGCCGGGGCCGTTCACCAACGCCATGCCGAGGATCTTGCTCTCGGCCACCTGGCTGGCGCGCGCGTTGTCGAGCGGGTTGAAGCCCGTGCCGCCGAATTCCAGCGGGTTGGTCGGGTGGGGGTGGTTGAACTGGACGAAGGCCACCTCCGGGTGGGCCGGCAGCCACTTCTGGTAGAAGCCCGCCCAGTCGCCGTTGCCGAGGTCGCAGCGCGCGCCGGCGTCGAGGATCGTGATGTGGCCGCCCTTGGAAATCGAGCTCCACTCCTGGGCCGGGATCGCCACGAACTTGCCGTCCTGGGTGGCGGCGGCCGCGGCGGCGCGCATGCGCTGGTAGCCGGCGTCGTCGATCATGTGGGAGTGCGAGGAAATGGCCATGAAGTCCATGTTGGCCTTGCCCTGGCCGTAGGCGTAGGCCTCCGCCAACGTGCCCTGGCCGTCGTCGCCGTTCTCGGCCACGTGGGTGTGCGTGATGCCGTAGAAGGGCTTGAGCCCCGTGCGGGCGGCCAGCGCGGCCGGCGTCTCGGCTTCGACGAAGCCGGCCAGCGGTGCGACGGGCACGGCGGGCGACAGGCCGCAACCAGCGGCGATGGCGACGACGAGGACCAGAAGGCCGGGACGCAACATGGGACAGCTTCCTTTCAAGCAACTGCCCTTGTTATGCAGGTGTTAAGAGCAAAGATGACGTTAAACTTCGGTCAAGCCCAAGATCCAGCGCCCGAAGGCGGGCGTGGCCAGCGTCTCGCGGCGATCGCGCGCCTGGTCGCCCAGCAAGAAGCCCATCCCGCCGCCGTGCATGAACATCCGCCCCAACGTGTGCCAGACCCATTCCGGCACGACCCCGTAGCGGGCCTCGGCATGCAAGGCGGTCAAGGCCAGCATGATGCCCAGGTTGTGGGAGGTCGCCAGGTCGAAGTGGAAGGACAAGACTTTGGAAAACATGAGGTTCTTCAGCACCGGCACGAGGGTCGGCTCGCAGCGCCAGGTCGGCGCCGGCGGGGCTTGGTCGCGGCAGCCCACCGCGTCCAGGAAGGGCGCGAGGAAGACCCGCGCGGCCTCGCGCTGATCGGGCGGCAAGGACGGGATCTCCCCGGTCGGGGGGAGGTCTTCCAGGATCCAGGTCCCGAGCCACAGGCGCTGTCCCAACGGCTCGTCGGGCCGGGCAAGCACCTCCAGCAGCCGGGTCTCGGCGCACTTGAAGGCCGACCAGGGGACGACCTGGTGGTTCGCCAGGCGATAGACCGGCGTTTGCAGGGGCGCCTGGGGGGACACCGCGGCCCGTTGGCGGAGGTCGTCGCGGCGGTTGACCAGGGGCGGGCCCAGGTTGGCGCGGGCGGAGCCGCAAATGG
>JAQBPE010000157.1 GCA_028287685.1 Cyanobacteria bacterium RYN_339 | reverse complement strand
GCGTCGACGGTGGTGGGCACGTCCAGGCGGTCGGCGTGCTCCGGGAAGATCCAGGTGCCGGCGCGCTGCACCAGGGCGCCTTCATCCATGAGCAAGCGCAGCGTCTCCGTCAGGAAGAAGGCGTTGCCGCCGGTGGTGCCCACCAGGCGGGCCATCACGGGCTGGTTGATCGCGTACTCGCGCAGCGTGGCGTCAAGCAGCGCGGAGACCTGATCGGGCGAGAAGGGCGCCAGGCGCAACAGGGCCAGGCCGCCTTCGTCGGCGGAGCGCAGGTACGGCGCGGCGCCCAGCTCGTCGTCGCGCAGCGTGCCCGTCAGCAGCAGGCGCATCTCGCCCACGCGGCGGGCCAGGGCGCGCACGGCATCCTGGGTCATCGCATCGGCCCACTGGAGGTCGTCCAGGGCCAGCACCACGGGCTGCTTCTGGCTGGCCAGCACCAGCCAGTCGGCCAGCTGCTCGTGGGCGGCGCGGCGCAGCTGCTCTTCGGGCAGGGCCACCAGCTCACCGGTGCCGGGGAACTGGTCGCGGAAGATCAGGTCCAGGGCGGCGGCGTGTTCCACGTCATCCAGCGCGAGGATGGCGCGCAGCGGCTGCAGCGCCTCCACCAGCGGACCGTAGGGGGCCTGGCGGCCTTCGCGGCAGCGGCCTTCCAGCACCATGACGTCCTGCAGGCGCGCCTGCACCAACAGCTCCGCCACCAGGCGGCTCTTGCCGGTGCCGCCCGGGGCGCCCACCAGCAGGGTGTTACCGATGCCGGTCATGGCGCGCTGCAGGGCGTTGTCCATGGCATGCAGCTCGCGCTCGCGGCCGACCATCGCGCCGGCCACCAGGTAGCTCTGGGCCTGGGCCAGGTTCGGGCAGGCATACTCGGTGCCCGCCACCAGGGCCAGGTCCGCCAACACTTCCGCCGCGCCGCGGTAGCGCTTGCAGGGCTCCTTCTCCAGCAGCTTGGCGATGATCCGCTCCAGCTCGACCGGGGCGTCCGGGCGGCGCGTGCGCAGCAGGGGCGCGGGGGTCTCGACATGGGCGCGCAGCACGTCGCGCAGGCTGCCCGTGAAGGGCACGCGGCCCGTCAGCATCTCGAAGGCCAGGCAGCCCACGGAGTAGAGGTCCGCCATCCCATCGATCATGCCGCCGCGGATGCTCTCCGGGGGCATGTAGCCGGGCGAGCCGGACATGCCGCCGCCGCCGGCGGTGCCCAGCTGGGCCATCAGGCCGAAGTCCATCAGCACCAGCGTGCCGTCGTCGCGCACGCGCACGTTTGCGGCCTTGATGTCGCGGTGCACGTAGAGGCGCGAGTGGATGAAGTCCAGCGCGCGCAGCAGCTGGGACAGCAGCGAATAGGCCGTCTCGTAAGGCATCGCGCGGCCCGCGATCACGTCGAGCAGCTCGCGGCCGGGCACCATCGCCATCGTCAGGAAGCGGGTGCGGGCGTCGAGCACGCCGAAGTCGAACACCTCGATCGTGTTGGGGTGACGCAGCCGCGTCATGGCGCGGTACTCCTCGCGGAAGGCCAGCTCCTGGGCCGCCGTGACCTCGCCGGTGCTGCGGATGGTCTTGAGCGCCACTTCGCAGCCCTTGACCTGATCCTTTACGCGCCAAACGGTCCCCATCCCGCCCTGGCCGAGGATCCCCAGCACGCGGTAGCGGCCGGCGAGCAAGGCGTTGGGGGTGATATCGACTTGTTGGAGCTTGGAAGTGGCCATGGATCCTCCTGATGGGGGTCTGCTTGTTATCGAGCTGATCAGACGCAACTCGATTATCTTCGAAATAACTTGAGGTTAAAGGTTGGTGAAGGCCTTCTGTAGTTTGACGATCTTCGAAATAAGCCGTATGCTCGCGCCCATGTTGATCGCGATCGCCGCCGCCGCAGCCGTCATGGGCACCTACCAGGGCGAGATCCAGGCCGGGTCCTTCACGCTCCACCTGGTCTTGACCGTCACCGCAGGCGGCGAGGGCAAGTTGCGCGTGCCGGAGCAAGGCAATGTGGAGCTGCCGATCGCCCAGGTCACCCAGGACGGCAGCAAGATCGCCTTCGCGATCCCCAGCATCGGGGCGCGCTACACCGGCGAGCTAAAGGGCGACACCATCAACGGCACCTGGGAACAAGGCGGCAAGAGCATGCCCGTGGCGTTCAAGCGCACCGAGACCCCGCTCGCGCTGCGCCGCCCCCAAGAGCCCCAGCCGCCCTTCCCCTACGACGAGGAGCAGGTGCGCTACCGCGGCCCCGCCGGCCTGCTCGCCGGCACCTTCTCCCACCCCCATGGCAAGGGCCCGTTCCCGGCCATATTGCTGATCACCGGCTCCGGCCCGCAGAACCGCGACGAGGAAATCTTCGGGCACAAGCCCTTCAAGCTGCTGGCGGACGTGCTGACGCGGCGCGGCGTGGCCGTGCTGCGCGTCGACGACCGGGGCGTAGGCGCTTCGGAGGGCGACCCGCGCGTGGCCACCTCCGCCGATTTCGCGGAGGACGCGCGGGCCGGCGTGGCCTACTTGCGTGCCCGTGCGGAGGTGGACCCCAACCGCGTGGGCCTGTTGGGCCACAGCGAGGGCGGCGTGATCGCGCCCATGCTGTGCGCCACCGACCCGCGCATCGCCTTCGAGGTCTTGCTGGCCGGCCCCGGCGTCAACGGCGGCGACCTGATCGCACGCCAGGCGCGGGACCTGATGGCGCGCTCCGGGATGCCGGCGGCGCAGCTGGCCGGCAACGCCAAGGCCCAGGACGAGGTGATCAAGCTGGTGCGCACGATCAAGGACCCCGAGGCCCTGAAGGAGCAAATCAAGGCCGTGCTGCGCCCCCTGGCCCGCGAAGACGGCCATGGCCACGCGCTGCTCACGCCGGCGGAGGTGGACCAACAAGCCGAGGCCGCCGCGAGCCCGTGGTTCCGCTACTTCGTGAACTACGATCCGGCCTCCACGCTGGCGCGGGTCAAGGCGCCCACGCTGGCGCTGAACGGCGACCTGGACCTGCAGGTGCCCGCGGACCAAAACCTGAAAGCCATCGCCAAGGCCAACCCCGCCATCACCACGCGCGTGCTGCCGCACCTCAACCACCTGTTCCAGACCGCCAAGACCGGCTTGCCCGCGGAGTATGCGACCATCGAGGAGACCATGGCGCCCGTGGCGCTGGACGCGATCGCCGCCTGGGTCGTGCTTCAGGCCAAACCTTAGCCTACATATGGTGTTCCCGACACTTAACAGGGCGGAATTCCTACATACAAATGTTGGAATTGGCGACAGTTTGTCAAGCGCCCATAAAAACAAGCCCGAAACCCGCATCAATACAAGGTTTCCAAATAATATTAAGATTTGACCGATGGAGGGCCTGGCAGTAGTCTTAATGACTTCTTCACACCCCCTTCGTGCCGATGCCGGGAGCCTTACGGTTGAACGTAGACGAACCGCTAGATAAAAAGGTCCGACGCCTCGAGATCATGCTGGCGGAGATGGAGGCATTGGCCGAGAGCGGCAGCTGGGACTGGGAGGTCAAGACCGACCGCCTGCACTGGTCGCGCGGCTTGCACCTGGTCTACGGCATCCCGGACACCCCCATCAACTGCCTGGACGACTACCTGGCGATCATGACGCCTGCGCGCCGCGCGGCTTTCAAGCGTGTGCTGGACAAGGCCCTCGCCGATCACCAGTCCTATGTCTTCGAGTCGTGGATCGAGCGCGCCAACGGCGAGCGGCGCTACGTCCGCGGCAACGGGCGGGTGTTGCTGGGTGCCGACGGGCAGCCGGAGCGCATGGTCGGCACGGTCCAGGACCTCACGGAGCGCCACCTGGCGGCCCAGGCCCTGCAGGCCAGCGAGTCCAAGCTGCGTGCGATCGTGGAGGCCAGCCCGGACCTCGTGATCATCCGCGATTTCGAGGGCAACTACCTGATGTTCAACGACAACGTGCCCTCCAGCCTGGGCGTCACGCGCGAGCGGTTGATGGGCCTGAACATCCGCGACGTCTTCGAGCCTGCCACGATCGTGGCGATCGAGGCCTCCGACGGCGAGGTGATGGCGGGCGGCAAGGCGGTGCGCACGGAGCTCGATGCCACCACCAAGGCGGGCAAGAAGATCCGCTTCGAGAGCACCAAGTACCCCTACGTGCTGCCTTCGGGCGAGCCCGCGGGCATCATCTCGATCAGCCGCGACGTCACGGAGCTCCGCGAGCTGGAAGGCCTGTTGCACCGCCGCAACGAGGAGTTCAAGGCCTTCGTCGAGAACTCGCCCGACGTGATCAGCCGGCTCGATCGGCAGCACCGCTTCGTGTACGTGAACCCCGGCTCGCTGGCCGGCATCGGCGTGGAGCCGGCCCACATGCTGGGCAAGACCATGCGCGAGCTGGCCGCGAGCGACGACCACACCGACGCCTTCGAGCGCGACCTGGACCGCGTCTTCGCGACCGGGGACGAGCTGCTCCGGGAGGTGGAATACGACACCGCCGTGGGCCGGCGCTGGTACCAGTCGCGCATGTTCCCGGAGCGCTCACCGGACGGGCAGGTCGCGTACGTCTTGATCAGCGCCCGCGACGTCACGGAGGCCAAGACCGCCACCCTCCTGATGGAGGAACAGAAGGCGCTGCTCGAGCGCATCGTGGCCTATTCCCCCTTCGGCGTGGCCTACCTGGACCACACCCTGGTCTTCCGCTGGCTGAACCCGACCTTCGCGCAGCTGTTCGCGCGTCCGATCGCGGACTTCCAGGACCGGAAGCTCGCCGACGTCTTCGCAGGCGTGGCCACACCGGGCCTCCAGCGAGCCCTGGACACGGGCGAGCTGGTCGCGCTCTCGTCGTACCCCGCCCCGCCCAGCAAGGGCAGCCTTACGAAGCAGACCTACTGGGACGTGAGCTACGTACCCGTGCCGGGTATCGTGCGGCGGGTGGAGGGCTTGCTGGTGTTCGCCCAGGACGTCTCGCCGCGCGTGGAGAGCGAGCACCTGCGCGCGGCGCAGCTGAAGCGCCTGCAGGAGCTCGACGAGTTCCGGCGCGTCTTGGTGAGCGCCGTCTCGCACGAGCTACGCACGCCGCTCACGTCGGTGGTGGGCTATGCGGAGTTCCTGGAAGACGAGATCGCGGGCGCGCTGAACCCCGAGCAGCGGGCCTTCCTCGCTGCCATCAAGGGCGGCGTGTTCCGGCTGCGGCGGATCGTAGACGACCTGCTGGACGTCGACCGACTGGAGAATGGCACCTTCAAGCTGGACCCCAGCCCGCTCGACTTCATCGCGGAGCTGGAGGACACGCTGAAGGAGCTGCGCCCGCAGATCGAAGCGAACGCCATCGAGGTGGAGGTCACGGCACCGGAAGGCAAGCTCGTGGCGGACATCGACCCCTCGCGGATAGGCCAGGTGCTCGTCAACCTCCTGTCGAACGCCTTGAAGTTCACGCCGTCGCATGGGCGTATCCGCGTGGCCGTGGAGCGCGAGTCCGGGCAGCTGATTTGCCGGATCCAAGACAGCGGCGACGGCATCCGCCCGGACGACCTGCCCAAGCTCTTCCTGCGCTTCGGCCAGCTGGCCGAAGGCGCGCAGAAGGGCGGCACCGGGTTGGGGCTGTTCATCAGCAAGGCGCTGGTAGAGGCGCACGGCGGGCAGATCGGGGTCGAGAGCTCGCCGGGCGCCGGCAGCACCTTCTGGTTCACGCTCCCATTGGCGGGCGTTCCCCAGCCCGGGCAAAGAAGATCAGGGTCTTAATTTTCAGCTCGTCCTCGATGTCGATCGCCTGGACCTCGCCGTGTTCGTCTTCCTCCACCCACAGGTGGGCCGGGTGCTCGATCAGGTGCGTGAAGTCGCCCTGGCCGGGCCCGCCCAGCGTCAGCTCGATGGCATCCTTCCGGCTGCCCTTCGCCTCCACGGAGATGCCGACCAGCGGCATGGACTCCGCGAGCGGCTGGGCGCCCAACGTTTCGCCCTCCACCTGGACGCGGACCGGCTGGTACGCCTTGTGGTTCCCCAGTGCTTCCAAGTAGTGGCCCCAATTGGGCTTCGGGATCTCGCGTGTATGCATGGCAAACCCTCCTCACCCCAATCTAGTCGAACGCGACGCGGGCGGGAAGCCCCGGTTGCCGCTTGTTGCGCCGCGTTCGGCCGACCTAGGATGGCAGCGGGAGGGTATGCCACATGAGTGAGTACGAGACGCAAGGCGCGCACACCGAGGAGTTCCTGGCCGAGGAACCGGTCGTGATCGAACGGGAAGACCTCGATTTGGATGGCTACGTGGATGCGGACGGGCATCCGGCCAAGCACCAGAGCCCGGCCGAGGTGGCGCGGGAGAAGGACGTTCAGGCGGAACTGGACGCCCAGTTGTTCGAGATTCCAGAGCGGGAAGCGTAGAGGATGACCGTGGTGGCTGCCTGCGATCGGCGCGAAGCCGGCGTGGGCAGCCAGGCCGCGGGCGGCGGCCCTTGCGACGGCGGCCCCAGCGTGGCCGGCGCATCGGCGGTCGAAAGCGAGGCCCGCAGGGTCGCCCGGCCCGCCAGCTCTTCGGCGGAAGGCCCCTGGCCGGCCAGCAGGGCCTGGATCTCGGTGAAGCCGGCTTCCACCGCGTGGCCAGGCTGCTCCAGGCCGAGGCGATCGCCCACCGCCAGCAGCGCCCGGCGGGTCAGGCCGGTGGCCCAGAGGTCGCCGTAGAGCGTCCGCTCGTCGTGCACGCGGTGCATCGCGCGCGCCTCCGCCAACAGCGCATCGAAGGCCGCGCGCTGGGCGGCGGGCACGGCGTCGCGCAGGCTCGGGTCGTCGGGTTGGACGTGCCGCACGACGGGGCGGGCGATCGCCTCGCGCAGCGTGCACACCAACTCCTCCGGCAGTTCCAACGGATAGGGGTCGGCCACGTCCTTGCCCTGGGTGGAGCGGTAGCCCGCCACGGCGAGGTAGACGCGCGCGGCAGCCCCCACGTCGTCTTGGCGCGCCCGCAGGCCGGCCAAGGCCGCGGCGGGATCGTCGGCGCCCAGGGCCCAGGCCGCTTCGGGCTTGCGCCGCAGCACGTCCGTAAAGGTGTCGAACTCCGGGATCAAGCCGGCGGAGGCGGGCGAGCTGCCGCGCAGCAGGCTCAGCAACTGCTCGGCGGGCCGCCCGGTCCACGTCTGGGCCTGCGCGAGGAAGTCGCCCACCGGCAGCATGCACGGGATGGCCAGCCGGTGGTGCTGGTAAAGCATCTCGGTCAGCTGGTCCCGGCACTCCCCCAGGTGCGCCAACAGGGCCGCGTTGTCGAGCGCGAGCGGCTCCACGTTGGTCAGTTCCAGGTTGCGGCGGATAGCGGCGGGCTTGAGCTGGAGGTCCCAGGCCTCGAGATCCTCGCGCCAGGCCAGGCGCTCGAAGACGTCCTGGCTGGTGCGCACGCGTTTCCGATGGGTTGGGTGCAGCCGTGTCAGCAGCTGGAAGACCAGCTTGGGCGGCCGGTGTGGAGCTGACCCCAGTGGCCGCGCGGCCGTGTAGGGGAAGCCATTGACGAACTGCAGCTCCAGCGTCCGCAACAGCAAGCCGTAGCGCTCCGCCCCGTCCGCGAAGCCCCGGGCGATCGGTTCGGGGCAGAGCTCGGCCAGGAAGCGCGTGGCAGGCCGGCCGAGGTGGGACGGGTCCAGCTCCCAGGCGCCTGGACCCGGGGGCGTGAAGGTCAGGCCGGCCGTCGGCACGCTAGCGCGTGGCGCCCAGAGCGTTTCCAGCCGGGGCGGCGCCCATCTGTACCATCAGCGCCATCACGTTCCAGTCCGCCCAGATCTCGCAGAACTTGCCGTCGCGCACCTTGAAGAGGTTCATGCCCGGCACGGCCAGCGCCTTGCCCGTGGGCGCCACCCCCATGAACGGGTTCACGTGGCGGCCCGTCAGGACATAGCGGCAGGCGCCCATATCGCCATCCGCCAGCACCTCCTGCACCTCGAGGGCCAGGTCCGGCGTTTGTTCCTGGTGCCCGGCCACGAAGGCCCGCAGGGCGTCAATGCCCCGGATGGGCAGCGCCTCCGCCGCGTCGTGGTACACCACGTCGGTCGTCACGAAGTCGCCCAGGGCGGCGGGGTCGCCTTGGTTCCAGACATCCGTGGCATAGCGGCGGATCAGGTCCTTGAGCTGCTCGTGGGTCATGGCGCCTCCAACGTGGAAGGGTGTCGGAGACGCCATTGTGTCGATCTACCGGTCGTATGTCAACAACTAGACCTTGATGCGCTTCTCTTCGACGTCGTAGATGTCGAACCAGGTCTTGATGTGGCTCCACGCTCCCGGCGGGCAGTTGTCCTTGACGTAGTCTTCCATGTAAAGCACCAGCCGGTCATCCAGCTCCGAGACCTTCTTCTCGCGCCACTGGTTGCTCCAGCGCAAGATTTCGATGCGCTCGCGCTTGGTGGCGTGCTCCGTGATCCAGGCGGCCACTTCCGTGTCGTCGGCGCCGGTTTCGACGAAGGCCTTGAAGTCCGCGGGCGTGATGCCGGCGTAGCCCAGGAAGATGTTGCTGAGCGGGCAGTCGTAGTGGTAGTCGCCCTGCCAGCCGACGATTTCGGCGCGGCACTTGTCGAGGGCGCGGGCGGCGATGGCGTAGTCGGCCAGGGGCTCCGTGGCGCTGCGCGGGAAGCCCGTGCGCAGGTCGACGGCGTGCTTCTGGACCTTGTCGAGGGTGACGGTCATGGTGGTTCTCCTCTCCCTTCGTGGTATACTTACAGAAGGTAAGGCCTTTGCTTTCCTTGTGTCAAGTAGGTAGCTTACGATGGGTGAGAAGGAAGTCCACACGGAGCGCGTTTGCGCCCAGTTCCACCGCGCCATCGAGTTGATCGGCCGGCGCTGGACCGGTGCGATCATTTTCTCCCTGACGCAGAAGCCGCGCCGCTTCAGCGACTTCAAAGACGCGATCCCGGAGCTGAGCGATCGCCTGCTCACGGAGCGCCTGAAGGAACTCGAAGACGAGGGCGTGGTGGTGCGCGAAGTCAGCACCGGCCGCCCGATCCAGGTGGTCTACCGCCTCACGGCCAAGGGCGCGGCGCTCCAGCCCGTCTTCGATGCGATCGGCCAGTGGGCGCACCGGCACCCGCCCGCCGAGCAGGAAGCCGTTCGTTAAACAATTTTTCGGAATTGTGAAATGGGTGTTAAATAAAACAGTCGCCAGCCCACCGTCCGCCATAACCGCGGTGGAGGGTTGGAGAGATGGCGATTGCAGTGGATGGTCTGAAGCTCACCCGCACGCCGGTTGCCGTGCCGGTGCCCACGCCGACCCCCGTGCCCAGCCCGGGCTACGGCAAGATGGCGGGCGACCTGTTCCGCCGCGGCATGGCGAACGTGGCCCGCCACGAAGACGTGTACAACAACGGCACGCAGTTGCCGGGCGCAGGCGCCAACACGCTGCCCGAGGCGCTGCCGTTCTTCCACCCGGATCGCATCCTGCAGGCGATCAAGACCCGTTTCCCCGCCGGCTTCGGCGTGGCGAACACGCTGCTCAAGTACGGCGGCGTGGTCGCGTCGGGCGCCTCGTTCCTGTGGAGCGGCTACAACCTGATCACGACCTGGGACGAGCAGACCGCGGCGTCGAAGGTCCTGAACACCACCTCGACGCTGGCCACCGGCGCGGGCACCGTGGCGGGCGTGGCCTGGCTGCGCACGGGCTCCGTGCTGGCGGGCAACCTGATGGGCGGCTTCCTGGGCGTGGCCGGCACGATCTTCCAGGGCATCAAGACCTTCAAGGAGTTCAACGACCCCACCAAGAACGCCGGCCAGCGCGGCCTGGCGCTCACGTCCACCTTGCTGACGGGCGCGGGCACCGTGTTGATGTTCATCCCCGGCGGCCAGGTGATCGGCGTGCCCCTGATGATCGCGGGCGGCATCCTCGGCGCCGTGGGCGACTGGCTAGGCAAGTTCCCGGTGGTCAACCAGGCCTTCGAGTGGGTGGGCGACAAGCTGGGCAAGGCCGCGAGCGCCGTCGGCGACTTCGCCAAGGGCGTGGGCGACGTGGCCTCGAGCGCCTGGCACGGGCTCACCCACCTGTTCGGTTAACCACTGGTTAAGGTTTTATAAAGGCGCAATTATGGAGGCGGCAGCCGCGATAACGCGGTATGCACCGCCTGCCCCTGACCCGCTGGTTTACCGCCCTCGCGCTCGCGAGTGCCTTCGGTTGCGGCGCGGCGCCGCGCGGCCACGCGGCCGTCCCGGGCGGTGTGGCGGCGGCCGGCGACCTGACCTCGACGCTTATGGGCGATGGCCCCAACTTCGCGCAGGCCAGCAATGGCCACCTGATGACGGTGGTCTCGCGCGAGCACGGCCGCGGCGCCAAGGCCGGCGCGCTGATCGAGCTGTACTACCCCAACTACGCGGCGGACCACCTGTGGGACAGCTACGTCGGCGTGCGCACCGCGGCCGGCCTGCGCTGGGCCCACGACATGCACCTGGTCGGCCAGGCCATCGTGCCTGGCACCGGCGTCGTGACCAGCACCTTCGAGAGCTCGGGCCTGGGGCTGGCGATCGCCGACGCCGTGGACCCGGCCCATGACGTGCATCTGCGCCATGTGACCGTGACCAACCGCGGCATCGCGCCGCTGAGCGGGGCGTCGCTGGACGCCTACGCCTTCTTCACCTTGAACTGCCTGCCCGGCGGCGACGTGGCGCGCTTCGACGGCAAGGCGCTGGTGCAGCATGACGGCCAGACCGCCGTGGCGATGACCTCCTTCCCCGCGCCGGACGCCGGCCGCGTGGGCCTGGCGAACTTGCCGGGCAGCGACGCGCGGTTGGAGGTGGAGGCCAACCACTGGAACGGGCCCAAGCAGGCCGGCCCGCTGCCCACGGGCGTGAACGGCGCGCTGCGCATCCCCTTGCCCACGCTGGCGCCCGGGGCCTCCACGGAGGTGACGGTGGCGATGGCGATCGCGCCCGACGAGGCCGCCGCCCTGGCGCAGCTCCACACCGACTGGGCGGGAGCCGCCGGCCGTGACCACGACCGTTGGGCCGCGTGGACCGGCGCGAGCCGCCAGCCCGCGGGCCTCGACGAGGGCGCGAAGGCTGTTTACGACCGCGCCTTGATCACCCTGGGGCAGGCGATCGCCGCCGACGGCGCGATCATCGCCGCGCCCAACAACTTCAGCCCGCTCTACCGCTTCGTCTGGCCGCGCGACGGCACGCTCTGCGCCCTCACCTTGATGCAGGCCGGCCACGCGCGCGAAGGCAAGCACTTCTTCGAGTTCTGCGAAACGCTCCAGCGGCCCGACGGCGGCTTCGCCGTGAACTACTTCCCGGACGGCAAGCGCCCGCTGTGGGAGTTCGGCCCGCGCGGCGACGAGCACGACCAGGTGGGCCTGTTCGCCTGGGGCGTGGCCAAGGCCGGCGCCGGTGACGCGGCCTGGACCGCGGCGCGCTGGCCGGCCGTGCGCAAGGCCTGCGAGTTCTTGCTGGGCATGCAAGGTACGGACGGCCTGATGGGCCGCTGCCGCGACCTCTGGGAGCTCGACACCGACGGCAGCTGGACCTACTCCAACGCGGCGGCCTGGGCCGGCCTGGAAGCCGGCGCCCGCCTGGCGCCCAACCCCGCCGACGCCGTGCGCTACCACGTGGCCGCCGAGCGTCTGAAGGCCGCGATCCAGTCCAAGCTGGTGGTGGAGGGCCGCTACGCTCGCGGCCTGCGCGCCAAGGGCCTGGACGGCACGGTCGAGATCGCCAACCTGGCCCTCGGCTCGCCCTGGCTGGGCTTCGAGCCGGACAACGCCCCGCGCATGGTGGCGATGGGCGAGGCCATCAGCGCCAAGCTGTCGACGCCGGAAGGCGCCGTGCGCCGCTACGAGCACGACCAGTACTACGGCGGCAACCCCTGGCCCGTGGCTGGTGGCTGGCTGGCCCTGCACCAGGCCGCTCTCGGCGACATGGCCGGCGCCCGCGCGCGCTTCGACGTGATGACCCGCCAGGCGCAGCGGACCAAGGCCTTGATGCTGGGCGAGCAGTTGGACGAGAATACCGGCCGCTGGGTGGGCGCGTTCCCGCTGAGCTGGAGCGAGGCCACGTACATCCGCACGGCGTTGGAGCTGCGCTAGAAGCGCAAGGTCAGGAAGCTGCCGTCCACCAGCGCCAGCACCATCCCCGATCCATCCGGCAGGAACGCGCCCGGGTAGCCTGCCTGCGCTGCCGCCGGCAGGAGCTGGTCCACCAGCCGGCCGGCCGCCAGGTCCCACAGCATCAGCTGGCCGTCCAACGTGACCGTGAGAGCGCGGTAGCCTTTCGCGGCGACGATGCACAGGTGGCCCTCGCTGCCGGGCAACGGTTCGCACCCACCGGTCGTGACGTCGAGGAGGACTAGCCGGCGGCCCGAGAGCTCGACGAGCGCGCGCTCGCCGCTTCCGAACATGGCATATGTACCGTACGTGTCCGGGCGCTCGAAGCTCCGCGTGACCTCCCCTGTGCGGACGTCCCGCCATTCCCGCTGCGGCCGGCCCCCCAGGCGCGGCAACATCACGTCGCGCCCGTCCAGCGAGAAACAGCCCGCGGCCGCGTAGTCGCGGCCTCCGTAGTCCCGCCACAACAGGCGGCCCTCCTCGAGGTCCCACATCATGTAACCGGTGATGACCGACCAGCCGTAGATGCCTTCGCCGTCGTCCACGCGCAGGCCCACTTGCAGCAGGGCAAGCCGCCCATCCGGCGCCAACACGATGTCTTCCAGGTTGTTGACGTCCTCGGGCAACAGCCAGCTGGCCTCGTCCCGCCCGCTCGCGGCATCGACGCGGCGCAGCAGTCGTTCCTCCGCCCCGGTGAGCAGCTGCGCCCCACCCGGCAGGGCGGCCGTGTCACCGCTGTAGTACGCCGGGTTGAATCGCCATAGCTCGCGTTGGGTCCCGAGATCCACGCCGATGGCCATCCCCAGCTCGTCGGTGGCGACGAAGGTGGTCGGGCCGGTGAAGACGATGCGGGTGACGAGCTTGCCGAAGTTCGCCGCGCCGGCGGGCCAGGCTTCCAGGTTCACGCTGCTAGGCGCCGGGGTGCATCAGCTTCTGCAGCACCGCGACCAGGGGCCCGTTCTTTGCCACGTAGGCCTTGTACATCTCGTCGTCCACGGCCATCCCCTCGACCTGGTTGATCCACTGGCTGTGCTGGAGGTGGGAACCCGTCAGCACGTCATAGTAGATGGCGCTGCCGCCCTGGGGCTTTTCGGGGTGGGCCTTGAGGTAGGCGTCCCGCATCTGGTGGAGGTAGTTCAGGTCCTCCATCGTTGGGTTGAACCCGGCCGGCATGGCGCCCTGGTAGATCACCCGCCCCTCCGCGGCTTCCGCGGCGAGTTGCTCGGCGTGTTGCTGGGCCTGGATGGCCATGGCGCCCGGGTGGTTGGCGCGGCACGCCGCGATCACCTCGGGCCAGCGGGACCGATCGCCGGTGATGCCCATATAGGCGGCCATCGCCCCGGCTTCATCGGGCAGCCAGCTCTTTTCGTCGCCAACGGCCACGTCGAAGGCGTAGTTCGGCATGTACTCGTCCGCGCGGGCGGCACGGGCAGGGCCGGCGGCCGGGGCGGGTGTGGCCGCGGGCGCCGGCGCGGAGGCGGACGCTGGAGCTGGCAATGCTGCGGACGCTGGAGCCGGCACTGCTGCGGACGCTGGAGCCGGCACCGCTGCTGGCGCGGGCGCGGCGTCATCGTCCGCCGGCAGCGGCACGCTTTCCCAGCCGCCCGTGAAGGCCGCGCGCGAGGCCACGTAGGCCTGCTGTTCGGCCGCGTCCAACTTCCCATCGGCCAGGAAGGCCTGCATCATCGTGTCCAATGCCCCCAGCTGCGCGGGCGCCATCGGCGCTTCCTGGTGCGCGTGGGCTGCCTCGGCGACCGCTTCCAGCGCCGGCGCCGCGAGGGCCACGACCGGCGCCGCGGGAGCCACGACCGGGGCCGCGGGCACCATCGGGACGGGGGCGTTGTTCGAGATCTGGGTCATGCGGCGGTTCCTTCGGGCGGCACGGGGAGGCGTCTTACCAGAATGACACAAGGACGGCCGGATTTCGCGACCTTTAACCTGGATTTCATGTGCCGAAACAACTTGGCATAGCCGGTGCACCGGCGCCCGGGGGCGGTGTTCGGGTTGGTTGCAGCCACCCGAAAGTGCACCATCTCCGGAGATGCCTTAGCCACCTTGGTTTCAAGGTGGTTTATAACCTTTGGCGTTATACGCGAAAGGTTATAAAACGCTCTCGTTTAGCCTGGCATGCGCCTTTCAGGACTTTCATGTGATTTGGCGTTCTCGTACGTCGATAGCGGGATGCCGGCGTTCCGGCCGAGTTGGGGCGAGGCCACGCGCGGCCCTGGAAACGAAGCGTCCGTAACTTTATCCAAAATTTGAACTCCGGGCCCTGGATTGGGAACTTTCAGGGAACCTCGATGTGGGATAGTGAACTGGCAACGAACCTCTTGCCAGACCAGCACGACAAGGAGAACTTGACGATGAGCGACACCATCACCCGGGACGCCTTTTACCGCTTGATGCTCGAGAAGTGCGGGCCCGCCGCGCAGGGCGTGGTCGATCAGTTGCTGGTCCAGGCCGGGTGGCAGCAGAAGGACGCCTTCACCCGAGACGAGGTGCTGACCCTGATGACAGGCGTGCCGCGGTACGCCCGCGAGGCGATCGCCAACACCGCCTCCCCGGTCGCGATCGATGCGGCGACCCGCGTTCATGTGAATGCACTGTTGGACGTGCTCGACGACCACGTCTTCCCCCTCATGAGGCAAGAAGCAACGGCATCTTAGCCAGACCTCCGGCGTTGTAGGCAAGTTGAAGACGAGGATGAGTGTAGATGTCTGATTACCGGATCAACCCAACCCCCCAGCCCCTCCCGACGGAGCAAACGGGTCCCCTGACGGCGCCCCCCGTGGTCCCGCCCCCGCCCATCGTCCCGCCGCCTCCCCCGACGCTCGCGGCCGACCAGAACGCCGTTGCCGGCAACTCCCGGCGGGGCACGGCCACACTCAGCTTGCCCGGCTTGACGACCCCGCCAGCGCCGCCGGCGCAGCCGGCACCAGCGGCGGAAGAGCCGGACGCGATCGATCAGGCCATCGAAACCGGCAAGCAGGTGAAGGACGCGGGCGAACTCATCCCCGAGGCGAAGATCCCCCACGTCGACCTCGGCAAGACGGGCCTGGCAGGTGCGCTGGCCATCCCGGCCCTCGGCGAAGACGCGGCGAAGCTGGAGAGCGGCTTCACCGACTTGTTGGCCGGGAACCTCGCCGATGGTTCGTTGAAGGTGGCGGACGCCGCCGTCGACGCGACCTCCAACGTGTCCGACATCGCGGAAACGGCCAACACGGTCATCAGCCACTTGCCGGCCGGTGGTTCGAGCGCACCCGCAGCAAGCACCCCCCCGGCCGAAGGGGCTCCCGCACCCGCAGCGAGCACCCCGCCAGCCGAAGGGGCTCCCGCACCCGCAGCGAGCACTCCGCCGGTCGAAGGGGCCCCGCCCGCCGGCGCTTCCTCGGAGGTTGCCAATGCAGGCCGCGCCACCAGCGAGACCGCGCAGGTAGCGGACGAGGTTGCCGAGGGTTCCAAGGTCGCCAAGGTGGTTGCCGCCACGAGCGAAACGCTCGGCAAGCTGGCCGGGCCGCTGGCGATCGCCGGCGGCGGCATCCAGGCCGTCACCGCCCTCACCGGCGATCCCCCGGACTATAAGGAAGCCGCCCTGGGCGGCGCGAACGTGGTGGCCGGCGCACTGATGCTCTGTCCGCCACCGGCCGACATCGCCGGCGCGGTGTTGGGCGCCGGCCTGGCCATCTACCAGAACTGGGACACCATCAAGGACGTGGGCGCCAAGGTGGGGAACTTCGCCAAGGATGCGGCCGTGGAGGTCGCCACCGACGTCAAGGATGCCGCGGTCAAGGTCGAACATGTCGCGGAAGCGGCCGTGGACAAGGTCAAGGACGTCGCAAGCTCCGTCATCAGTAGCTTGAACCCGTTCGACTAGGATTCGCCCCGGCCGGCATGTGAGCCTACACGGGCTACTACGGTACGGGCTCCGCCGTCTCCGTGCGGAACCCGGGGGCGTGATCAGAACCGCAACGTCACGAACCGCCCGTCCACCATCGCCAGCACGGCGCCGGAGCCGTCCGGCAGAAACGCGCCCCCAACCCGAGCCATGGTGCGACCGGGGGGAGATGATTGGCTCCATGGCGCCATCCCCAAAAAACGTCGATCACCGGAGATCCGCTATCCACCTTTATCTAGACCCGATCCGACACGTTTCGCGTGTCACGCGAGACGTGATGGATTACATAATATCTGCCGTCAAACCGTGATACCGAGCGCCTTTCGGAATCCAACCAGAAATCCACGCTCCTGGCGCGCGCACTGTCATGTCGAACACCCCCTCCACCCCTGGCGCGCGCACTGTCATGTCAAACACCCCCTCCGCCCCTGGGGTCCCGCCCGGACAAACGTCAGCGTTCGAATTGATAAGCAATCCGACCGGAAGCTCGCCCGGCATCGAAGCCATCCGGGTATGCGCCCCCGCGCAGGGCGTTGCTTGGGCGTGGTCATGTCCCCATGGTACCCCAGGCTACGGCCAGGGATGCTTCGGATAGCGCCGCTTCAGCTCCTTCTTCACCTCCGGATAGGTGTTCTTCCAGAACCCCGTCATATCGAAGGTCTTCTGCACCGTCCGGTAGTTCGGCGCCAGGATGTCGAACAGCACCGGCACGCGGCCGTCGAACAGTGCCAGCGTCCCCTCCAGGCCCAGCATGTCCCCCAGCCGGGCCGACAGCTCCGGCGGCGCGTCTTCGAAGTAAGTGAGCTTGCCGGGTTTGCCGCCCGGCAGCTTCCAGGTCCGCGGCGCCTCGCGGTCGACGCGCGCGGTCGCTTCCCAGCCCACGTACTCGCGCAGCACGTTGACCATGGCGTCCTTGCCGATGTCCGCCACGCCGGACTTGCCGGCCGCCAGCTCGTGGAAGATCACCTCCCAGTCGTCCGCCGCGAGGAGCACGTCGGCGGCGCGCAGCCGCAAGATCAGCTGATCTACGTCTTCGTCCCAGGCCGGGACTTTCTCGCCGGCCACCAACCGGGCAGCCAGCATTTCCTCGGCCTGGCGCTTGTCCCAGCGGTCCGGCGGCAAGGTTTCGCGGCGCAGCGTCAGCCCGCCGGCCTTCCAGACCTTTTCCTGCACCACGCGCTGCCTGGTAGCATCCCAAGACGACACGATCTCCGGCTCGCCTTCGCCGACCCAGGCGGCCTCGCACGGCAAATACAATGGGATCGTGGCCTGGCGCCCGCCCGGGCCGCCGGTGACCTCGTGCAGCTCGATGGCGACCAACAGCGGGCTGGCGGGAGAACCGGCGCTGGGCGTGGCCTTGCGGCCGTCGGCCAGGTGGTAGGCCTTGTCTTGCCGGAAGGCGAGGCGATCGCCATACGCCGTCAGCCAGGCTTCCGTGACGGCCCGCCGCCGCGCCAGTTCGTCGGCATCCCCCAACACGGGCAAATCGGCCTCGGCAGCCCGCGCCAGCCGCAACAACTGCTTGTAAGTCTCCAGCACGTCCCGGTGCCAGCGCCGGCGGTGCGCCTCGCGCGCCAGGTCCAGCCCCAGCAGGTAGAGGTCGCCTTCGTCGGCAATCTCTTTCCGGTCGGCCGCCTCCACCAGGGCAATCATCGCGGCCACCAAGGACGCATAGGGACCGGCCGCCAACAACACCCGCGCCAGCGGCGGCGTCAGGGGATAGCGCAACAGCTTGCGGCCCAGCTCCGTGATCTTGCCTTCGCGCAGCGCTCCGAGGCCTGCCAGGCGTGCGTGCGCGCGCGCCCACCGGTCCGGCGGCGGCGGCGTGAGGAACGAGACCTCGCCAGCCAACGAGGCGACGGCCAGCGCCAACCCCGTCAAATCCAGCCGCTCGATCTCCGGTGCCAGGGCCTCCAGCATGCTGCTCTCGTGCCCCTTCGGCCACAGCCGCAGGCAGCGCCCCGGCGCCAACCGCCCGGCGCGGCCCGCCCGTTGGGTGGCGTTCGCCTTGGCGATCCAGCCCAGGCGCAGCGTGTCCATGTCCCGTTCGGCGTCGTACGCGGCCTGGCGTGACAACCCCGAGTCAATGACCGCCACCACCCCGGGGATCGTCAGCGAGGTCTCCGCGACGTTCGTCGCCACGATCACGCACGGCTGTTGCTCGGGCAGCGACAACGCCTGCTGCTGCGCCTCCGCCCCCTGCGCCCCGGACAGCTCCAACACCGTCCACCCGCGCTCGCGGCAGAACCCTGACAGCGCGTCCGCCGTCCGCCGGATCTCCCCGACGCCGGGCATGAAGACCAGCGCCGACCCCGTAAGTCCATCGGCGACGAGGTGCCGGAACCCCCGTGCGGCCTGGTCCCAAGGCCGTTCGTGCAGCTGCGGCGGCAAGTACGACACCTCGACGGGATAGGCCTTGGCCGCGATTTCCAACAACGGCGCCCCCAAATAGGCCTCCAAAGCGGAACCATCCAAGGTGGCCGACATGACCACCACCGCCAGGTCCGGCACCTGCCGCAACCAGGCCAGGCAGGCGTCCGCCTCCAGCGTGCGTTCGTGGAACTCGTCCAGGATCACCAGCGAAACGCCGGTCAAGCGCGGGTCTTGCAGGATCTGCTGCCAAAAAACCCCATAGGTCTGGAACAGCACGCGCGTGTCAGCCCCACGCGCCTTCTCGAAGCGCACCTGGTAACCCACGCCCTCGCCCAGCTTCTCCCCGCGCTCCGCGGCTACGCGCGCGGCCAGCGACCGGGCGGCGATGCGCCGGGGTTGCAGCACGATCGTGGTCCCGCTGGCCGGCCACAGGATCTGCGGCACCTGCGTCGACTTGCCCGTGCCGGGAGGCGCGGAGAGCACCAACCGACCAAAATCGCGCACGGCCGCGCGGATGGCGTCGGCGTGGGCCAGGACGGGCAACAGGGGGCGCATGCCCCCTAGCTTACTTCTTCTCGACCACTGCCGCCACCGGCTGCACGGCGGCACCCTCGTGCACCTCGTCGCCCGGGTTCACGACCACGCGCTCGTCGCCCTTCAGCCCTTCCAGCACCTCCACCAGCGCACCGTCGTCGCGGCCTGGCTTGATCTTCTGAAAGTGGATCTTGTTGTCGGCCGTCACCACGGCCACCAGCGTGCCTTCGGAGCGGTTCAGCACCGTGGTGCCCGGCACCTGGAGGGCGCTCGACGCGTGGCGGGCGGCCAGCTTCACCTGGGCGTACATGCCGGGCAGCAGCTTGCCGTCCTTGTTCGCCAGCTCGACCTCCACGGTCATGGTGCGGGTGAGGGGGTCCAGGGCGCCGGCGGTGCGGGCCACCACGGCGGGGTAGGGCTCCGGGCGCTCGCGCAGCACCACCTGGGCGGCCTGGCCGCTGGAGACGGCGGCCACGTCAACTTGCGGCACGCCCACGGCGATGCGCAGGCGGTCGGTCTGCACCAGGCGGAACAGACCCTGGGTGGCGCCGCCGCCCGTCGGGCTGATCAGGGCGCCGGTGTCCACGTTGCGCGCGGTGATCGTGCCGGCGAACGGGGCGGTCACGCGCTCGAAGTTGGTCAGGGCCTGCAGGCGCTGGACGTTGGTGGCGGACGCCGAGACGGCGGCCGTGACGGCCGTGACCTGGGCCTGCTTGGAGCGGTAGGCCGCGGCCTTCTCGTCGGCCTCCTGGCTCGCCACGTTGCCGCCCTTGCGCAGGGCCTGCCAGCGCTCGAAGCTGGTGCGCGCGAAGGCCATGTCGGTCTGGGCCTGCACGAGGTTGGCGCGGGCCTGGGCCAGCGAGGCGCGCGCGGCGCCCAGCTCCTTGTCCAGCTCCGGGCTCTCGATCTCCGCGAGCAGCTGTCCCTCGCGCACATGGTCGCCCAGGTCCACCAGACGGCGCTTGAGGTACCCCGTGGTGCGGGCGTAGATCGCGGTCTCGCGGTAGGCCTTCAGCTCGCCGGGCAGCGTCAGCTCGCTCGCGGCGTCGGCCCGCGTGGGCAGCACGAAGTTCACGCCGGGGATGGCCGGGTGCGCGGTCTCCGCGGCCAGCGCGGCCTGGCGCTGCCAGCGCGGTACGAACCCAGCCGCGAACAGGCCCCCCAGGCCGATCGTGCCAACGAGCATGAACGTGACGTAGCCTTTATGCATGAACGGGTTCCTCCACGGCGGGGACGGTATGGGTGGCCTCGAAAGGCGTCGAAAGGTCGCGCGGCGGCCGCTTGCGCAGCATCGCATAGAGCACGGGGACCACGAAGAGCGTGGCTGCGGTGGCGACCGCCAGGCCGCCGATCACGGCGCGGCCCAGGGGCGCGTTCTGCTCCGCGCCCTCGCCCAGGCCCAGCGCCATCGGGATCATGCCCACGATCATCGCGAGCGCCGTCATCAAGACCGGCCGCAGGCGGGTGGCGCCGGCTTCCAGCGCCGCCTCGGCCGCGTTCAGGCCGCGCCAGCGCTGCTCGTTGGCGAAGCTGACCACCAAGATCGCGTTGGCCGTCGCCACGCCCATGCACATGATCGCGCCCATCAGGGCCGGCACGCTCAGCGTGGTCTGTGTGGCGAACAGGATCCAGGCGATGCCCGCCAGGCCCCCGGGCAAGGCGCCCATGATGATCAGCGGGTCGAGCCAGCTCTGGAAGTTGATTACCATCAACGCGTACACCAGCACCACGGCGAAGAGCAGGCCCAGGTACAGCCCCTGGAACGAGGCGTTCATGCTCTGGACCTGACCGCGCAGCGCCATCTGGCCGCCCGGCGGCAGCTTGTCGCGCAGGGGGGCGATCGCCCGCTCCACGTCGGCCGCCACGCCGCCCAGGTCGCGCCCGGACACGTTGGCGTAGACGTCGAAGGTAGGCTGCACGTTGTAGTGGCTGACGACGGCCGCGCCCTGCCGGTGCTCCAGCTTGGCGATGCTGCCCAGCAGCTGCGGCGCCCGGCCGTTGGCGGCCACGCTCAGGCCTTGCAGGGCCGGCAGGGAGTTCATGCCAGACTGCGGCGCCTGCACGGCCACCAGGTAGTTGACGCCGTTCTTGGGGTTCAGCCAGTAGCTGGGCGCCACCACGGAAGAGCCGGAGAGCGAGATCAGCATGTTGTTGGCGACGTCGCGCTGCGTCAGCCCGACTTGCGTGGCGAGGTCGCGATCCACGTTCACGCGCAGCTCCGGCGCGTCCATGATCTGGTGGAGGTGCACGTCTACCGCGCCCGGGATCTTGCGCAGGGCGGCCTCCACCTCGCGGGCCAGCGGGTAGGTGATGAGCTGGTTGCGGCCCACCACCTGCACGTCCAGCGGCGCGGGCAGCCCGAAGTTGAGGATTTGCCCGACGATGTCGGCGGGCTGGAAGAAGAAGGTCAGGCCCGGGAAGCGCTTGGGCAGCTCGTGGCGCAGCGTGCGCACGTAGCCGTCCGTGGGCGCGTGCTCCGCCTTCAGCGAGACCAGGACGTCGCCGTCCGACGAGCCGACCGTGGCGCTGTCGCCGAAGGCCAACCCGAAGCCGCCGCCGGGCAGGCCGATGTTGTCGAGGATGCCGTCCACCTCGCGCGCCGGGATGATCTCGCGGATGGCGGCCTCGACGCGGCCGAACACCTGTTCCGTCTCCTCGAGCCGCGTGCCGGCCGGCGCGCGCACGTGCATCCGGAAGGTGCCCGCGTCGACGGCCGGGAAGAAGTCGCGCCCCAGCATGGGGTAGAGGCAGGCGCTCACCGCCACGAAGCCCACGAAGGTCGCCAGCACGAGCGCGCGGGCGCCCAAGCACCAGCCCAGGGCGGCCAGGTAGCCCTGCCGGAAGCGCTCGAACCCGCGCTCGAAGGCCGCCGCGAAGCCGGAAGGCGTCTCGTGCCCCTTGATCAGCAGCTCGATCAACACGGGCACCAGGGTGCGCGACACGGCATACGAGGCGATCATGGCGAAGACCACGGCCATCGCGAGCGGCGCGAACAGGAAGCCCGCCACGCCCGGCAGGGCGAAGATGGGCACGAACACGATGCAGATGGCGAGCGTGGAGACCAGCGCGGGGCCACCAATTTGGCGAGCACCCACCACGATCGCCTCGCGCATCGGCAGGCCCAGCGCGTGGTTGCGGTGGATGTTCTCGATCGTGACGGTGGCGAGGTCGACCAAGATGCCGACGGCCAGCGCCAGCCCGCCCAGCGTCATGATGTTCATGGTCTGCCCGGCCAAGGCCAGGCCCATGATGGCGGCCAGGATCGAGAGCGGGATCGTGAGCGTCACGATCAACGCGTTGCGCCAGCTGCCCAGGAAGAGCAGGATCAGGCCGGCGGTCAGCAGGGTGGCGATCACGGCCTCGCGCACGACGCCGTCGACGGCGGCACGCACGAAGAGCGACTGGTCGAACATCTGCTTGATCTCGAGGTTCTTGGGGATCGTGGCCTGGATCCGCGGCAGGGCGGCCTTCACGCGCGCCACGATGTCGATGGTGGAGGCGCCGCCGCTCTTCATCACGGTCAAGAGCGCCGAGCGGCGCCCGTCCTGGCGCACGATGTTGGCCTGCACGGCATAGCCGTCGCGCACGCGGCCCACGTCCTTGATCTTCACCAGCGTGTTGTTGACCTGCTTGATGGGCAGGTCTTCCAGGGCTTGCAGCTCGTCCGGGCTGCCATTCAGGCGCACAGCGTACTCGCGCTCGGCCACCTTCAAGGTGCCGGCGGGCAGGATCGGGTTCTGGGCCGTGATGGCGGTGGTGACGTCGGCCGCGGCCAGGCCCTTGGCGTAGAGCGCACCCGGGTCCAGGTCAATCATGATCTGGCGCGCCTTGCCGCCGTAGGGCAGCGGCACGGAGGCGCCCTGCACGGTGGCGAGCTGGGTGCGCACGAAGTTCAGGCCGAAGTCGTAAATCGCCTGCTCAGACAGCTCGCGGCTGCCCATGCCCAACTGGAGGATCGGCACGTTGGTCGCGCTGGAGCGGATGATGAAGGGCGGCGTCATGCCGGGCGGCATGATGCGCACGATCGTGCTGGAGATGGAGGTCAGCTGGGCCACAGCGGCCTCGACCTTGGCACCCGGCTGGAAGTAGATCTTGATCACGCTGATGCCGGGGTAGGAGTTGCTCTCCATGTGCTCGATGTCGTTCACGGTGGTGGTGAACGCACGCTCGGAGACCGTGACGATGCGCTTCTCCATCTCCTCCGGCGCCATGCCGGAGTACTGCCAGATCACGCACACGACCGGCACGTTGATCTCCGGGAAGATGTCCGTGGCCATGCGCTGGACGGCCACGACGCCGCCCAAGATGACCAGCAGGGCCGCCACCACGAAGGTGTAAGGCCGGTGCAGCGCGAGCTTGACGACGTCCATTTACTTCTCCACGCCGGTATGGCCACTGGCGCGGACGAGCTCCGCGAGGGCTTGGTGGTAGGCGCTGGTGGCCCGCACGACGTCGCCTTCGGCGCTCGCCAGCAGCGCCTGCGCGTCGCTTTCCTCGATGATCGAGCCCACGCCCCCGCGGTAGCGGCTCTCGGCCTGGGAGAAGGTCTCGCGCGCGGCGCTGCGGGCCAGCTCGAAGGCCGACAGCCGCGCCCGTGCGCCTTCCACCCCCAGGTAGGCGCGGTCCACCGCCAGCTTCACCTGCAGGACCTGGTCCGCCAGGTCGGCGCGCGCGGCGGCTTCGGCCTGACGCGCGGCCGCCCGCTGGGCGTCGATCGCGCCGCCCGTCAGCACCGGCAGCCCCAGCGAGAGGCCGGCCTGCCAGGCCGGGCCGTAGTCCGTGTCGCGCACGCGGCCGGCCACCAGGCCGTCGAGGTTGAGCTCGGCCGAGCCCAGGCGTTCCGTGGCGATGCGCGTCGCCTCCGCGGCGCCCAGCCGGCCGCGGGCGGCGCCCACGCTGGGGTGGACGTCCGTGGCGGCTTGTTCGAGCCGGGGCAGCGGCTGGCCCGCGATCGCCGGGACGGCAGGGAAGAAAGGCTCGCCGTCGACTTCGTGCCCCCCAAGGGCGGCGGCAAGCGCGCGGCGGCTCTGCTCGATGGCGGTGCGGGCGGTGACCAGGGCGGCCCGGGCCTGGGCCACGGCCACCTCCGCGCGGGTCACGTCGATGCGCGAGCGCACGCCGTTGCGGAAGAAGGCGCTGGCCTGGTCACGCAGGCGCTCCGCCTTGCGCACCTGGTCCAGCGCCTGGGCCTCCAGCCCGCGCGCCTCCGCCCACTGGACGTAGGTCAACCGGATCTGAGCGGCCGCGTCGACGGTGCGGGCGTCGGCCTGCTGGGCTGCCACGCGGGCCAGGGCCTCCGCCAGGTCCACCTGCGCCGCGGTCTGGCCGAAGTTGTAGAGCAGCTGGTGCAGCGCCAGGCCCGCCTGCCCCGCGTCGCCAGCCGGGCCACCGGGGGCGGCGGGGGCGACGCCGGACGCGCGGATGGCGCTCGCGTTGAGGTCCACCCGCGGGTAATAGGGCGCCTTGGCGATGCCCACGCGCGCCGCCTGGGCGTCTGCCGTGCGCCGGGCCGATTCCACCGCGGGAACCTGGTCCAGGGACCCGCTGATCAAGCTCTCCACCGAGACCGGCGCGGCAAACGCGGGCGGGCACCAGAGCAAGGTGAAAAGTACAAGCGAGCGGCGGATCATGCAGGGCTTTCAGGGCAATTATAGAACGTTTAGTCTCTAAACTATCTGCTATCCAGCTTCCTGTCAAGCGGCAAAATTAGGGGGTTGCCGCCGGTCAAGCGGTGAGTTACGATACGAAACGAGTCGAAATGCCGGAGGCCCCCATGGCGACCACCAAGCCCGGGCGCCCGCGGTGCGAGGCCTCCCGGCAGAAGATCCTCCACGCCGCGCTGGCGGCGCTGGACGCCCATGGCGTCGGCGGCCTCACGGTGGACGGCATCGCCGCGCGCGCCGGCGTGGGCAAGGCCACGATCTACCGCTGGTGGCCCAACAAGTCCGCCGTGGTCATGGAGGCCTTCCTGGCCGATATGGACCCGCGCATCGCCTTCGAGGACACGGGCACGCTGCGCGGCGACCTGAAGGTGCAGATGCGCCGCCTGCTGGAGGTGATCCGCACGCAGCGCGGCCAGAAGATGCTGGCGCTGATCTCCCAGGGCCACGCGGATCCCGAGATCGCGCACGCCTTCCTGGAGCGCTGGATCCTGCCGCGCCGCGCCGTGGTGCGCGGCGTGCTGCAGCGTGGCCTCACGCGCGGCGAGCTGCGGGCGGACGCCGACCTCGAGATGGCCATCGACGCGCTGTACGGCCCGCTGTGGTTCCGCCTGCTGCTGGGCTTCGGCACGGTGGATGGCGCCTACGCCGACGCGCTGGCCGACCACGTGTTGGCGGGGCTGGCGCCGCGCTGATGGAGATGGGGCGCGTCGCGAAGGCGCTGGCCGACCCGCAACGCTGCGAGATCCTGGAAAGGCTCTCCGCGGGAGAGCTGTGTTGCTCCGACCTCGAGGCCGTGCTGCCGCTGTCCCAGGCCACGATCTCGCACCACCTGAAGGAGCTGCTGGAGGCGGGTCTGGTGGAGCGCCGCAAGAAGGGCTCGTTCGGGTACTACCGGGCGGTGCCGGCTACGTTGGAAGCTTACATGGACGCGCTGCGCCGGCGCTTCCTATAGCACGATCTTGCGCAGCATCCGGTTGCCCGGATCGGCTACCCAGAGGTAGCCGCGCGGGTCGTAGGCCAGCCCGGCCAGGGCGGTGGAGGCACCGCTGAAGCGGGCCAGCGTGACGGGGCCGTCCGCGAAGCCGGTGGAGCCGCCGGCGAAGATCGAGACCAGGGGCCGGCCGCCGGGCCGGAGCACGATCTTCTCGATCCGCGTCAGGTCCGACACGTACAGCGTGCCCTGGCCGTCGCTGGCGACGCCCGAGGGCGTGGTCAGGAAGAAGGACTGGCCGTTGCCGTCCGTGAAGCCGAAGCTGCTCCCCACCACGGTGTTGAGCGTGGACCCGTCCGCGGATAGGCGGCGCAAGCTCTTGCTGGGGCTGTCGACCACGTACACCGTCCCATCCGGCTCGGCCACCACGCCCGTGACCTGGCGGACCAGGGCCACGGTCACCGGCCCATCGACCGTGCCCGCAGTGCCGCCCGCGGTGTTGGCTTGCGACCCGAGCGGTGTCGAGACCGTGAACGAGCCCGCGCCGTCCGGCGCCAGCTTGCGCATCCGCGCGCCGTCAATCTCGCCCACGTAGAGGTTGCCGGCCCGATCGATGGTCATGCAGGCGGGGTCGGAGAAGAGCGCCGTGGCGGCCGGGCCGTCCAGGTGTGCGTCCAGGTCCACGGCGGCCGGCGAGATGCCCGCCGCCGTGCCCACCACCAAGTTGCCGCCCGCGTCCTTGGTCACCTTGCGGATGATCTCGTTGACCTCGTCCGACACATACAGCGTGCCGTCGGCCGCGAAGGCCAGGCCGCGCGGACGCCGGAACTGCGCCGTGGCGGCGGGGCCGTCCGCGTAGCCCAGGGTGGTCGTGCCCGCGTAGACTTGCGGGACGGCAAGCGGGTTGGCCGGGTCGAGCACGAAGATCTGGCTGCCCGACGTGGCGTAGATGAGGCCGTCCGGCCCCACGGCGATGTCGCGCGGCTGGAAGTCCGGCAGGTTGCCGGCCGGGCCGTCCGTCGGGACGTTCGACAGGAGGTAGTCGCCGAGCACCTTGGTGGTCATCAGCACGCCGTTGGCGTCCGGCGCGACCCGCCGGATGAAGCGGTTCTCCGTGACGAGCAGGCTGCCGTCGAGGTCGAAGCAGACGTCGGCCGCGGCGAAGGTGGTGGTGGCCGTGGGCCCGTCCGCGCTAACCACGCCCCCGGCGGACATGGCCGTTACCGTAGGGAGGCCGGCGGCATCGAAAGTGACCTTCTTCAAGTTGGTGTCCGCGACATACAGCGCACCGTCGGCCCCCAGGCGCATCCCGCTGATGGTGTTGAACGACGTGGAGATCGTCTGCATGGTCAGCCCGCCGGAGGGGTCCGGCACGAGCTGGCGCACGCGCCCGCCGTCGCCGACGAAGATGCGGCCGTCCGACGCCACCTCGACCACGCGCGGCTGGTTCAGCTGCCCGGTCCCCAACGGGCCGTCCGCGAGGCCGAAGATCCCGGAGCCGGCCACGGTGGTGACCCCCAACGCGCCGGCGGCGTCCGGCTCGATCCGGCGGACCCGGAAGTTGTTCAAGTCCGTGACGTAGAGCCTTCCCTGGCCGTCGAAGCGCAGGCCGTTGGGCTTGTTGAACCGCGCGCTGGCGACCGGACCGTCCACGTAGCCCGCCTGCCCCGTCCCGGCGAAGGTGGAGACCGTGGCCGCGCCGGCCGCGTCCACCACCACCTTGCGGATGCAGTTGTTGCCCGCGTCCACCACGTACAGCGCGCCGTCCGGCCCGATCGTGATCTGGGCGGGGTTCTGGAAGAGGGCCTCGCTGCCGGGGCCGTCCACCAGGCCCAACGCCTGGGTGTTGTCGCGGCCCGCGATGGTGGCGACGGAAAGGCCGCCGTTGGCGTCACGGATGGCCATGCGGATACGCGATTCCTCGACGAAGAACAGCCGGCCCTGGGCGTCCACCGCCGTGCTGTTGCAGCGCGTGAGGCGGGCGATCGCCCCGCTGTAAGGGTACGACAGCACGTACGGCCCCAGCGCGGCGGTCTTGGGCGGATTAACCTGCACGTGGGCCTCCAGCGGCGCGTCCAGCGTCAGGTCGTTGGCACCCGCCGTCAACATCAGGCCATTCATGGTGTGGCTGCCCACCACCAGCGCGTCTTGCAGCAGCTCCAGCTTGAGGTGGTAGCCCGCCGCGGGCGTGACGCCCGCGAAGCCGATGGCGGCCGTGCGCCGGCCCGTGCCCGCGTCCAGGATGGCCGGGGCCGTGACGGTGCGCGGGGCGATCGCCGCGTCGTCGTTCGAGAGCGTGGCGCGCGCCGTGGTCCACTCCGTGGTGCGCAGGTACTGCACGGAGCGGTCCACGCCGCCCCAGCGCAGCGTCACGCTGGCGGTGGGGGCGCCCAGCACGAAGCTGCCGACGCCGCCCGCCAGGGGGCCGCGACAGGAAAGGGGGGCGGAAACGGCGAGGGCCGCGATCGCCAGGATGGCCAGGTGCTTCTTCATGGCCCCACCGGTCCCAGGCGCAGGACCTGCCCCCAAACGGGCCCGGTCCCGGGGTCGGCGTACGAGTTCCCGGCATACAGGATGCCGGAGAGCACCGCCGGGTCGTTGGCGGCGGTCAGATCGATGCCCAGCGAGCACTCGCCGGCGTTCGCCAGCAGGTGGGTGCGCGCATCCGTGGCCGGCAGGTCGACGAAGGCCGCCGCGCTGGCCGTCACGTCAGCCCCCGTCCCGCCCACGTTCTCGGGGCCACGACCCGCCGCCGGCTGGCCGGAAGCGGCCAGCAGCACGCGTTGCACGAACGTCTCCTTGGCGCCGTTACCGGTGGTGCGCGCGAGGTACAGCGTGCCGGCCTGGTCCGCGGCCAGGCCCGTGACGGTGGCGCCGGCGAAGCTGGCGACGGGGGTGAGGTCGAGCACCGGGGTGCTGCCGGGAGACAGCAGCCGGATGGCGCCGCCTTCGCCCACCCAGAGGCGATCACCCGCCGCATTCGCGGCGATCGGTCCTACCTGTCCGGGCGTCAGCGTCGCCAACGTCGTCAGGCGCCCGGCCGCGTCGACCTTGCGCACCCGCCCGGTGTCGCGCTCCGTGAAGAAGACGTCGCCCCGCGCGTCCAGCGCGACGCCGGTGGTGCGGCCCAGCAGGGCATCCGTGGCGGGGCTAACGGTGTCACCGGCATCCAGCCCACCGCCCGCGTGGGTGTAGATGCGGGCCCCGGGCACGAACTCGCGGATGCGTCGGTTGCCGGCGTCCGCGACGAACAAGGCGCCGGTGTGGGCGTCAAAGGCCAACCCCACGGGGTTGCTCAGGCGCACGGCCACGGCGGGCAGGTTGTCGCCGATGTAGCCTGCCACGCCGTCCGGTAGGCCTGCCACGATCGTCGCGGGAGCTGCGCCGGTGGCGACGTTGCGGATCTGGTTGTTCACCGGATCGGCCACGTAGACCGCCCCGCTAGCTCCCACGGCCACGCCGTTGATTTGGCGGAAGGCGGCGGTGAGCGCCGAGGTGCCCACGGCATTGCCGCCCGTGGCAGTGCCCGCAATGCCGGCGACATCGAAGCGGCCTTCCGTGACGAGGCCCAAGCTGGCGCCCGGTCCCGCCGGCG
>JAQBPE010000140.1 GCA_028287685.1 Cyanobacteria bacterium RYN_339 | reverse complement strand
TCCTTGGCGATGTCGGTGGTCGCCACTTGGTTGCCGTAGGCCGCGTAGTCCGCGTCCAGCCGGTAATGCGCCTTCATCTGGAGCGCGTCGCGCTCCGCTTCCCACAGCCAGAGGCTGCTGGCGAGCGCACCACTCACCTGCACCGCCTCGGCGCAGGCGGCTTGCAGGCGGGCATTAAACCCCAACTCACTCGTCTTAGAAAGAGGAATAGCCATGGACCACCAAGAAACCAAGACCGTCATCAAGCTCGGCGCGCCGATCCTGGCGGCTCGAGCCCTGCCTTCGTTGAAGGGCGCCGGCCAGATCCACGTCGGCGTGGCGTCAACGGCGGCCCGAATTGTCGGGCTGGCGTCGGCGACCCCTGCTCGGCACTATACCCAGCGCGAGATGCTGGATGTCTTTGGGTTCCAGGGCGACACGTTCGCGGAATCCATTTTCGAACGCTCGAACATCGTGTCGCGGCCCATGATCCTCGAGCCGGAAGACTTCCAGCACACGGGGGACCCGTACTTCCAATACCGCAAGAGCCAGGCCGGCTGCCTGGATCTGGCAGCGGCGGCGATCGGTCGGGCGCTGGCGCAGGCGGGCCTGGCGTTGGCGGACGTCGACTGCCTGGCGCTCGCGACCACGAGCCAGCTGCACATGCCGTGCCTCACGTCGCTGCTGGTGAGCCGCCTGGGCCTGCGGCGCGACGTGGACCAGTTCAACCTGCTGGGGCACGGCTGTTCCGCCGCGGTGCCGCTGTTGGACCTGGCGGAAGGCTACCTGCGCCGCAACCCGGCCAGGGTGGTGCTGGCGGTGGCGGTGGACATCGGCTCCGTCATGCTCCAGCCGGCCGACCCCACCCACAAGGGCGCCGTGGTCGCCAACTCGCTCTTCTCCGACGCGGGCGCGGCGCTGGTGCTGCAAGGCGCGGCGAGCCCGGGGACGGGTGGTGGGATCGCGCTGGTGGACTCCACGTCGTTCCAGGGCGCCCCGGAAACCGTGGATTCCGCGGTCTACGACATGGCACCGAATGGGGCGCGCAAGAGCGTGCTGCACAAGGAGCTGCCCGCCCGCTCGGCCGGGGTGGTGGCGCTGGCGATCGACGGGCTGTTGGCGCGCAACGGCCTCACGCGTGCGGACATCGACCATTGGGCCTTCCACCCGGGCGGCCGCGCGATCCTGGAGGGCTTGCAGGGCGTGTTGGGGCTCTCCGACGAGCAGCTCGCGCCCAGCTTGGAGGTGCTGCGCACCGTGGGCAACGCCGGGGCGCCCACCTGCCTGCTGTCGCTGGAGAAGGTGGCCGCCGCGCGCGCGCGGCCCGGCGACTGGGGCCTGCTCGTTTGCGTGGGCCCCGGGCTGATCGCCGCGGGCGCGCTGGTGCGCTGGGCTTAGATCCTCTACCATGGAGGGCATGACGCGCTTCTTGCTCACGCTTGCCCTCCTTGCCTCCAGCGGCTGCGTGGCGCGCATGGCCTACGACGACCGGGATCTCGACGGCGGCACCCACCGGGTGCCGTCCAGCTTGCTGAGCGTGCGCAAGCCGCACCCGACGCCCGCGGAGCTGGCGCGCCCCGTGGTGGTGGCGACCCACGGCTACAGCGCCACCACCTGGGACACCCAGCTGTTGGCGGAGGCGCTGGAGAAGCGCGACGTGCAGGTCTCGAACGTGAACCTGGGTGCGCACGGCACCTCGCTGGCCGAGTTCGAAGCCAGCACCTGGCGCACCTGGGAAGAGCCCCTGGTGGCGGAATACCGCGCGCTGCGGAAGCAGGGCTACCAACACGTGGGCATCTTCGGGCATTCCACCGGTGCCACGCTTTGGTTGCAAGCCCTGGCCGACAACCGGCTCGGCGTCATGCCCGAGCGGCTGGCCTTCCTGGCGCCGTTGATCCAATTCTCCTCGCGGACCCGGCTGATCCAGATCGCGGGGCTGGCGCCGTTCCTGGGCGTGCGGGCGATCGAGCGGCCGGTGGCCGGCGCTTCCAAGGGGCATATCTACCGGTTCCGGCCGATCACCACGCTGCGCACGTTGGAGGAGTTGACCTCGGGCGTGCACCGCAAGCTGGTGCACGGGCTGGCCTTGCCCGCGGCCAGCCGGGTGCTGATCATCCAGGGCGAGGGCGATGAAGTGGTGGACCCGCAGGGCGTCCAGGATCTGGCCCACGGGCTGATCGGGCCCAGCGTGCAGGTGATGGTGGTGCCGACGGGCATGCACAACCCGATCGCGCCCGACGGGATCCAGGGGCATGTGTTCACGTCGGCGGAAGCGGGGCTGCGCCAGCGGATCATCGACGCCATCGTAGGCTTGTACTAAAGGCGCGACGCCCCGTCCGGTCGCCGGGGCGGTTGCACGGTGCGTGGGTAGGCGCCCGGGTCCACCTCGGCGGGCAGCGCCTGGCCCGCCAACGCCTCTTCCACCTCCTCCAACCGCGAGTGCGGCACGCGCTCCCGCATGGCCAGCGCGGGGATCGTCAGCGTGACCAGGAAGCCCAAAACGATGATCCAAAGGCTGGTGCCGAACATCTTCGCGATCGCCGCGCTGAACCCCTGCTTGGTGGCCTCTGCCACCGCCCGGGCCTCCGGCGTGGTGGGCGTGTGCGGGTCTTGGGCGGCGATCGCCTGCAGCTGGCCCAGGTCCACCTGACGCACGATTCCGGCCGGCTGCGGCGGCAGGTGGCGCGGCAGCTCCACCGCCAAGTGGTGCGTCAGCAGCGTGCCGAAGATGGCG
>JAQBPE010000105.1 GCA_028287685.1 Cyanobacteria bacterium RYN_339 | reverse complement strand
AGTTCAAGGACTACCACGCCATCGCCGGCTACAGCACGCTGGGGCTCCTGACGCTCTCGGCGGGCATCATCGCGTTCGGAGAGTGACCATGAAGACCCTCGCAACCTCCCTGGCGGCCCTGCTCCTGGCGGCCTTTCCCGCCTCCGCGGCCCCCACGGCCTACGAGTTCGGCACCGGCAGCGAGGTGGACTACTTCGTGGTCCACCCCATGCACCACACGAAGGGCGTGACCCACAGCCTGAAGGGCAAGGTCCTGCTGGAGAAGGACCAGCTGCTCACGCCGCTGGCGCTCGAGCTGCCCCTGGTCAGCTTCCGCAGCGGCAATGCCAACCGGGACGCCAACGCCGTGAACGTGCTGGGCGCCGCCATCACGCCCAGTGCGAAGCTGGCGATCGCCCACTTCACGGAGACCGGCCGGACGGCGCGCGGCAAGGCCATCCACATCACCGGCAAGGCCACCGGTACGCTCACGCTCCACGGCGTGACCCGCAACGTCGAGCTGCCGATCGACGCCACGATCGACGGTCCCACCTTGACGGTCGACTCCGCCTTCTCCGTCTTCCTGACGGCCTATAAGATCGAGCGCCCGGCGCTGCTATTCAAGCCGATCGAGGACGAGGTCAAGGTCACGGTGCACGGGGTGGCCGCGGCCCGGTAGCCGCAGCTCCGCGCGGGTGCCGCCACCGGGCGCGGCGGACAGCTCCACGTGCCCGGCATGGGCCTGGGCGATCCGGCGCACGATCGCGAGCCCCAGGCCCACGCCGCCGGAGTCGCGGCTCCGCGAGAGGTCTGGCCGGTAGAAGGGCTCGAAGACGTACGGCAGCTCCGCGGCTGGGATGCCCGGCCCGTTATCGGCCACCACGAACAGCGCCGCATGGTCCTCGATCGTGGTCGCCAGCTCCAGCGCGCCGCCGGCCGGCGTGTACTTGATGGCGTTGTCCACCAGGTTGCCCATCGCGCGCGCCAGCAGGCGGCGGTTGCCGGTCGTGACCGCGGGCGCCAGCCGGCAATACACCGAAAGCTGCTTGGCCTCCAGCGCGAGCCCGCGCTCCGCGAACGCCTCCTCGGCGAGCTCCTTGAGGTCCACCTCCACCCGGTTCGCGGGCTCCATCGCGTCCTCGCGCGCGAAGGTCAGCAGCTCCGCGATCATGGCCGCCATGGCGTGCATCTCGCGTTCGAGCTCGTCGAGGTAGGGCGCGGGATCGGGGCGGCGGCGCGCCAGCGGCAAGGCCAGGGCCATGCGCGAAAGCGGGCCGCGCAGCTCATGGGAGATATCGGTCAGCAAGCGCTCGCGTGCGGCCAGCTGCTGCTGGATGCGCACGCGCAGGCCCTCGAAGGCCTGCTCGAGGTTGCCCAGCTCGTCCTTGCGGTTCACGGCCACCGGCGTGTCGAGATCGCCCGCGCCGAGGCGGTTGGCCACCTCGACCATGCGCCGGAGCGGGCGCAGCACCCAGAACCAGAGCGGCGGCACGATGATCAGGGCCAGCACGATGCTGAACAGGCCGCTCCACCAGAGCGGCAGGCGGAACGGGGGCCGCGCCGCCCGGCCGAACGTGACGTCGACGGCGCCTATAGGCTTGCCCAGCCGGTCCAGACGCACCAGGAACTCGCGGGGCGCCAGCTGCGCGACCTTGTCCACCGCCAGCGGCTTGAGCAAGGGCCGGTCGTCCCAGGGCACGTAGGTCAAGGTGGCATGCGCCACCCGCGCCAGGGCTTCCAGGTGGTCCTTGTCGGGACCGGGGCCGGGCATGCCGGCCTCCAGCACCTCGCCCACCATCAGGGCTTGGTCCTGGCCGAACTGCCGCATCAACTCGCGGTGGCCATGTGCCAGCAGCAGGCGTTGCCCTTGGAAGGCCAGCCCGCCCACCACCACCGCCACCGTGAGGCCGTAGAGGTAGACGCTGAGCAGCAGCGAGCGCCTCACCACTCGAAGCGGTACCCCTGGCCGCGCACGGTGATCAGGTGCCGTGGCCGGCGGGCGTCCGGCTCCACCTTGGCGCGCAGTCGGCTGACATGGAGGTCGATGGCGCGATCGGAGTTCTCCATCGCGCCGGCCAGGTCGAGCGCGCTCAGCAGCTCGTCGCGGGTGAAGACGCGGCCGGGGGCGGCCGTCAGCACCTCCAACAGCCGGTATTCCATGGGGGTCACGGTTAATTCGCGGCCGTCGAGCACCAGCACGCGGCGATCGCGGTCCAGGCGGTCGTCGCGCCGCGTCACGACGGGCGAGCGCCGCAACACGGCCTCGATGCGCGCGAGCAACTCCTCCGGGTTGAAGGGCTTGGAGAGGTAGTCGTCCGCGCCCAGCTTGAGGCCGCGCACGCGATCCTCGTGGCCGCCGCGGCCGCTGATCATCAGGATCGGCATGCCATGCCCGGCGGCGCGCAGGCGCTCGCACAGCCCGAAGCCGTCCTGCCCCGGCAGCATCACGTCCAGCAGCACCAACTCCGGCCGGCGGGCCAACAGGCCCACTCCCTCCGTGGCGCTGCCCGCGCGGTCGAGCTCGTAGCCGTGCTCCCCCAGGAAGTCCTGGAGCAGCCTGGCCAGGCGGGTGTCGTCATCGATCAGCAGCAGTCTACGGGTCATAGCAGCCAGACTACGGTTCGCCGGTGCCGAAAGTTTCCCAAGTGGGTTAATTCTTCTAGGGGACCCGCCCCCCCAGGAAGGACGCCCCGCCATGCGCTTGCCGATCCTCTTGCTCGCGGCCCTCGTCGTGCTGAGCGCCGCCCCGGCACAGGCGGCGGCGCGGTTCAAGCCAGGGCCCAGCTTCGCGGAGGTGGACCTGAACCATGACGGGTTCGTGACCCTGGATGAATTCCAGGCCTCGCTGGCCGCCAAGCCCAAGATGTTGAAGTCCGCCGACCGCTTGTTCAAGAAGATGGACGCCAACCATGACGGGCGCGTCGACAAGCAGGAATTCGGCCGGCGCGGCAAGCGCTCCCACCCTCACGCCTGAGGGCATAACCCAAAGCTAACCAGGCAGATGTACTTATGACATCCCGCCCCCCTAACATCAGGCGATGCGAAGGAGGGCGGCGTCTATGCGAACAGGAAGCCCTCCGACGGGCCGGTGGTTAGATGGCGGCCGCGGGGATGGGGGCGGCCTGGCCGGTTTCCTGGGCGTGCAGGATGCGCTTGATGACTTCGACGATCTTGTCGACTTGCTTCATGGCGATCGCCGCGATCTCCTTGAAGTCGCCCAGCTTGACCTGCATCAGGATGTCCACGGCGATGGGCACCAGCCACTCCATGTACTGGCCGTAAGGCAGGAAGGCCACCAGGGCGGTGCCCATGCCCACAACGGTCGCGCGGATGGCGTCCTGCTTGTTGAAGTTCTCCCGGTGCGTCAGCCAGTAGATGGCGAGCGCCTTGGCGCCACCGATGGCGACGTGGACGGCGATGGCGACCACCAGGGCGGGCAGCACCTTGTCGTGCTGGGCGCTGCCGGCGGCAACCTCCAACAGCTTCTTCTCGGAAACCGTGGTGCTGAAGCCTTCGGTGCTCACGGCCACCTGACCCGTGCGCGGGGTGTCCTTGAAGTCGTAGGTGACGGTCGCCTGGTCCTTGGCGCTCAGCGTCACGACCGACCCCTTCACCTGGACCGTGCCCGTGAACTGGGAGGTCATCTGGGCCGCGAAGGCCTTGGCGTGGGTGGCCGCGTCGCCGCCCTTGGCGGCTGCCGTCGCGTTGGCACCCGGCACGGGGGCCGCGGGCACCGAGGCGGAGTGGGCGCAGCCCGACAGCATCACGGCAGCAAGCAGGGTGGTCAGGGTGCGGCGCATCGGGGCTCCTTCAACTAGCCGTTCACGGAACTGAGAAAAAATATAACCTATTCTTAACAACTTGGGAAGGGGGCAAGCGAAATTTCCGAGGCCATTGAGATCGACCAAGCCGGCATAGGACACCATGCGCATCGGCCAGGTGCTGCTGAACCTCCTGGGCAACGCGCTCAAGTTCACGCCCGCCCATGGCCGCGTGCACGTCGCCGTCAGCGCGGGTGCCGTGGAAGCGCACGGGGGGCGGATCGACGTGCTCGGCGATCCGGGCCGAGGATCCACCTTCTGGTTCAGCCTGCCTTTCGAAGCGCTTGTCTGCGAGGAACCCGCTTCCCGGGCCAAACCCGACACAGCAATCAGGCTACCGTCTGATGCTTAGTGTGCTTGCTCGTTAGAGAGTCGATTTTAGGGCTCTACGACGCGTGTCGCGGGCATTCCAGCCGATTGAACACCGCCACGATATGTTACTATGGTGCAGCACCGTTCCCATCCAGAAGCAGGCTATGACCCAAATCGATCGGCGCCGTGAAGGCAAGTCTTTGCAGCACCTTGGAGGCACGGCCGAACAGGCGGATGCCCAGGTCCTGCAATTGACCCTGGAGCTGGCAGAACAGGTCACGGACCTGGAGGCCAGCCTGCGGCTGCGCGACCGCGCGATCTCCGCCAGCGCCAACGGCATCGTGATCACGGACCGCCGTGGACCGGACAACCCGATCATCTACGTCAACCGGGCCTTCGAGCGCATGACGGGGTATGGCACGCACGAGGTCTTGGGCCAGAACTGCCGCTTTCTGCAAGGGGCGGACCAGGACCAGGTCGGGCTGGACGCCATCCGGCAGGCCATGCGCGAGGAGCGCGAAGGGCACGCGGAGCTGCGGAACTACCGCAAGGACGGCTCCATGTTCTGGAACGAGCTGTTCATCGCCCCCGTGCGCGACGAACGCGGCCGCGTGACGCATTACGTGGGCGTACAGAACGACGTCACGGCCCGCAAGCAGGCGGAGAACGAGTTGGAGCGCCGTTCCAGTCAGTTGGAAGAGGCCTACACGCGCCTGCAGGCGCTCGACAAGCTGCGCAGCAACTTCTTCGGGCTGGTGTCGCACGAGCTGCGCACGCCGCTGAGCTCGATCGTGGGCTTCGCGGAGTTCTTGGAAGACGGCGTCGCCGGGGATATGAACCCGGAACAGCTGGCCTTCGTCCACGAAATCCAGGCGGGCGCGCGCCGGCTGGAGGGCTTGGTGGATGACCTGTTGGATTTCGCCCGCTTGGAGGCCGGCACCTTCCGCCTGATGCCGCGCGAAGCGGACCTGGCGATGAAGGTTCGCGAGGTCATCGCGAGCTTCCACCCACAAGCCCACGCCAAGCGCATCGAGCTTTCGAGCTGGGTGCCCGCCGCCCCCTTGGTCGTCTGCGCGGACCACCCGCGCATCGGCCAGGCGCTGATCAACTTGGTGAACAACGCCCTGAAGTTCACGCCGGAAGGCGGGCGCGTGGCCGTCTCGCTGGATGTGGAAGACGACGAGATCCGCATCACGGTGGCGGATACCGGCATCGGCATCGCCCCGGAGCACGTCGCGCGCCTGTTCGACAAGTTCTACCAGGTGGAGCCCACCACCACCCGCTCCCATGGCGGCGCCGGACTGGGCCTGTCCATCTCCAAGGCGCTGGTGGAAGCCCATGGCGGTGAGATCGGGCTGGAAAGCGTCCCGGGGCGCGGCAGCACCTTCTGGTTCACCCTACAGGTCGCCACGGAATAAGCTCGCCTCTTGGAACTCCGGCCGCCTCCCCCTAGGATGGGGGTGGAGGGACCGAGATGTTTGCCGATCGCCAAGAAGCCGGCCGCATGCTGGCGACCCGCCTGCGCGCCTACCGCGGCGCCCGCCCGATCGTGCTGGGCTTGCCGCGTGGCGGCGTGGTGGTGGCCCGCGAAGTGGCCGACGCGCTGGACGCGCCGTTGGACGTGGTCGTCGCGCGGAAGATCGGGGCGCCCGGCTACGCGGAGCTCGCGATCGGCGCCGTGACGGCGTCCGGCACGCGCGTCCTGCACGACGAGGCGCTGCGCCGGCTGTTCATCCCGCCCGGCTACCTGGAGGACGCCACGGAGCACGCGCGCAAGGAGGCCCAGCGGCGCGAGCGGGTCTTGCGGGGCGATCGCCCGCCCCCGGCCCTGGCCGGCCGCACGGCCATCTTGGTGGATGACGGCATCGCCACCGGCATGACCATGTTGGCGGCGATCCAGGACGTCCGCGCCGCCGGCCCCGCACGTCTGGTGGTGGCCGCCCCCGTGGGTGCACCAGACACGCTGGAGCTGATCGAGCGCGAGGCGGACGAGTTGGTGGTGCTGGCGGCGCCGCCCGGCTTCCGGGCCGTAGGGGAGTATTACTATGCCTTCGACCAAACCGAGGACGCGGAGGTCCAGGCCTTGCTCGCGACCCCGGGCCGCAGGAGCTGACGGCGTGCGCATCGCCGTGTTGGCTCCGATCTGGGAGCGGGTCCCGCCGCCCGCCTATGGCGGCATCGAGACCGTGGTCTATCTGCTGGTGGAAGGCCTGGTGGCCGCGGGCCATGACGTCACGCTCTTCGCCACGGGTGACTCGCGCACCTCGGCCCGGTTGGTCGCCATCGTCCCGCGGGCGCTGCGCGAGCAGGTGTTGCCGGCCCACCTGTGCCAGCCGCACGAGGCCTTGCAGGCGCTGGCCTGCCTGGAGCGCGCGGCGGAGTTCGACGTGATCCACAACCACGCCGGCTACCTGCCCCTGCTGGGCGCGCGCGGGACGCCCACGCCCATGCTCACCACCTTGCATGGGGCCTTCAACGAGCACAACCGAGCCTTCTTCGCCCAATGCGCCGGGTTGCCCTTCGTCAGCATCAGCGACGCGCAGCGCGTGGGCGGGCCGTCGCTGGCCTACCAGGCCACGGTCTACAACGGCATCGACACCGACGCCTACGACCTTGCCCCGAAAGGCCGTTACTTGCTGAACCTCGGCCGCATCTCGCCGGAGAAGGGCACCCACCTCGCCATCCAGGTCGCGCGCCGGGCCGGGCTGCCCCTCGTGATCGCGGCCAAGGTGGATCCTTGCGACCAGGCCTACTTCGAGCGCGAGGTGCAGCCGCACCTGGACGGCGAGCAGGTGCGCTTCGTGGGCGAGGTCGGCGGCGCGGCCAAGGCGGCCTGGCTGGCCGGGGCGGTGGCGTTGGTCCACCCCGTCACCTGGCCGGAGCCCTTCGGTTTGGTCATGGCGGAGGCTATGGCCGCGGGCACGCCCGTGCTGGCGACGCCGCGCGGCTCCGTGCCGGAGGTGGTGGAGCCGCACGTCACCGGCTGGATCGCGGAGGACGTGGATGCCCTGGCAGCGGCCGTCCCGCGGGTCGCGGCGCTGGATCCGTCCGCCATCCGCCGCCGCGCCGTAGAACGCTTCGGCGCCGGGCGCATGGTGGCAGGCTACGAACAGATATACATGCAATTGGCGGCCGGCCGACCGGCCGCCATGGTCCGCCCCAGCGCTTGACGCTCGGTCGCAAGCGGGGGAGGATGGGCACGCCGCCCTGACCGCGAGGACCCTGCCCATGCGCCCCATCCCCCTCGTCGCCCTCTTCGCCGCCCTCGCGATCGCGCCCCCGGCGCACGCGAACGCGCCGGCCCCTTCCGATGCGGAGCGCGCGGAGACGCGCGCGGAGTTCCTGGCCGATGCCGGCCGCACGCTCTCCGACCGCTCCGGCGACGTGTTCTTCCTGCCGAAGAAGTACAACTTCATCACCGGTGCCGACCCCAAGCACCCGCGCGCGGGCCATACCATGGTCAACGGCAAGATCCAGCGGTTCAGCGGCGTGGGCATCTCCCACGGCGCCCCCTGGACCTACGACCGTGACATCCCGCTGGTCATGTGGGGGCCCGGCTTCATCCAGCCCAACCAGGTCGTGCGCCGCCGCACGCAGCAACAGGACCTGGTCCCCACCTACGCCAAGCTGATCAACTCGCCCCTGCCCACCGACGCGCGCGGCCAGGTGCTGGAAGAGGCCCTGAAGGGCGGCAACCGCAAGCCCAAGATGATCTTCACCATGGTCTTCGACCAGGCCGGCGAGTCCATGTACCGGCTGCACCCGAAGGACCACCCCTTCATCGACCGCCTGAAGCGCGAAGGTACCTACTTCGCCAATACGCGCGTCTCGCACCTCGACCTCGAGACGGCCATGGGCCACGTCGCGATCGGCACGGGCGCCTTCCCGCGTGACCACGGCATCCCGTCCAACTCCATCTGGCACGGGGGCGCCGGCACGGACTTCAACGAGTTCACCGGGCTGGTGCCGCCGGCGCCGTTTTACATGATGAGCCCCACGTTGGGTGACTTCTGGCTGCGCCACACCAAGAACCAGGCGCTGCTCTTCAGCTACTGTTGGGTGGACCGCGCCGCGATGGGCATGGGCGGTCACGGCAGCTTCTTCAAGGGCAACAAGAAGGCGCCGATTTACTGGCTGGACCAGGACACGGGCAAGCTCACCACCAACAAGGATTTCTACGCGATCCCGGGCTACGTGGCCGACACCACCCCCTTCGCCACCGCCAAGGCCTTCACCGGCAAGGATGGCAAGTGGATGGAGCACGACATGAAGACCGCGCGGGACCTGATCTCCACGCCGGCGCTGCCGCGCTGGGAAGGCCAGCACCTCGCGGAGGTCTTCAAGCGCGAGCCCTTCGGCCAGGACGACATCCCCGATCTGGCCTATGTGACGCTGAAGTCGACCGACATCGCCGGCCACTACTACGGCCAGGAGAGCGAGGAGGTCGGCGCGATCATGCGCGAACAAGACCACCAGTTCGAGTTGCTGGTGGACCAGCTGGTCAAGAAGGTCGGCCGCGAGAACCTGGTGGTGACGCTGACGGCCGACCACGGCGGGCCGCCGTTGCCGGAGCTGTCCGGCGGCGTGCGCCTGTTCAAGCGCAAGTTCCTGAACGATCTCAACGCGCGCTTCGACCGCACCCCGGACGGCGTGCCCCTGGCCCCCTTCTGCGGGGACACCCAGCTGTGGCTGGACCGCAACCAGATGCGCGACAACCACGTGACCATGGATCAGGTAAAGGGCTTCATCGAGGGCTACAAGGTAGACGGGAAGCTGTATTTCGAGGCCGCGGTCACGCGCCGGGAGTTGCTCGAGCGCCGGCTCGCCGAGGACACACTCTAAACAAGATCGGCTTCCCCAAGGCGCCCCCGGACGAGAAATCGTCTGGGGGCGCCCTTCTTTGGCCTTTACCAACACTTAACCTACGAGGCAACTTCTTGGCGGGGGGGTTTCGTAATCTAACGGCATCGAGAAGTCACCGGCCGCCAGCCGCGGTCGTCAGCAAAGGAGCAACCCCATGTCCATCTCTCCCATCACCAAGTGGGCCACCTACGCGGCGATCGCGATGATCCTGCCCGGCTGTGGCAGCACCACCGGCCTGCTGGCCGCACAGACCAACTTCGCGGGCGGCGCCGCCGCCGACCCTAACGGCCAACACGCCGGCCGCGGTGGCGACCACGGCAAGGGCGGCGGCAAGGGTGGCTTCGGCCTCCCCGGCGTCGACGTGGCCGACCTGGCCCTGACCGCCGACCAGCAGACCGCGCTGAAGGCCGTGATGGACAAGTACAAACCATCCGCTCCGGCGGCCAAGCCGTCCGGCGACCCGGGCGCCGCGCTGAAGGCGGCGGTAACGGCGGATAAGGTCGACGATGCCACGCTGCGCGCGGCGATCGCCGCGATGGAAGCCAACCGTCCGGCCGCGCCCAAGGTCGACCGCACGGCCATGCTGACGGAAGTCCGCGCCATCCTGACGGACGACCAGCGCGCCAAGATCGTCGCCAAGCTGCAGGCCGGCCCGACCGACGCCAAGGGCAGCCCGCGCCCCGCGCCCTCGGGCGCGCCGGCAGACCGCCTGGCGGCGCTCAACCTGACGGCCGAGCAGAAGGCCGCCGTGGATGCGCTGGAGGCGGCCCGCAAGCCCGCCGGCGCCCCCGCCGACCGCAACGCGGCGATGATCGCCTTCTGGCAGTCCGGCGACACCACCGGCCTGGCCGAGCCCGCGCGCCCGGCCTTCCCCACGGAGCTGTTCGTGGCGGCGGTCGAGATCCTGGACGTGACCCAGCGCAAGGCGCTCTTCGGCCAGGAGCGCGGCCACGGTGGCCCCGGCGGCGACCGCGGCATGGGCAATCCCGAGCAGGGTTAACCCCTCACCCGGCTCCGCCCTGCCCGCACGCGTTTCAGCGTGCGGGCAGGGCGTTTTCGTGGGCGATTTGCCGATAGTGCTCCGCGGCCGGGGTCCAGCTGCGCGGCATGTCCGGCTTGGTGAAGTCCACCCCCAGCAGCCCGAAACGGCCGTGGTAGCCGTTCTGCCACTCGAAGTTGTCGATCAGCGACCACCAATACACGCCTTGCACGGGCACGCCGGCCTGGATCGCCTGGGCCACCTTCTGGATGTGTTGGACCTTGTAGACCGGTGTCTGGGGCCGCTGGTGG
>JAQBPE010000070.1 GCA_028287685.1 Cyanobacteria bacterium RYN_339 | reverse complement strand
CCGGCCCAGCGGCGGCCGCGTGGTGATCGCGGGGCGCGACGCGACCCGGCTCGATGACGACGCCTTGACGCTGCTGCGGCGCACCCACGTCGGTTACGTCTTCCAGTTTTTCAACCTACTGCCCACGCTGACGCTGCGGGAGAACGCCGCCCTGCCGCTGGCCCTTGCCGGGGTGTCGGCGAAGGTCCACGGAGAGCGCGCCGGCGCCCTGCTCGCGGAGTTGGGGCTGACGGATCAGGCCGACCGGTACCCCCACCAGGTGTCGGGCGGGCAGATGCAGCGCGCGGCGATCGCCCGCGCCGTGATCCACGCCCCGGCCCTCGTGTTGGCGGACGAGCCCACCGGCAACCTGGACTCGGCGACGGGTCAGGCGATCCTGGAACTCCTCGCGCGCATCCGCGTTGAACGCAACCAGACGATCTTGATGGCCACGCATTCGCCGGAAGCCGCCGCCATCTGCGACCGCGTGGTGCGCCTGCGCGACGGCCGGATCGTGGCGGATGCGTAACGCCTGGCTGCTGTTCCTGGCCTTGGTGGGTCGCCACATCTTGAAACATCGACTGCGCGCGTGCCTGACGCTGCTTGGCGTGGCCCTGGGCGTGGCCGTCGCCGTGGCCGTGCAGCTCGCGAACGGGTCAGCGATCGCCGCGTTCGAGCGCTCCGTGCGGGCGGTGGCCGGCGACGCGCGCCTGCAAATCGCGGCGGGAAGCGGCATGCTGGACGAAACCCTTCTAATGCGCCTGGCGCCCCTCACGGACTACGCCGATCTAGAGCCCGTCGTGGAGGGCGTGGCCGTGCTGGCCGGGCACGAGGAGACGGGCTTCCGGCTGCTGGGGGTGGACCTGCTTTCGCGGCGCGCCTTCCGCGAGTACGCCAACGGCGCTGCGGGGGCCCAACCCAGCGTGGAAGGCCTGTTCATCACGGCCGCCGCGGCCGCCAAGCTGGGGCTGAAGGCCAACGACGTGCTGCCGCTCTGGATCAACGACCGGCGCGTGGAGACGCACGTGGCGGGGATCTTGCCCACCACGGGCAGCGCCCGGACGCTCGACCCCATGGTGGCCTTCACCGACGTGGCGCTGGCCCAGGAGTTGCTTGGCCGGGTTGGCCGGCTCGACCACATCGACGTGGTGCCGCATGCGGGGCAGGATCTCGCGCGCGTCGCGGCCCTCGCCAAGCCGTTGTTGAAGCCCGGCGAAGACCTGCTGGAGCCCGAGGAAAGCAACCGCCAGGCTGCACGCATGCTGACGGCTTTCCGCACCAACATGATGGCGCTGTCCTTCGTCGCCTTGATCGTCGGCGCGTACCTGATCTACAACGCCGTCTCGATCTCCGTGGTCCAGCGCCGGCGCGAGGTGGCCACCCTGCGCGCGTTGGGCGTGACGCGGGCGCAGGTCTTCTCGTTGTTCGCCATGGAAGCGGGCGCGATCGGCCTGGTTGGGTCCGTGATCGGCAGCCTGTTGGGCGCGTTCATGGCCGGGTTCGCGGTCAAGGCCGTCGGGCGTACGGTCAACGCGCTGTACCTCGCCGCGCCGGTCAACGACGTGGTCTGGACCCCGGAGGCCTTCCTCATGGGGGTGGCGGTCGGGGTGGGCCTGTCGATCGCGGCGGCGATCGCCCCCGCCCTGGACGCGGCCAGCACGCCACCCGCCCTGGCGATGCGCGCCGGCAGCTGGGAGGCGCGCCAGGGGGGCTACATGGTCGGCCTGGCGGCCATCGGCCTGGCCTTGTTGGCGTTGGCCTTCCCGGCGTCGCATGGCCCGGTGGTAGGCGGCCTGCCGGTCTGGGGCTACGTGGCCGCCACCCTGGTGTTGATGGGCTGCACGTTGCTGGCGCCCATCGCCGTCGCGGCCGTCGCCATCGCCTTGCGGCCCTTGCCGGCCCCGGGTCCGATTTGGCCCCTCGCGTTGCGGAACTTCCGCCGCGCGGTCGGCCGCAACGGCGGCGCCGTGGCCGCGGTGATGGTGGGCATGGCCATGACCATCGGCGTCGCCACCATGGTGGGCTCGTTCCGCGAGACCGTGAAGGTCTGGGTGGGCAATACGCTGCCCGCCAGCTTCTACCTCAAGCCAATGGGCGCCGAAGGCATGCGCCGCGGGCTCACGCTGGACCCGGCCATCCCGGAGGCCATCCGCAAGCTCCCGGGGGTGGCCGCCGTGGAGTCCTTCCGCAACCAGTTCGTGACCTTCGACGGCGTCACGATCCGCCTGGGCGGTGGCGACGCGGACGTGCTGGCAGACCATGGCTCGCTGGTCTTGCGCTCGCCAGGCGACGTGCATGCGCTCTACCGCAAGCTGATCGGCCGCCAGGCCGTGCTGGCCTCGGACGTGCTGACCATCAAGCACGGCGTGCATGTCGGCGACACCATGCGCCTGCCGACGCCGCACGGGATCCTGCCGTTCACCGTCGAGGGCACCTTCCTCGACTACTCCTCCGACCAGGGCTACGTGCTGATGGACCGCGGCACTTACGCCCGTCTCTGGGATGACCCCGCCATCACGGACGTGGCCGTCTACGCCGCGCCCGGCGCCGACCTGGGCGTCGTGCGCGGGGAAATCCAGAAAGTCGTGGGCGCTCGCCCGATCCGCCTGGAAGCCAGCGGCGAGCTGCGCGACGAGGTGCTGCGGGTCTTCGACAACACCTTCGCCATTACCTATGCGCTCCACGTCATCGCGATCGCCGTTTCCCTGCTGGGCGTGGTCAGCACGCTCTTCGCCCTGGTGCTCGAGCGCCAGCGCGAGCTCAGCGTGATGCGGTACGTCGGCCTGACCACCCGGCAGGTGCGGCACCTCGTGCTGGCCGAATCCGGGTTGCTGGGGCTGACGGGCGCGCTGGTGGGGCTGCTTTGCGGGGGCCTGCTCTCGGCGATCCTGATCGAGGTGATCAACAAGCAGAGCTTCGGCTGGAGCGTTGACTGGCATCCGCCCTGGGGCTTCATCGGCGGCGCCTTGCTGAGCCTGATGGCCGCCGCGCTGCTGGCTGGCCTGTATCCGGCCGGCGTGGCCGCGCGCCTGCCCGTGGCGGAGGGCTTGCGCCGTGAATAGGCTGTTGGCCCTGGCAGCGGCCTCCACCTTCACGCAGGCCCTGCCCGGCTTCCACTTCCAGTTCCCGCGCGACCATGCCAGCCACCCGGGCTACAAGACGGAGTGGTGGTATTACACGGGCCACCTGGCGGAGCCCAAGGGGCGTACGTTTGGCTTCGAGCTGACGTTCTTCCGCTTCGGCATGACGCGCGCGCCCTTGGGGCCTTCGCGGTGGCGCTTCGGCGACCTCTACCTGGCCCACTTCGCCGTGACCGACGAGCACCAACAACGGTTCAGCTTCTTCGACCGCCTGAACCGCCCGGGCCTTGGGCTGGCGGATGCCAACCCTGAACATTTCGACGTCCACAACGGGACCTGGCGAGCCCGCGAACTGCCGGACGGCCGCCACCACCTGCGCGCCCGTGAAGGCGATTTGGCCATCGACCTGGTGCTGAAGTCGTTGAAGCCGCCGGTGATCCATGGCCACGACGGCGTCAGCCAGAAGGCCGACTGCGATGGCTGTGCCTCGCATTACTATTCGCTCACGCGCCTGGAGACGTCCGGCATCCTGACGCTCGGTCGCGAGCGCCTGCCGGTGCACGGCACCAGCTGGATGGACCACGAGATCAGCTCGAACCAGCTCACCAAGGAGCAGGTTGGCTGGGACTGGTTCTCCCTGCAGCTCTCCGACGGCGCGGAGCTGATGCTCTACCGGCTGCGGCTGGCGAACGGCCAGGTGGAGCCGAAGAGCAGCGGCACCTACGTGCGGCCGGACGGCAGCTGGGTGGATCTGCCGTTGGGCACCTGGAGCGCCGACGGCACGAGCACCTGGACCAGCCCGCGCTCGAAGGGCGCCTACCCCAGCGGCTGGCGCGTGAAGGTGCCGCAAGAGCAGCTGGACCTGACGGTCACCCCTACCGTCCAGGACCAGGAGCTGGCGACGGGCGGCCCCACGGCGGCCACCTATTGGGAAGGCAGCTCCAAGGTGGCCGGCACCCACGCCGGCAAGCCCGTCACGGGCGACGGTTACGTGGAGCTGACGGGCTACGCCGCAGGCGGGCGCCCGAACCTTTAAGAAGCGACCAGGTCGATCACCGCGACCTCCGGCCGGCACAGGAACCTGGCTTTCAGCGGGAAGTGGCCCTCCATCCCGATCCCACGGTTCACGTAGAGGCGGGTGCCGCCGACCTCATAGGGCCCGGCCTCGTATTGCTTGCCGAACACGCTCATCGTCACGACCGCGCCGTAAAACGGCAGGCGCACCTGGCCGCCGTGGGTGTGTCCCGCGAGGTAAACGTCTGCCAACCCGGGCGCCAGGTCGATCTCGTCGGGCGTGTGGTAGAGGAACACCCGCAGGCCCTGGCCAGGCATGGCCTCGAGCGCCCTCGCGGCGCCGGCGCCGAACGTGAACGGCGAACCGTTGAGCGTAACGGGGGCGCCATGGATCGTCAGCGTCACGGGACGGCCCACCAGCTCGACCACGCCCGTGGCGCCGAAGAGCTCCTCGCTGGGCGCCTCGACATCCCAGTTGCCCTTCACCGCGAAGGTGGGCGCGACCTTGGCCAGCGCCGCCATCAGGTGCCGGAAGGTGGGCCGGCCCGTGGCGTCGTTGGCGGCATCGCCGGTGAACGCGATCAGGTCGGGGTGCTGCGCGGCCACCAGGGCGGGCAGCAGGGGCTCGAGGCGGGGCTCGGCCTCCGAGTGCAGGTCCGAGAGCTGGACGATCCGGACGTGGCCCTTGGGCGGAAGGTGCGGGGTCACCAGGGTCGTGTGCGTGACTTCGGGCCAGTTCGGCTCGACCCAGGTGCCCTCGGCGAGGCAAGCCAGCCCCACGGCGGCTAGCGTGACGGCCACGCGGCCCCACCGCGTGAACGTGCGGGTGCGCCTGTAGCGCCAAAGGGCCAGGCCGGCGGCACCGAACACGAGGGCGATCGCCAGCAGGAACGCCAGCGCGGGATACAGCAGGGCGAGAGGCAATTAGGCAGTGAGGATCTGGTAGGACAAGTAGGTGAAGACAAGGTCCCAGAACAACAAGCCGGCCTTGCCCAAGCTCGAGAAGGACGCACGGCTACGCTGGAAGACCACGGTCTCCAGCGTGGTGTAGTAGCAGATGAGCGTGACCACCAGGATGCCCGCCAGGATGAAGTAGAGCGCGTAGATGGACGTGTCCTGATGCAGCCAATCGGGCAGGACCGGGTAGATGCGGTGCGCCATGCGGCTGAAGCGCGCCAGGTCGACCTGGTCGGTGGTGAAATGCTCGATGCTGTACTGCGACAAATCCATGCCGGCTACCTCGCTAGAAGGCGCGTGCCACGCGCATCATACCCAGCAGGCGAGCTACTTCTTGTGGGCCTTCTTCTTTGGCTTGGGGGGCGCGGCGAGCGCCAAGGCGTGCGACCGTTGCACCCAGCGCGCGAGCGTCTCGGGATCGTCGTGGAAGCTCTCCGGCACCATCACCCAGCCGCCCATGACCTTCTCCCCGGCCTTCCAGGGCGCCGATCCGGGCAGGGCCATGGCCTCCGCGGCGACGGCCGGGTCCGGGAACTTCAGGCCGATCCGGCCTTCCTTCCAGATCAAGGCGAAGATCGTGTCCTCCGCGAAGAGCGTGTCGCAGCCGAACATGCGCTTGCGCCGAACCCCCGGCAGCGGCATGGCGGCATCTTCCACCAACCCCAGCAAGAACGTATCGAGGTCGCTCACTTCCTCTTGCCTTTCGCATGCGAGCCGCGCGGCTCGTCATGGCCCTTCATGGAACCGATCGGGTAGCACTTGGCCACGACCGCGGCCAGGCCACAGTGTGCCACCGCACCCAGCACCTCGTCCATGTCCTTGTAGACCGCGGGCGCCTCGTCCAGCGGCGCATGCCGCTGGTTCACCAGCACGTCCATGGCCTCGAGCTCCGCATCGACCTTGCCCTGGTCCAGCGTGCGCTTGGCCGCCGCGCGGGACATGCGGCGCCCGGCCCCGTGGTTGATCGAGTAAAACGAGGCGGCCGCGCCCTCCAGGCCGACCTGGATGGCGGAGTAGGTGCCCATCGAGCCCGGCGTGATTACCGGGTGGCCCGTTTCGGCCCACATCGTGCCCGCCAGGAACGGGTGGTGGGCCGGGAAGGCGCGCGTGGTGCCTTTGCGGTGAATCAGCTTCAAGTTGCCCTGCGCGTCCGGCTCCCACTGGGCCAGGTTGTGGCTGATTTCATAGAGCAGCGAGACCTTGGCGTGCGGCAGCACGTCCTCCACCGACTTCTTCACCACCTTGGCCATCAGCAAGCGGTTGGCCAGGGCGAAGTTGGCCCCGGCGGCCACGTAGCGCATGTACTGCCGGGCCAGCGGCGAGGCCACCGGCGCATGCACCAGCTCGCGGTCCAGGTACGGCTCGCCGTGCTGGTCGTTGTAGGCCTTGAACTCCGCGAAGGCCCATTCGCCCAGGCCATGCCCGAAGCCACGCGAGCCGGAATGGACCATCACCGCCAGCTGCCCGTCGAACATGCCCCATTTCTGGGCCAGGTGGCGCAACGTCTCGTCCTTGGGCAGCACGATCTCCTGTAACTCGATGAAGTGGTTGCCGCCGCCCAGCGTGCCCAGTTGCTGGAACCCACGCCGGGCGCGGGCGGGCACCTCGCTAAGCTTGAACGGGGTGGGCTTGCCGTCCGGCGCCGGCGGGATCTCGTGGACCGCCCGCTCGCAGCGCTGCACCCATTCTTGGGGCACGATGCGTTGCTCCGCGAGGGCGTGGGCGCCCTTGTTCAGCACCTTCTCGATCAGCTCGTCCGTCAGCTTCACGCCATGGATCGCCTGCTTGCCTTCGCCCATCGCGATGCCACGGTCGATCGCCGCGATCACGCCGCGACGCAGGTTACGGTCTCGCAGCGCCTCCGCCTGCACGTCCGTCAGGTACAACGCCATGCCGCAGCCGATGTCGAAGCCGACCGGGCCGGGGATCACGCGGTCGGAAGACACCACCACGGAGCCGATCGGGGCGCCATAGCCTTGGTGCGCATCCGGCAATATGGCGACGTGCTCGACCCCGCACGTGCAGGCCGTGTTGCGGGCCTGGGTGAAGACGGCGGACTCGAGGCCGTTGAAGATCGTTTCGTCGGCAAAGATGCGGACCGGTTCGTGGCCCGCCACGTCGAGCGTGCGGAAGTTTGCCATGGAGCACCTCCCTCGTTTGTGGGGCAGGCATTATGCGCCGGGAGCGGCCCGTTGTCTACGTCGCGCACTCTCTTAAACCTCCATTACCAGCGGGTTTACCTTGTTTTAAGAAGCCTCGAACGGCCTGGGGCCGACAACTTGGCTAACAGTGGAGGAACAATGCTCGAATCCAGTATCGAACGCCTGACCAAGAACGCCATCAGCAACCGCCGCACCGTGCTCGGCAAGGAGCTCGCCGAGAAATCGGTGAAGACCGCCGGCAAGCAGGTCGTGGCGCGTGACGTCATCGAGCGCACCGCCAAGGCCGCGGACACGCTGCCCAGCAAGGCCGAGCGCGCCGTGATGAAGTCGCCCACGCTGCGCAACAAGGTGACGCTGCATGTGTCGCCGGAGTCGTCGCAAGAGGCGCTGATCCAATCCATCAAGGACTCGAAGAACAGCTTCTACATCGAGACCTTCATCTGGCACAACGACGCCGCCGGCAACGAGGTGATCCAGGCCCTGGCCGACCGCGTGGCGAAGGCCAAGGCCAACGGCGAGACCTATGACGCCAAGGTCCTGATCGACTGGTTCGGCCTGCGCCAGGGCACCGGCGGCACCGGCGACCCGCTGATCGTCGACAAGTTGCGCGCCGGCGGCGTCGAGGTCATCGAGTTCGCACGGGGCTACATGGACGAGGGACACCTGATCCCGATCACCCACCGCAAGCTCTACATCCAGGACGGGCGCCAGTTCATGACCGGCGGCCGCAACATCGGGGACGAATATCTCAAGCCCGAGTTCAACGATCCCAAGGGCGGCCACCAGAACTCCTGGCACGACTTGCTCTACACCGTTGAAGGCGACGAGACGGGCCGCATCCTGGACCAGTTCTTCGACAACTGGAAGCGCGCCGGCGGCAAGGAGCCCGCCGTGAAGCCCGTGATCGAGGCGTCGGCCACCGGCCGTGCCCGTGTCGAGAGCTTCATCACCAACCCCCACACCGGCGTCCGCTCGCTGGCGAAGGCCCACCTGGACCTGATCGCCAACGCGGAGAGCGAAATCGTCGTGATGTACCCCTACCTGTCGGACGATAAGCTGGTCGCCGCGCTGCGCGATGCCAAGCGCAAGAACCCCAAGTTGGTTGTGAAGGTCATCCTGCCGGCCAACAAGGAAGTCACGGCCGAAGGCAGCATCTACCAGCTGCTGAACAAGGAATCGGCGCGCCAGCTGATGAAGGAGGGCATCGAGGTCCGCATGTTCGCGGGCGGCGTCGTCGACGGCAAGGCCGTCGAGCGCTTCAGCCACTTCAAGGGCCTGATCGTCGACAAGAAGGTGGTCTCGATCGGCTCCGCCAACGGCGATTACCGCACCTTCCACAGCAACCACGAGCTGAACACCGTGATCGCGGACAACGCCACGGCCCGCAACTTCCTGGACGAGGTCGTCGACCCCGACTGGGCCGCCGCGGTGCCTGTCACCCAGGCCGACCTGAAGGCCGATTCGCTCTGGACGCGCATCAAGCAGCACGTGCTCGAGGCGCTCGACAATCTACTTTAGAGGTTCCGTTCCGCCGTGGCGCGGGGCTCGGCGTTGCCGCGCCCGATCGACCAGTGGATCCAGCGTCGCGTCAGCCAATGGCACGAACTGGGCCTCCTTTGGTTCGTAGGCGTACACCTCGCCGCTTTCGATCTCGTAGAGCCAGCCATGGATCCGAATCTCGCCTGTAACTAGGCGTGCGGCCACTTCCGGGTGGGTGCGCAGGTGGTTTAGCTGGACCAATACGTTCTCTTCCACGCAGGCGGTGAGCATTTGCTCGGGCGTCAGGTCGCTGTAATGCTTCTGGATGATCCGGCGCGTGCTTTCAGCGTGTCCCAGCCAGGCGCGCACGGCGGGCAACGATTTCAAGTGCTCCGGGTGAAGCAGGCCGCCCATCGCGCCGCAGCGCGAGTGCCCGCAAATCACGATGTCCTTCACGCCCAAGGCCGCGACCGCGTACTCGATGGTCGCGCCTTCGCCTTCACCCGACGTGCCGTACGGCGGCACGATGTTGCCGGCGTTGCGCATGATGAAGAGGTCGCCCGGCTTGGAGTGCGTGATCAAGGACGGATCGATGCGCGAGTCCGAGCAGGTGATGAACAGCGTTTCGGGGGTCTGGACCAGGGCCAGCTGTTGGAAGAGCCCGCGGTACTCCGTGAACTCCTCGTCCTGGAAGGCTTTGACGCCACGGACTAGCTTCTCCAAGGGAACGCTCCTTTCAAGCCCACGCCATTACGCGGGAGGCCTGGTTGAAGATAGCATGCCCTCAGTCGAGCCCGTGGATCGCGCGTTCCCGCGCCCGATCCGGGTGCATCAACTCCGAAAAGAACCGCGCCCGGCCAGGACCAGCCGGGAACCCATCGCTCGCCAACCTGGGCTCGAGCCGCTCCAGCGCTTCGACCAAGGGCTCGTAGCGCCCGTTGGCAACGGCTTCGACCAGGAGCGGGGCGATCGTGTCCGGGTCCCGCAACGTACGAAGTTCCGGCTCTAACCAGTGGTCCAAGGGAACCCACCGGTCCTCGAGCGCGAAGACCACGCGTGCAAGCGCCTTGGCGCCCCGGCCGACAAGGAGGCTCGTCCCGGCACGAAACCCGCGCAGGTAGGTCTTCTTGGCACGACCGATCGCCAACGCCAGGTCCAGGGCCCCGTGCTGGATGCGGGCGCGGCGGAACCCGGGATCCATGGTGGCGGCGTGCAGCAGCGCGGGCCCCAGGGCGCCGGTGCGGTCGAAAAGCAGCTGGGCGCGCTCGTATGGCCAGTGGTCGAGGTCCCGCGCCGTCCCATGCTTGGCGTGCAACTTGGCGAGGCTGGTCAGCTGGGCGTCGAAGATCAGGCGCGGCGGGTCGGCCTCGGGCGCGGGCTCCATCACATAGCTGTCGAGCGGATCAACCCGCGCGAACGCCTCCGGCGCCAGGTAAACCTCCAGGTCGTCGTCGGAGTAGGAATCGCCGTAGCCGCGGCTGCGCGAGCCTACCCAAACCACGCCGACCACGGAAGGGTCGGCGGCCCAGGTCTGCACCTGCTCGGCGGTGCGGGGGTGCAGGGCAGGGGGCAAAGCAAGCATAGGACCTTCCTTGTACCCCCATCCGTTCGCTTCCTGTCAGCGGGGATCTTCGGCGCCTGGAGGGTTTCCGGCTAGCGGAGTGCCGTGATATCGATGGGAAGTAACGAAAGGAGATCCGCCCATGTCCATCCTCGCACTTGCCCTCCTCGGCGCCTTCTGCGGCGCCCCCTCCATCCAGGAGACCCACATCCACGTCCAGGTCTCCGGCGCGGTCAAGCACCCCGGCACGCTGACGCTACTGGTCGGGGCCCGCGCGGCAGAAGCCGTTGCAGGGGCCGGCGGGCCCCGCAAGGATGCGTCCCTGCTGGCGCTAAACCTGACGAGAGTGCTGGCCGATGGCGACGAATGCCACGTGCCGACCAAGGGCGAGACCACGCCGCTTGGCTCCGTGGCCGCCAAGCCCCGGCGGGTCTCGGTGCACCATGGGAAGTCCAGTGGCGGCGGCCACCTGGTCCACTTGAACAGCGCCAACGAGACCGAGCTCGAAACGCTGCCCGGCGTCGGCCCCGGCCTGGCGTCCTCGATCTTGAAATTGAAAGTCAGGCTCGGGCGGTTCCACTCGGTCGATGACCTGCGCGAGGTGCGGGGCTTTGGTAAGAAGCGGCTGGACCGCATCCGGCCTCTGCTGGTGGTGGATTGACCCGCCATGCTGGCCGCCATCGTCTGTGGGTGGGCCCTGGGCATCGGGCTCTCGACCTGGCTTGCGCCCTGGTGGCTGCCGCCCGCGGTGCTCGGTCCGCTGGTGGCGTGGCGGGCGCGCCTGTTGCCCCTTGCCGTTGGCTGCGCGCTGGTCCTGCCGGGCGCGTGCTGGATGCGTGCGTGCCTGCCCGTACCCGGCCCCAACGACGTGTCGCGGCTCGCGCCGCGGCGCTTCGTCCGCCTGGAGGCCGTGGTAGCAACCCCACCGGCCCGGGTCCGCGACGGCTGGCGCGCGCGCTTGGCAATCGCCGGCACCGCCGTCGGCACGGTGGATGGCGTGTTCCCTTCGCCTGACAGGCCCTGGGTGGGATCCCGCTGGGAGCTGGCCGGGAGGCTCTCGTTGCCCCAAGGGCCGCAGAACCCGGGTGAGCCCGACCAGGCGGCGCGCCTGGCACGCCAAGGGGTGTTCGCCCGCTTCCGGGCAGAGGAAGCGCGCCAGCTGGGCCCTGCGCCCGGGTGGGCGGTGGCGCGCGCCGTCGATCACCTGCGCATGGCGCTGGTGCGTGGCCTGGGCGCGGGTCTGTCGCCCGACCGGGCGGCCCTGCTGGGCAGCCTGACCCTCGGCACGGGGGCCTCCCCGGTCGACCCGGAGCTGGCCGAGCGCTTCCGCTCGATCGGGCTGTCGCATTTGCTGGCGGCCAGCGGCGCCCAGGTCGGGCTGCTGACGGGTCTGGGTTATGCCGGGGCATTGCGGCTGGGTCTCACGCCGCCCTGGTCGGCCGGTTTGACGCTGCCGTTGCTGCTGATCTACCTGGCTCTGACCGGGGCGCCGGCTAGCATGGTGCGGGCCACCTGGATGGGCGCCGTCGTCCTGGGCGCGCTGGCCTTCGAGCGCCAGACCGTACCCTACGCCGCCCTCTGGGTGGCGGCCGGGTTGATGCTGCTCGCGGACCCCGGCGCCCTGCTGGATCTCGGCTTCCAGTTCAGCTTCCTCGCCACCTACGCCCTGTGTCGGCTCGCAGATGCCGGCAAGCCCCCCACAGGCTGGATCCGGACCTCGCTGACGATCTCGTTCGCCGCCAACCTGTGGGTAACGCCCTGGCAGCTGTATGTCTTCCAGCAAGGCTCGCTGCTCGCCCTGCCCGCCAACCTGGTGGCGGAGCCCCTGGTGCTGGCCTTGACGCCCTGGGGGCTGGCCGTGGCCGTGCTGGGCGCGCTCTGGGCGCCGCTGGCCGCCGTCGTCGCGCCGATCACCAACCTGGCCCTTGCCACCCTGGAAGGCGCCGTGTGGCTGTTGGCGGCGATCCCCTGGGGCGCCTTCACCGTGGCGGCCTTCCCTTGCTCTGTCGTGGCGCTGATCTACCTGGCCCTCTGGGCCGGCCGGAAGCGCCCGTGGGTGCTGAGCGGGGCGCTGACGTCGGCCGCGGGGATCTGGGTGTTGCCTGCCTTGGAGCCGGCGCACCTGGACCTTGCCTTCCTTTCGGTTGGGCAAGGCGATGCGCTGATCGTCCATGCCCCCGGCGACCATTGGATCGTGGTCGATGCCGGGCCGGCACACGATGACGATGACGCGGGCACGCGCACGATCATCCCCTACTTACGGCGCCAGGGGTGCCGGCACCTGGACCTGGCGATCGCCAGCCATGCCCACCTGGACCACGTCGGCGGCTTCCCGGCCCTGGCCCATGCCGTGCCGATCGGCGCGGCCTGGGACCCCGGCCAGTGGGACCACGCCAAGCCCTACCAGGACTTGTTGGGCGCCTGGCTGGCAAACGCCGTGCCCTGGGAGGTCGTCCATGCCGGCCTGGCCTGGCAGGCCGGCGGCGTCAAGGTCGAGGCGCTGTCGCGCTGCCGCCCGGAGGCCACCACCAACGACGGATCGATTGTCGCGCGGCTCACCTATGGCGGGTTCCGCGTCTTGCTGATGGGTGACACGGAGGCCGCGGGGGAAGCGGCCCTGCTGGCGGGCGCCCCCGACATGCGCGCCGACGTCTTGAAGGTGGGCCACCACGGCAGCAAGACCAGCAGCACCCCGGCGCTTTTGGACGCCGTACACCCGCGCCTCGCCGTCATCTCGGTCGGTACCGGGAACCGCTTCGGCCACCCCAGCCCCGAGGTCGTCGAGCGGCTGGCGGCGACCGGCGCCCAGGTCCTGCGCACGGACGAGCACGGCGCCGTGCTCGTTCGCGTCGACGACAGGGGCGTTCGTTGGAGCACTGGCCCCGACTGGGCTACTTGGCAGTCGCTGCCCGGTACAACATGATGCCGCCGACCACCATCGTGGCCACGTTCGCGCCGATCGCCGTCCACACCAGCCAGTCGTTGTCGAACAACTTGCTGGCGGCGGCGGGGCGTGGCTCCGGCGCCACGGGCTGGTCATCCAGCGAGATCCCCTGCACCAGGCCAAACGCCACCAGCTGCGTCTTGCCATCCGGACCGGTCAGGACCAGGCCGGCGCCTTCGACTTTGACGGCCCCGGTCAAGACGCGACCATCCTTCAGGACCACCTGGGCGGCCTGGGCAGGCGCAGCCAGCAGCGTGAAGGCCAGGACGGTGGCGAGCAAGAGACGCATCCCGGACCTCCTAGGGCTTGAAGACGGTCACCAGCAAGGCGGCCATGGCGACCACGTTCACGCCGATCGCCGTCCACAACACCACGTCATTGTTGAGGAACTTGCTGTCTTCCAGCCGGCGCTGCTCGTAGGCGATCGGCTCGTCGGAGAACGAAACGGCGCGCACGCTGTCCAGCGGGAAGGTCAGCTCCGTGCCGCCGCCCTTCACGGAGAGGTTGGCTGCGGTCACCGTGACGGTCCCGCGGATGGACGTACCGTCCTTGAAGTAGACGACGTGGGCCTCCGCCGGGAGGGCGAAGGCGAGCAGCATCGCAAGCGTAATGGCGGGCAGGCGCATGGGCTGGATCATAACCCGAAAATGCCGCCACGTCGCTCCCCTCGTTGCCGCGGGGCGGCAAAGATTGTAGAATGTGGGTTCCAGCCCGTTTCAACCCATGGAGGGACCCCCATGCCAGAGCGCATTGCCATCGCCATGAGCGGCGGCGTCGACAGCAGCGTCGCGGCGCACCTTTTGACCGCAGCCGGTCACGAGGGCGTGGGCATTTCCATGGTGATTTGGCCCAATTCGCGCTGCTGCAACAACGAGGCCATGCGCGACGCCGGCGAGGTGGCGAAGCAGGTGGGCGTGCCCTTCCACAAGTTCGACTTCGTGGAGGAGTTCAAGCGCAAGGTGGTGGATAACTTCACCTCTTCGTATATGAACGGCCTGACGCCCAACCCCTGCGCCATCTGCAACAGCGACTTCAAGTTCCTCGAGCTCTTCGCCATGGCGCGCGACAAGTTCGGCTGCGAGCGCGTGGCGACGGGCCACTACGCCCGCGTGCGCCAGGACGAGGCCACCGGCCGCTGGCAGCTGCTCAAGGCCGTGGATCCCAATAAGGATCAGACCTACATGCTGTACAACCTGAGCCAGGATCAGCTCGCGCATTGCGTCTTCCCGGTGGGCGAGCTCCACAAGCCCGAGGTGCGAGAGATCGCGCGCGAGCTGGGCTTCGTGGTCGCCGACAAGCCCGAGAGCCAGGACCTGTGCTTCAGCGAGGATCCGCAAGGCTTCCTGCGCGAGCAGCTGGGCGACCAGATCCAGCCCGGCGCCATCGTGGACCTGGACGGCCGCGAGCTGGGCCGCCACCTGGGCATCGTCAACTACACGGTCGGCCAGCGCCGCGGACTCGGCATCGCCCACCCGGAGCCGCTTTACGTCATCCGAATCGAGCCGGAGACCCACCGGGTGGTCGTCGGTCCCAAGGAGGCCACGCTGGGCACCGTGCTGGTCGCCGACGCGGTGAACTGGGTCTCGATCGCGGAGCCCGCGGAGGCCTTCGAGGCCGACGTGAAGATCCGCTACAAGTCCGCCCCGGCGCGAGCCGTCTGCGAACCGCTGCCTGGCGGCCGCGTGCGCATCCGCTTCTTCGAGCCCCAGAACGCCATTTCGCCGGGCCAGGTGACATGCATCTACGACGGCGACATGTTGCTGGCCGGCGGCTTGATCGCCAAGGAGAGCGGACGCAGCGTGCCGGAACCGGTGGCCGCGGCCGCGGAGTGACGCTTCCCGTCCTCTGGACGCCCGAGGAGCTGGCCGGCCCGACGCTCGAACTCGCGCCGGCGCTGCTGGACAGCCTGCTGGTCCGTGTCACGCCCGAGGGCACCATGGCCGGGCGCATCGTCGAGGTCGAAGCGTACCTCGCCGACGACGACCCGGCCTGCCACGCCCACCGGGGCGAGACCGCGCGCAACCGGGCCATGTTCGGTCCACCGGGCCGGTCGTACGTGTACCGCATCTACGGCATCCACTGGTGCGTCAACGTGGTCACGGAGCCCGAGGGGCGCGGCTGCGCAGTCTTGATCCGGGCGCTGGAGCCCTTGGTTGGCCTGGAGCTGATGCTGGCCAACCGCAAGAACCCTGCGCTGACCAACGGCCCGGGCCGGCTGTGCCAGGCGCTCGGCATCGACGGCAGCCTCGACCAGGCGGACCTCACCCGCACGGGGCCGCTTTACTTGATCAAAGGCAAGCCGCCGGAAGACGTGGTCGCCACGCCCCGGATCGGCATCACGAAGGCCGCGGACTACCCCTGGCGCTTCTTCGAGCGCGGCAACCGCTGGGTCTCCGGTCCGCGAGGCGTAAACGCGCCTACGGAGCGTCACGGCGGGGTATAATCAACGGTGCCCACGAACCTAAAAGGGCCCGACCTCCAACGCCTGCGGCAGGCGCTCACGCTGGAGGCCCGGCACCAGTACCCCAACCTGAAGGGCAACAAGGCCTACTTCGCAGACTTCGTCGCCGGCGAGCTGAAGAAGTTGGTGGCCGAGCTTCCCGCGGCCGATCGCGCGCGCTTCGTCCCGTATACCGCCGCCTTCGACCGCTACGCCTGGCTGTCGCCCCCGGAGCGCGCCGATGTGGTGGGTGGGCTCCAGGCCTTGCTGCCCAGCGTCGTCGAGCGCGTCGAGAGCCAAATCGGAAAGGAGCCCGACTGGCGCGATCGCCCCGTGCAGTTCGTGAAGGGCATCGGCCCGCGTGCGGCCGAGCTGCTCGCCAAGGTCAACGTCCACACGGTGGACGACCTCCTGCGCTACTACCCGCGCCAGTACCTGGACTACAACAAGCGCGTGCGCATCGGGCAGCTGCAGGCCGGCGAGACCGTTACGGTCTGGGGCGAAGTCAAGAAGGTCGAGGCCTACAACCCGCCGAACAAGCCCAACATGAGCATCCTCACCGTCTGGATCTCCGATGGCACCGGCAGCGTGGCGGCTCGCTGGTTCGGCAAGAAGCGCAACAAGTTCCAGCATGACCAGCTCAAGAAGCGCTTCCCGATCGGCCAGTCGGTGCTGATGAGTGGCGAGCCCAAGTTCGACAGCTACGCGGGCCGCATGATCTTCGATCGGCCGGAGGCCGAGGTCCTGGGCGACACCGACGGGACTGAGACGTCCAGCCTGCACATCGGTCGGATCGTGCCGATTTACCCGCTCACGGACGGCCTGAACTTGAAGACCTTGCGCAAGGCCATGCGCGCGGCGCTGGACCTGTACCTGCCGCTGGTGCGAGACTCGATGCCGGCCGCCGTGCGCGACGCGCTGGAGCTGGTGCCGCTCAAGAAGGCGCTGGAACAGATCCACTTCCCCAAGTCCGATGCGGAGCAAAAGGACGCCCGCGATCGGCTCGCCTTCGACGAGCTGTTCTGGCTGCAGCTGGGCCTGGCCTACAAGCGCGCCCAGTCGGACGCCCGCACGGAGGCGCTGGTGCTCCCTGCCTCGGGCACCTTCGTCTCCCGCCTGAAAGAGGCCTTGCCGTTCCAATTGACCGGCGCCCAGGAGCGCGTCTTCCGCGAGATCCAGCAGGATTTGGCCGCCAACACGCCCATGAACCGGCTGGTCCAGGGCGATGTGGGCTCCGGCAAGACCATCGTGGCGCTGCTGTCGCTGCTCATCGCGGTGGAGAACGGCTACCAGGGCGCCCTGATGGCGCCGACCGAAATCCTGGCCGAACAACACTACGCCAAGATTTCGGTCTGGCTGCGCGACCTGGGGCTCGAAACCGCCCTGGTCCTGGGCCGCCAGGGTCGCAAGGAGCGCAACGCGGTGCTGCGCGCCGTCGAGGCGGGCCTGGTGCACATCGTGATCGGCACCCACGCGCTGATCCAGGAGAAGATCGCCTACAAGGACCTCGGGCTGGTCGTGATCGACGAGCAGCACCGCTTCGGCGTGAAGCAGCGGGCCTTGCTGCGCGAGAAGGGCCGCAGCCCAGAAGTCCTGGTCATGACGGCCACCCCGATCCCACGCACGTTGGCCCTGACCGTCCACGGCGACCTGGATGTCTCCGTCATCGACGAGCTGCCGCCCGGCCGCAAGCCGGTCGAAACCAAGTGGGCGCGCACCAAGCGCGAGGCCACGGAGGTGTGGGAGGCCGTGCGCACGCAAATCCAGCAGGGTCGCCAGTGCTACGTGGTCTATCCGCTGATCGAAGACTCCGATGCGGAAGACTTCGCCCACGTGAAGAGCGCCACGGAGCGCCATGAATGGCTGTCCACCGAGGTTTATCACGGCTGGGAAGTCGCCTTGCTGCATGGTCAAATGACGCCCCAGGAAAAGGACGGCATCATGGAGCGCTTCCGCCGAGGCGAAATCCACGTGCTGGTCAGCACCACCGTGATCGAGGTCGGCGTAGACGTGCCGAACGCCAGCATCATGGTGATCGAGAACGCCGAGCGCTTCGGCCTGGCCCAACTGCACCAGCTGCGTGGCCGCGTGGGCCGCGGCGCCTACCAGTCCTACTGCTACCTGATGTCCGAAAGCCGCGGCGAGTCCACCGCCCAGCGCCTGGGCATCATGGAAGCCACCAACGACGGCTTCGTGATCGCGGAGCAAGACCTCAAGCTGCGGGGCCCCGGCGAATTCCTGGGCACGCGCCAGAGCGGCATGCCCGACATGTTGCTCGCCAACCTCGTCGAGGACACCCGCTTGCTCGAGCGCGCCCGCGAGGTCGCCATCCGCATGGTCGCCGCCGACCCGACGCTGGATCAGCGCCCGCTGCTAAAGCAGGACCTCTTCCGTTACTTCAAGGCGAACCTGAGCTTCCTTGACGTCGGCTAGCCTTGGCTCCGGGCTATTGCCCATCGCCGACCCTCGGGTAATAATGGTCGGCCACGCGGAAGCATCCGGCTCTCCAAGCAGCTTCGAGACGTAACTTGATCGCCATCTTCGTTCTGCCACTTCTGGCTGCACTTGCCGTCTGGTTCGGCAGCCCCAGCCAACAATACCGTCGCGCCAGGTGGGCCGTCTGGCTCATGGGGGGTGCCTTCGTGGGCGCGGTGGCCGCCCTCTACCAGGTCGCCGTGGGCGAGCCGATCGCGTTCCGGTTCTATGACCCGGCGGCCATCTCCCGCCTTGCCTTCCCCGTCGGCTACCGGGTGGATCGGCTGGCGGCCGTCATGATGGTGCTCGTGTCGGGGGTGGGCACCCTGATATTCCGGTACTCGACCCGGTATATGTACCAAGAGCCTGGTTACGGGCGCTTCATGGCGCTTGTCGCGCTGACGACGGCCGTGTTGCTCGGCATGGTGGCCAGCCCGAACCTGATCATGCTGTTCGTTTGCTGGCAGTTCTTGTCCTACCTGCTCTACCAACTGGCCCACAACCTCGAGCACGCCGCCACCTGCCAAGGCGCGGTCCGGACGTTCCGGGTGTTGCGGGTGGGGGACGCGATCTTCCTGGCGGGCATCTTGCTTGCCCAGTTCCTGTATGGCACCACGGAGTTCGGCACCATGTTCGAACGGGCCGCCCACGACCACACCGCGTTTGCGCCCTTCCCCGGCCTGCACCTGACGGGCGCGACCGCGGTGGCGCTCCTGGTCTTCTTGGGGGCCATGGGCAAGTCGGCCCAGTTCCCGATGCACGTCTGGCTGCCGCGCTCGCTCTACGCCCCGACCCCCGTCCACGCCCTGCTTCATGCCGGCATCATCAACGCCTGCGGCTTCCTGATCAACCGCTTGGCGCCCTTGTTCGGTCAGTGTCCTGCCACGCTGCACCTCGCGTTCTTCGTGGGCTTGACCACCGCCATCCTGGGCGCGTCGATGATGTTGGTCCAGAACGACATCAAGCGGACGTTGGGCTTCTCCACCATCGGCCAGATGGGCTACATGGTCATGGAATGTGGCCTCGGCGCCTTCTCGCTGGCCGTCTTCCACCTGATCGCCCACGGCCTCTTCAAGGCCTACGTGTTCTTGGCTTGCGGCAATGTCATCCACAAGGCCCGCAAGGAACCGACGCTCCCACCCGGGGAAGAGTCCCAAGGCGAGGATGCGATTCGCCCCGTGACCTGGCTCACCGGCTTCATCACCACCCTGGTCCTGCCGCTGGCCTTGCTCCTCGTTGCGCACGGCGTGTTGCACGTTCCGCTCTTGGAATCTCAGGGGGCCATCATCTTCCTCTTCTTCTCCTGGATGACCTCGTGCCAAGCCATCCTTACGCTCGTCAGGCTGAAGGCCGTTGCCTCCTGGAAGGTCTGCGCCACCATGCTGGCAACCCTCCTGGCGGTCGTCTTCACGTACTTGTTCGCCGCCACGCGGTTCGACGCGTTCCTTTACCCGGGCGCGGGCGAGTCGGCCGCCTACTTCCGGGCCGCGGCCCTGCCCGGTCCCTTGTTCGAGTCTTTGGTGGTGTTGACCACGGCAGCGGTCGTTACGAGTTGGGGCATCCTCTATGCTTCCACCCGGGGCCGGGTCCTGCGGCTGCCGGTCCGGCTCCAGGAGCTGAAGAACTGGGTCTATGTGCTTCTGGCCAACCAGCTCTACCTCGAACGGGTGATCGGCACCTTCGCGCGCCCGCGCCGGAAGCGGGGGGTCCCCCGGGCCGCACATCCAGCGGCCGCAGGGCTCTCGCTGGCCGCGCATGCGGCAGCTGGGGTGATGCCTTTCGGGCTCGTGGCGGCGCTGGGTGGCGTCACTCAGATCCAGGCGCTGAACCTGCCGTTGGCCGCCGTCGTGCTCGCGGCGGGCTGGTTTGCCATCTCGTGGTTGCTTTTTGAAGTGACGCACGGCGCGATGTTCCCCCAATGAGTGACTCCGTCGAGCTCGAAACCCGGCGGATGGGGCTCCGTGGCATCGTGCGCGTGGCGAGCGAGGTCTTGCCGCCCGTCTGGCCGATGCGGAGCTTCGTCCACCACAACCCACTTCATGGCTTCGAGGACCGGCCGTTCGACGTGGCCGTGAGGCAAGGCGAGCGCCTGTTCGGTGGCCGCGGCTACCTCCCCGCCGAGACCTACCGGGCCTACCTCCGGTCCGGCCGCATCGGGCCGGCGCACCTGGACCACGCCTTGCAAGCCGTGGCCGGCAAGCAAGCCGTCGCCGTTGGAGAGCGCCTGGTCGGCCACCTGGAGGTTTTGAAAGGATGCATGACGCATGGCCTCGGCGAGGAAGGAGACGCCCGCGCTAGCCGCCCCCCTTATGACCCAACGCTGACCAAGGCGCTCGTGGATCGTCTGGCCGGGCAGTTCGCCGGCGCGTCCCCAGAGCACCCTCCGACGACAGCCGAGGAAGCAGGGCTGGCCTTGGCCCGGACGATGACGCTGGCCACGTGGTGCGACCGTCGGCTCGGCACCGAGATCCAGGCCTGCGTGAACAACGAGTTGGTCAAGTGGTGCGGGGGCTTTCTGGACGAAGGCCACGCCACCTGGCCGATGCCCGGACGCGAGCAGGGGCTCTTCTTGACGTGGCGATCGCTGGCCGGCAGGGAATGGCGACCGGGCGGCATCTCAGGTGGCGGGCGGAAGATCCGCGCGCTGTCCAATCACCCGGAAGACGTGCTCCTCGAAAGCCTGGAGCGCCTGGGCGTTCCCGAGGAGGCCTGGGAGGACTATCTGGCGCTGGAACTCGCGGCCCTGCCGGGTTGGAGTGGGTTCATCAAATGGCGTGCCGAGCACCGAGATTATCCGTGGCAACAGGCCTATCCGGCCAGCCTGGTCAAATATCTCGCCATGCGGCTGTGGTACGAGCGCGAGTTGGTGGCGAAGGCCTGCCGGCGGCACCTCGCGATCGAAGGGAACCTGGCGGCCCTGATAGGGTACGCGAGCGCCCACCCCGCCGCCGATGCCGCCCTCGCAACGCCCCAAGCCGCCGCCCAGCGGTTGCTGGGCCTGGCGTCCTCGTTGGACTTGACCGTCCCGGCGCTGCTGGAAGCCGCTCCGGGCGACCTGGCCACCCTGCTGCGCTGGGTGGACGACTTCCCACCAGCCGACCGTGACGCGGTGTGGCTGCGGGCCTTCGAGGCCGGCTACCAGGAAGCCTTGCTGGCGAAGCTCGACCGGCCGCTCCGCGCCGCGGACGAAACTGGCGTCAGCGCCGTGCCGCCCACCCGCCCGCTGTCGCAGTCCGTCTACTGCCTGGACGTGCGGACCGAACCCTTCCGGCGGCACCTGGAGGCCATCGGCGACCACGAAACGTACGCCTTCGCCGGCTTCTTCGGCGCGGCCATCCGGTTCCGGCCTTGGGAGACCGAAGGTCGGATCGACCAGGTCCCGGCGGTGATGCAGCCGCGCAACGAGGTCCGGGAGGTCCCCAGGAGCTACCACGAGCACCTCGTGCCCAGGCACCGCGCACGGGCCGGCTGGCTGAACGCGGGCCACACGCTCCTGGGCGACCTGAAAGACAACGTGGTGACGCCCTACGTCATGGTCGAGTCGCTCGGTTGGTTCTATGGCGTGCCCTTGGTGGGCAAGACGCTTGTCCCGGGACCGTACCGGCGGCTCTCCGCCTGGGTCAAGGGCATGCTGATGCCCACGATCCCCACCGTCCTTACGGTAGACAAGCTCGCGCCCGCGGACGTGGAGCAGATGGTCGCCGCGGAGCAGCGCGATACGATCTGGAAGGCCTTGCGCGCACGGTTCGGGCACCGCGGCTACAACCTCGATCCCCGGTTCGTGGAGGCCATCCGGCTCTATGCCTTGGGCAACGAGGCCACGCCGTCGCCGGAGCTCGGCCGCGCCGCGGAGGACCTGGCGCTCGATCCGGTGGCCATCGAGGACCTCGTAGCCGGCTTGAGGCGCGACGGCCAGATCGAAGCGCGCTCGACCTCCCGCCGGAAGGAAAAGCTCACGCGGACGGGCTTCACGATCGACGAGCAGGTGGCCACGCTCGAGAACGTCTTGCGCACCATGGGCCTGACGCAGAACTTCGCGCGGTTGGTGCTGATCTGCGCCCACGGCAGCACGTCCGAGAACAACCCCTACGAGTCCGCGCTGGATTGCGGCGCCTGTGGCGGCAACCATGGGAGCCCCAACGCCCGCACGGTCGCCCGGATGGCCAACAACCTCAAGGTCCGCGAACGGCTCGCGCGAGTCGGGATCGTGATCCCAACCGACAGCCACTTCCTGGCCGGGCAATTGGATACCACCACGGATGCCGTCCGGTTGTATGACCTGGAGGACGTGCCGCCCGCGCACCGGAAGGACGTTGCGCGCCTCCAGGACGACCTGGCGCTGGCAGGGCGGCAAACGAGCGAAGAGCGCCTGGCCAAGTTGCCTGACGTGACGGACGCCCGCCGGCGGCCGGAGCAGGTCAAGGCGCGAAGTGCGGACTGGAGCCAGGTCCGGCCCGAATGGGGCCTCTCCGGGAACGCGGCGTTCGTCATCGGCCCCCGGGCCCTCACCAAGGGGATCGACCTCGGCGGTCGCGTCTTCTTGCATTCATATGACGCGCGCCAGGACCCGTCCGGCCGCTTGCTCGAGGTGATCCTGACGGCCGGGCAACTGGTGGCCCAGTGGATCAACATGGAGCACTACTTCTCCAGCACGGACCACGAGGTGTATGGGAGCGGCAGCAAGGCCTACCATAACGTCGTGGGCCGCGTCGGGGTGATGTCCGGCCCATGGAGCGACCTCCGCATGGGGCTGGCCCGGCAGACGGTGTCGAGCGGCGAACATGCCTACCACGAGCCCATGCGCCTCGTGGTGATCGTGGCCGCGTCGCGCCGGACCCTCGAGGCGCTGATCGCGCGCCACTTGCTCTTGCAGCAGTACTACCACCACGAGTGGGTGCACCTGATCGTCTGGGATCCGGACGACTCGCGCCTCTACCGTTACGGCCCCGGTGGGGGCTGGACCCTGGTCGCCCCGTTGAGCTTGGAGAAGGAACCCATCGCATGAACACGCTGACGCTATATCCGATGAAGGAGATCCGGGTTGTGGTTTCGGGCGACCACAAATCCTTCGTCACGGAGCTCTTCGACCGGGTGCATGCCACGGGCTACACCATCATCGGGAACATCTCGGGCAAGGGGCACCACGGTGTCCGCGAGGCCCACTTCATGTTCTCCGACCAGGAGAGCCTGGTGATGATCATGACCGTGGTGCCAGAGGAGAAGGTATCGCCCATTCTGGCCGGGCTCCGCCCCCTGTTCGATCGGCACTCGGGCGTGATGTTCGTGGGCGACGTCACGGTGAGCCGGCGCGAGTACTTCGGGGAAGGTCCCCAGGGGAAGGGGTAAGGCGCCGATCGCGGCGGGGTATCATCCAGGTATGATCACGCTCGGCGATCGCTGGGGCTTCCGCACGCGGCGGGTGACGATCCCCATCAAGGGGCTGGCCGCGCCGCTGCGCGTGCTGCACCTGTCGGATTTGCACCTGTGCGCCCATGACCGCGCCAAGGCGACGTTCATCCGCAAGACCACGGACGCCGACTACGACTTCGTCTTCCTGACGGGCGATATTGCGGAGGAGGAAGCGGCAGAAGCCTTGGTGCCCGGCTTGCTGACGCGCACCCCGCGCTATGGCGCTTTCGCGGTCCTGGGGAACCATGACCACTGGCGAATGAGCACGGGCGACCACCTGTGGGAGTTCCTGGGCGGCACGTCGCGCAACCGCACGACCTGGACGGAGGTCCTCCCCATGAAAGCTCGCTACGAGGCCGATGACCGGTGGCGCGTGCTTATCAACGAGCATGTCCAGCTCGAAATCAACGGCCAACGGGTCGTCATCGCAGGCATCGACGACCCGTTCACGCGGCGTGGCGACTTGCACAAGACCATGCAGGGCGTGAAGCAGGCCGACGTCTTGATCGGGCTCGTCCATGTGCCGACCGACCTGGCGTCGTTGTCGCAGCGCGGGTTCCACCTTGTGCTGGCTGGGCATACCCACGGCGGGCAAGTCCGGCTGCCCTTCATCGGGGCGTTGCGTACCCAGTGCGACCTACCAACTCGCCACGCGGCCGGGTTGCACCATGTCGAGCGGACAGCGGTGCACGTGAGTCAGGGTCTGGGCGCCGGGCGTCTGATCCGGGTGCGGCTGTTTTGCCCGCCCACGGCTTACGACATCACCTTGGAGCCCGTATCACAACGTTAAAGCAACCTGCCCGGGGACCTGACCCTTTCTATACCCCTCGTACGAAAGCACTTGGCCAGCTTGACCAAGGCGCTCGCGGTGACCCCGGGTAGGATGAATGCAACCCCAACGTCCCGACGAGGTAGCCACCGATGTCCCAGCACGACGCCGCCCCCACCCCCACCATGCGCTGGCATGGCGATCGCCTCGACCTGGTGGACCAGACCCGCCTCCCCCACGAGGCCGTGATGGTCCCCTGCCCGGACGCCGCCGCGGTCGGCCGCGCCATCAAGGACATGATCGTGCGCGGCGCCCCCGCCATCGGCGTCACGGCCGCCTATGGCCTGGCCCTGGCCGCGCGGGACGCCCGCGCCTTGCCGCGCGAGGCCGCGCTGGACGCCTTGCGCGAGGCCGCCGTGATGCTTCGCGCCACGCGCCCCACCGCCGTGAACCTCTTCTGGGCCATCGAGCGCGTCCTGCGAGCCGCAGACGGCACGGCCGGCGACGGCGACGCCCTCATGGCGGCCGTCACCCGCGAGGCGGAAGACATGGCCGCCGAAGACGTGGCCACCAACCGTACCATTGGCCAGTTGGGCGCGATGATCATCCCGGACGGCGCGAACGTGCTGACCCACTGCAATGCCGGCGCGCTTGCCACGGTCGACTACGGCACGGCCGTGGGCGTGCTGCGCGCCGCGCACGAGGCGGGCAAGAACATCCATGTGTGGGTCGACGAGACCCGCCCCTACCTGCAAGGTGCCCGCCTGACGGCCTGGGAGCTGCAGCAGGCCAACATCCCGGCCACGCTGATCACGGACAACATGGCCGGCCACTTCATGGCCCGCGGCCGCGTCCAGGTGGTCGTGACCGGCGCGGACCGCATCGCCGCCAACGGCGACACGGCCAACAAGATCGGCACCTACACCGTGGCGGTGCTCGCTGCCGCGCACGGCATCCCGTTCTACATCGCGGCGCCGGTCTCGACAATCGACCCGGCCATCGCGGACGGCAGCTTCATCCCGATCGAGGAGCGCCCGCCGGAAGAGGTGACGCACTTCCAGGGCCGCCCGGTGGCGCCCCTGGGGATGCGCGCCGCCAACCCCAGCTTCGACGTCACGCCGGCGGAGCTGATCGCGGGCATCATCACGGAGCGCGGCATCTTGCGGCCGCCCTACGGGCCGGCGATCGCCGCGCTCTACGCCGCCAAGCCGGGCGCGGCGGCTTCCCGGGCGTAGACTGCCTCGTAGGCTTCGACCATCCGGGCCGCGGAGAAGTGCTCCTCGACCCGGCGGCGGCAGGCCCGCGGGTCGAGCCGCAGCACGCCCTCCAGCCCCGCCGCCAGCGCCGCGAAGTCGCCATCCGGCACGATCACGCCCGTCTCGGGCGTCAAGATTTCCGGCACGGAGCCGCGCCGCGTCGCCAAAACGGGCGTCCCGCAGGCCAGCGCCTCGATCATCACGAGCCCGAACGGCTCCTCCCACTGGATCGGGAAGATCAGCGCCCGCGCACCGGCATAGAGCTCCCACTTGGGCCGCCCGGAGACCTCGCCGATGAAGCGCCGGCGCTTGCCGTCCATGTAAGGCGCGATCTCCCGATCGAAGTAGCCGGGCTCCTTGCGGCCGGCCATGATCAGCGGCAGGTCCAGCTCGGCTGCCAAGCGAGCGGCGATCCCGGCGCCCTTGGCGGCGTCCAGCCGGCCGAGGAACAACAGGTAGTCGTCCTTCTCCGCCCGGAACACGGTCTCACCCAGGTCCAGCCCGTTGTAGACGGTGCCCACGAAGTTCAGCTCCGGCATGCGCCGCGCGTGCGCCTGGCTGATCGCCACATAGCGGTGCCCCGGGTAGGCCCCGTAGACCATCCGGCGTTCCGTCGTGAAGTCGTTGTGTACGGTGGTGATCACGGGCGTAGGGCAGAAGCGTGCCTCCAGGACCCCCGTGACCTTGGTGTGGTCGTGCAGCACGTCGAAGTGGCGCGCCAGCCGCATGGCTTCGGCGACGTGGGCGGTCTCGTACGGCTGGTAGGCCGCCTTCTCCGTCAGGTGCGTCAACGCGTGAGGATAGAGGGCGTGGAGGCGCGCGCGCGTGCAGGAGTCCCCGCTCGCGAACAGCGTCACCTCATGGCCGCGAGCGACCAGGCCGTCCGCCAAGACGGACACCACGCGCTCCGTCCCGCCGTAGCCCGTGGGCGGCACCTGCAGGGCCACCGGCGCGATCAAGCCAATCCGCATCACAAACCCTCCCGAGGCAGGAGCGTAGCACCTGAGCACCAAGTGCCCTACCACCGAGCAGTCGTTGTCCGCCCATGGCCACCGTGCTAATATCCGGTTACGTTCACGAATGACGTGAAATCAAGGTGTAGTGCCCAATGGCGGGCAAGAGCACCAAAAGATCGGGGCCCAGTGGGGATGGGGCGTTCGGTCTGGGGGGAGTGGGGCGGGGCGTCTTTGGCCTGGGGGATCGGGCCGGAGGCGTGATGGAAGGAGAGCGAGCGTGTTCGACGAGGCCAACGTCGGCGCCGCTGCGATGGAGCAGCGCAACGCCCTGAACCAGCTTTGCGCTCGGCGCTTGCAGGGCCGCAACTTGATCATAGCCTCCAACCGAGGCCCGGTGGAGTTTTACGAGGAAGCAGGCAAGCCTGCCTACCGCCGCGGCCAGGGTGGGTTGGTGACGGCGATGTCGTCCTTCGTGGAGGTCACGCAGACCACCTGGATCGCGGCCGCCATGACGGAGGTCGACGCGCGGCTGGCGAAGCAACAGGCCGGCCGGATGGAGGTGGAAGTGAACGGCCATCTGCTGGCCGTCAGCTTCGTGACGCCGACGCCAACGCAGTACCAACGCTTCTACGACGAGGTCTCCAACTCCGTGTTGTGGTTCTTGCAACACAGCATCACGAACCCGCCCACGCACCCCACCTTCGACCAGGCCATGTGGGAAGCCTGGGAACACGGCTACGTGGCCGTGAACCGCCTCTTCGCGGACGCGATCGCCACCGCGGCGCACCAGGGCGGCAAGCCGCCGGTCTTCATGATCCACGACTACCACCTCTACCTGGTGCCGGGCATGCTACGCCAGCGCTTCCCCGACGCCCCTATCCAGCACTTCACCCACATCGCCTGGCCGAGCCCCGACGCCTGGCGCCAGTTGCCGCACGCCATCCGCGAGGCGATCCTCGCGAACATGCTGGGCAGTGACGTGGTGGGCTTCCACTGCCAGCGTTACGCCGTCAACTTCCTGCGCACCTGCGAGGAGCTGTTGGGCGCCGATGTCGACTGGGACAACCACACGGTGCGTGTGGGCGAGCGCTGCGTGCGGGTGCGAGACTACCCGATCTCGATCGACCCGGGCCAGTTGTTGGAACTGGCCGCCACCCCGGCGGTGCACGAGCTGGAAGCCACCTTCATGGCCCACCGCCCGCCCCGCCTGATCTTGCAGGTGGCGCGCACCGACCCCAGCAAGAATATTTTACGGAGCTTCCATGCCTACGAGCACTTCCTGTCGCTGTACCCCCAGTACTTGGGCGAGGTCCAGTTCCTGGGTCTGTTGCCGGCCTCGCGCCAGACCACGGAGCTCTACAAGGAGTACTTCGACGAGCTGTGCCAGGTGGCGCGGCGCATCAACGAGGACTATGCGCGCCCCGGCTGGAAGCCGATCGAGCTGTTCTTCGAGAACGACTACCACCGGGCGATCGCCGCGATGAAGCAGTACGACCTGCTCGTCGTGAACTCCATCGCCGACGGCATGAACCTGGTAGCCAAGGAAGGCCCGATCGTCAACGAGCGGGCCGGCGTCCTGTTGCTCTCCGAGGGCGCCGGGGCGGTGGACGAGCTGGGCGACGCGGCGATCGTGGTCAACCCTTTCGACCTGGTGGGGATGGCGCATGCCTTCCACGAGGCCCTGGACATGCCCCTGGCCGAACGCCAGCGGGCGTTGGCGTCGCAACGGGCCACGATCGGCGGGAACACGATCTTCCGCTGGGCCCACGACCAGATCGCGGATTTGGTCGAAGCGGCCCCACGCCCTGGAACGATCAGCATCTTCCCTGCCGTAGAGGGGCGACGGGAGGTCACCGGCTGATCGGGCCGATTGGGGTGGCGTGACAAATTTTTTGGGTGGTGGTATAGTTCTCCCATCGGCTTGGGGTTGTAGCTCAGTTGGTTAGAGTGCCTGCCTGTCACGTAGGAGGTCGCGGGTTCGAGTCCCGTCAACCCCGCTCTTAAGCCTCGGTCCGGAAGCGGTTCGCCGCCTCCGGACTTTTTTTGTCCTCGAGAGAGTAACATAACAAAGTTGCTCTCTTTACAGGCCAGGGTTTCTGTGTTAATCTCTAAGGTGAGGGTACGTGTGCGTACCGTCCGAAGTTTTGGAGGGTTTAACCCCTGGTTGAGTTTTACAACAAGAAGGAGAACGTCTGAATGTTCCACGCTGTCAATGGCGACAGTCTGGGGAACCTGAAGGTGACCACGAGCGCGATTCCCACGCCCCTGCCTGATAGTATGCAAGGCAACAAGGGTGATCGGGGCTATTCGGATCAGACCGAAGCGCGGGTCTTCCTCATCGGTAACCCGGCCTCGGACCGCCACGCGCGGTCGCGCCACGGACTTTAAGGTCCCCACCGCCTTCCCCCAGGGGAAGGCTTTTTTTTGGCCACTTTGGACCTTTCCCGAACCCTTGCTCGCCCATTGCTTTTGGACCCTGTCCAAATTAACATTTCGTTACAGTAGGTGGGGTGAGGCGTGGGAGGAGGGGCGACATGGAGCTATCCACTAGCTATTTCGCAACGTGCACGAAGGCCGAGGTCCTCTTGCTCGAAGAGCTCGCCAAGGAGCACCGGCACAAGCTGCGGGTCAAGCACATCGAGACGCCGCACAGCATGCAGATAGTGATCGAGACCGACAGCCAGCAGCTGCGCGACTACATCTACTTCATGCTCCAGCGGCTGCGCAACCAGCAGAAGCAACTGGAGAAGGTCTTCAACGGCGCCCCCCTGGACAGGGCCACCGCCGCCGCTGCCTGAGCTTCGCGCCCCCCAACGCCCTTGCGGTCGGGGGGCGCGTTATTGTAACCTCACAGGCTCCCCTCCCCCGGCTTGCGAGGTACCGCGAATGACCACCGAAACCGATCTGTCCTACGACGAGCGCTACACCAAGGGTATCGAGCGCTACGAGGCCGGTGAGGCCCTCGACCAGCTAATTCCCACCTTCGCGGAGCTGCGCAAGGAGAAGTTCGACGTGCGCGTCGCCGTGGCGCTGAGCTGGCTGCATACGCTGGCCGGCCAGAAGGATCGCGCGATGCTGTACGCCAAGGAAGCCAAGAACGTGCCCCAAGGGAAGTACAACCACGCGTTGGCCTTGCTCACCTTCAACGAGAAGGGCGTGCGCGAGAAGCTGGAAGAGGCGTACCAGATGGGTGGCGAAGAAGGCCGCAAGGACGCCATCGAGAACCTGGGTGATGCCATCAAACGTAAGGGGGGCGTCTATCCGGCCGCCGAAAAGATGCTGAAGTGGCTCCAGAACTGGTAATGATATAATAGGGGGCATGTTCGCCCCTTTGACCATCGCCAACCAAGCCTACGCCAGCCACGTGATGCTCGCGCCCATGTGCGGCGTGGGCGATCGGCCTTACCTGGAAATCTGCCGCGAGGTAGACACCCAGAGCATCCTGGCGTCGGAAATGGTCAGCGCGCCCGCGCTCGCCAACGGTGGGCGCAACACCACGGAGATGATCGACTTCCAAAGCGTCAACGGCCCGGTCATGATCCAAATCTTCGGCCACGACCCGGCGCAGTTGGCCACCGGCTCGCGCATGATCGAGGAAGCCGGCGCGGATATGATCAGCATGAACTTCGGCTGCCCGGCCAAGAAGATCGTCAAGAACTGCGACGGCGCCGCGCTCTTGCGCACGCCGGAGAAGATCGGGGAGCTGGTGGAGGCCTGCGTCAAGGCCACCAAGATCCCGATGGTCGCGAAGATGCGCATCGGCTGGGACGACACCAGCCGGAACTACCTCACGGTGGCGCGCATCATGGTCGAGGCCGGCGCGCACAGCATCGCCGTGCACGGCCGCACGCGTGAACAGGGCTACAGCGGCGAGGCCGACTGGGAGGCCATCAAGGAAATCGCGGCGAAGGTCGACGTGCCCATCATCGGCAACGGCGACATCGACGGGCCGGAGACGGCCATGCGGCGCATGCGCGAAAGCGGCGTCGCGGGCGTGATGATCGGGCGGGCCGCCATGGGCAACCCCTGGGTCATCCACCGCACGGCGCATTACCTCGCCACCGGCGAATTGTTACCGGCGCCCACGCCGGCGGAGCGCATCGCCATGGCCATCGTTCACGCGCGCAAGCTGATCGCCTTCAAGGACGAGCGTTTCGGCGTCGTGGAGAGCCGGAAGCACGTTTCCTGGTACACCTCCGGGCTGCCCGGCTCGGCGGAGGTACGCCTCAAGGTGAACCAGGCCAAGTCCGCGGACGAACTGCTGGGCCTGCTCATGGCCTACATGGAGCAGGCGTCGCCCCGGGCGCTCGCCTCATAGCTCCGCGGCGGGGATCTTCTTGACCTGCTTGTGGTTGCTGTCGGCGAAGTAGAGGTTGCCGGCTGCGTCCAAGGCCGGGCCCGCGGGGCCTGACAGCCCGTCGTCCGTGCCCGTGCCCGCGAAGTGGCTGGTGCCGGGGCCCGCGACTCGCGTCGGCTCGCCGGTTTGGCCGCGATCGAAGCGCACGAAGTCGTTGGTGCCTTCGGCCATCACGTAAAGCCGGCCCCGCGCGTCGGCCGCCATGGTCACGCCATAGCCGAAGATTTCGTGGACGAACGCCGTCGCGAGGCCGCCCGCAGCCGTCCACTTGCGGAGCTTGCCCACGCCCGCGATGTAGAGCGTCCCATCGGGCCCGTAGGCCAGTTGTAGATCGGACTGGTTGTCGCCGGCAGGATCCGTGAGGATGCTGGTCGGGCTGCCGCCGGGCGGGATGCGGACGACGGTGGGCACGCCGCTATTGTAGGCCACGTAGAGCGTGCCGTCGGGGGCCACGGCCAGGTCGGTGGGCTGCGCGGGAGGGGTGTAGGCCGTGATCGCCTGGCCGGTCGGCGTGACCTTCACGACGCGCGTGAGGTCCGCCATGACGTATAGGTTGCCCGCGGCATCGAGGTGGGGCGCGGAAGGGAAGCCGAGCGAAACCTCCAGCGCCGGTCCCTCGTCCTTGGGCGCGCCCACGATCTTCTCGACGGGCAAGCCCGCGTAGGGGTGTGCTTGGTGGTCGGTTCCCACCCGCACGATCTGCCCCGTATCGCGGTCGCTCACAAAGAGCGTGCCGTCCGGCGCCACCGCCACGCCCACGGGCCGGGCGAACGCGATCGCGTTGGCGTCGCCCTTGCCGATACCGGCCAGCCCGGCCACGGGCGTTAGCGCGCCCGCGGCGTCCACGCGGAAGACGCGTGTCTGGCCGGCGATGTAGACCGTGCCGTCGGGCGCGAGCGCGCCACCGAAGAAGTTCTGCTCGTCGAAGTGGGTGGTCACCACGCGTGGGGCGCCGAGCGCGGGGGTGAGCGTGATTTGCTTGCCATCGCCCACGAAGCGGTTGCCCGCCGCGTCGTAGCACGTCCGCGCGCCCAACGGCAGCTCTTCCGACGCTTCGAAGGCCAGGGTGCCCACGTTGAACGCCCGGCGCTCCGAGGAGTCATGCTCGGTGAAGCCCGAGAACCAGAAGCGGCCATGGGCGTCCCACTGGCCAATGCCGCCGATCTCGCCCTGGTTCAGGAGATAGGCCAGGTCCGCACCGGCGAAGGTCTTGAGCAGGCGCTCCGGCTTCCCCGCGGCGATCGCCACGCACCGGGCGCTGGTCTCCGTCACCAGCACCGCCACCAACTCCTCGCCCTCGCCGGGGCCGCACGCAAGCAACCGGCCGCCGCCGGAGAAGGTACCCACCAGGTGCAGCTTGCCGTCCGGGCCGAGGCGGGACAGGCGGGCCTCCTCGCCCAAGACCAGCCGACCGCTGGCGTCGTAGGCAATCGTCAAGGGCGCCACCTGGGCCTTGGCGGCCTCGACGCCGTCGATCACCGAGCCGAAGGTGGCGCTGCGATCGCCGCCGCTCCCTGCCAGCGTGGTGAGGCGCCCGGCGCGCAGGGCCCAGACGCGCGTGCCCAGGTTCTCCAAGATCACCAGCGTGCCGTCCGGTGCCGTCGCCAGCTGGCCCGGCGAGATCGAGACGTCCAGCGCCAGCTGGCCGTTGCCCAGGTCCGATTGGCCGGCAGGGATCAGCAGCCGGCGCACGGCTTCGAGCTGGTCGTCCAGCGCCTTGTCCTGCTTGCGCAGCCCTTCCACCGCGGCCACCACCTTGGCAGGCGTCAGGGCGTCCGGCAGGGTGCCCGCGGCGAGCGCGCTGGCGGCGCGGGCGCGGGTGGCGGCCTCCACGTCGGCCGGCAGCTTGTCGAGGGTGGCGGCGGGGTCGGCCTGGCCCTGCACGTACTGCGAAAGGATGTAGCCGGTGGTGAGCGTGCTGACGACGTCGCCGTCGACCTGCTTCGCTCCTGGCGCCACGATCGCCTGCACCGCACCGCCGCTGCCCGGCAAGGGGACGGCCAGGACCAGGTTGCGCGCGGGCAGGGCGGCCGTGATCGCGTAAGCGCCCGAGGCGTCGGTGCGGGCCTGCACGGGCTTGCCATCTGCGCCCAGCACGGGTTTGCCCGCAGCGTCCAGCACGGTCACCGCCGCGTTAGCCACCGGGACCTGGGTGCTCGTAGCGAGGACTTTCCAACTGGCGCCCGCGTCGGAGATGACGCCGCCGCCGTTGTTCGAGACCAGGCCGGCGGGAGCCAGGATCCGGCCCTGGAGCGTGGCGACGACGATCGCGGCGGGCGCGCTGGGCCGGGCGGACGGCGGGGTGGCCGGGGGC
>JAQBPE010000047.1 GCA_028287685.1 Cyanobacteria bacterium RYN_339 | reverse complement strand
TGCCAGGCCGCATCCTCGGCCAGGAGCGGGCCGCCGGGCTGGCCGCCAAGCTCGGCGCCGCCGAGGCGGGCGTGCGCAACCAGCCCACCCTGGCGGCCATCCGCGAGAGCGGCCCGGCGCAACGCGTGGGCGGCGCCTTCAACTTCATCTTCGACAACCCCAGCGTGCGCAACTTAATGGAAGCGGACAATGCCTGGCTGGCGCGTCAGCTGGACCGCACGCCGCTGGCGCAGTCCGTGCGTGACTGGGCGCTGGCCCACACCACCCGCGCGGCCGGCGTGGCCGCCGTAGCCATTGCGCCGGGCGCCCCCGTGAGCAAAGACCCGGGCATCGGCGGCCAGGCCAACGACCTGGCCTACCGCGACATCAACACCAGCGGGGACTTCGAGCGCGTGGCGCCGGGGTACCGCGAGCAGGTGATCAAGGACCTGGAGGCCCGCGGCATCAAGGGTTACACCCCGGAAGACGTGGTGATCGGGCGCAAGCGCCTGTTCCAGGCCGACGTGATCGGCGAGGACCGCTACGCGGAAATGGGCATCAAGCGGGTGATGGTGGACGGCAAGCCGAAGTTGGCCGTGACCACGATCGACTCCGCCAAGCCGCTGTACTACGACGTGGACGCGAAGATCATCCAGAAGCTGGAGACCAACCCGGACACGGGTGCGCTGATCCTCCAGAACGGCCGGCCCAAGGTTCAGGAGATGTATGGCGTGCCCGCGGAGAAGTTCCCCAAGCTCTACGAGGCGCGGCCGGACGGGCACTTCATCGCCACGGACAAGCGGGTGGTGGCCATCCGCGCGGACCGCGCGGGCACCTTGAAGACGCCCTGGGACCCGATGGACGTCAAGCCGGGCGACGCGATCATGTACCCGATCGACGCGACCAACGGCCGCTTCCAGCTGGGTGCCCCCTACCGCCACGCGGGCGGCGAGGTGCTGGCGAACGCCTACACCCTACCGGGGCATTAGCGAGCGGACGTCGCCCTGGCGCCGGGTGAAGCCCACGGAGTCCAGGTATTCCAGGAACGGGATGATGTATTTGCGGTTGGTCTCGAGCAGCTCGCGCGCCTGAGACGCCGTGAAGGTGGGCAACGTGGCCAGGCGCTCCTTCATGGCCGCGATGCGCGCACCGGTGGCATAGACGCCGCCGCTGATGCGCACCAGCTCGCCGCCTTCGACCAGGTCTTCCAGGATGGCGGGCAGGCGATCGCCCGCGCCCAGGGCCGCGAAGTCCTCTTGATCCGCCAGGGGTGCCTCCTGCAGCTTCGCCAGGATTCGGGCGCGCTCCTCGGGCAGCTGCGGCTGGAAGGCCGGCAGGGCGTGGAAGCGGCCCTGCTTGCGCAGCTCGCCGCGCTCGACCAGCGCGCCCAGCACGCGGGCGACCACGCCGAGGGGGAGCTTCGTGCGCTTGGCCAGCTCTTCCTTGTCGAGGCCCAGCCGCGAGGGCACCTTGGCGTGGTAGCTGCCGAGGCACGCCAGCGCGTCGGCGGCGATGCCTTCCGCCGTGGCCTTGTGGAGGTATTGGTGGCCCTCCGCCTGGAAGGCGTGGGCCTGCAGCCAGGCGCGCGCGGCCTCGCGTTGCGCCGGCGGCGCGAAGCCCAACAAGGCCTCCTCGCTCAAGGGTCGGCGCCCTGCATGGGCCAGGGCCTGGTCCAGGGCGCCCATGACGTCGCCCGCCTCCAGGCTGTCCAGCGCCGCCAGGGTGCCGGCCTGGTTGCGCTTGTGCTTGGCCGGGGCCGGGTGCAGCACCTGGCCGCCGCCGATCACCTGGGCGGGCGAGTAGCGGCGGATCACGAGGCGATCGCCCAGCGCTGCCACGGCCGGCTGCTCCAGCACCAGCTGCGCCTTGGCGGTCTCGCCGGGCTCCAGCACGTCGCGGTCCAACAGCACCACGCGCCCGATCAGCTCGGCCGTGCCATGGTGCACCCGCACGCGGGCGCGGTGGGCCAGCGCCGGTGCGGTGGGCAGCAGCTCCAGCTGCACGTCCAACAGGGTCGAGGGTGCCCCGGAGCCGGGCGCAAGCACCCAGGCGCCGCGCTCGAGGGCCTGGCGCTCGAGGCCGGCCAGGTTGATCGCCACGCGCTGGCCGGCCACCGCGGTCGTGCGCTTGCCGCCGTGCACCTGCAGGCCGCGCACCCGGCTCGTGAGGCCACCGGGCTCTACGGCCACGACGTCGCCCTCACGCAGCGTGCCGGCCAGCAGCGTCCCCGTCACGACCGTGCCGAAGCCTTGCTTCACGAACACGCGGTCGATCGGCAGGCGGACGGGGCCTTCCGGGCTGCGTGGCGGCAGGTCGGAGGCCAAGTGATCGAGTGCGGCTAAGAGCTCCGCCAGGCCCAGGCCTTGGGTGGCGGCGACGGGCAGCAGGGGCGCGCCGTCCAGGAACGTCCCGGCCAACGCGTCCTGGATGTCCTCGACGGCCAGCTCCAGCAGCTCCGGGTCCACCAGGTCGGTCTTGGTGACGACCACCAGCCCGCGGCGGACGCGCAGCAGCGAGAGGATTTCCAGGTGTTCGCGCGTCTGCGGCATCACGCCGTCGTCCGCGGCCACCACCAACATGACCAGGTCGATGCCGCCCGCTCCGGCGAGCATGTTCTTCAAGAACCGCTCGTGGCCCGGCACGTCCACGACGCCCGCCAGCCGGCCGGAGGGCAGCTCGAAGGGCGCGAACCCGAGGTCGATGGTCATGCCCCGGCGCTTCTCTTCTTCCAAGCGGTCGGTGTCCACGCCGGTCAGGGCGCGGATCAGAGAGGTCTTGCCGTGGTCGACGTGGCCAGCGGTGCCGATCACGAGCGGCAAGTCGGTCATGCCAGCGCCTTGCGGAGGGCCTCGACCACCAGGGCGGGGTCGTCGGCGAGCATGGTGCGGGGATCCAGCAGGAGGCGGTCGTTGGCGATGCGGGCCACCACGGCGGGTTCGCAGGTGCGCAGGCGCCGGGCCAGTTCGTCCAGGCCGATTTCCGGCACGCGCAGCGCCACGAGCCAGGTGGGCAGCTCCACCCCGGGCAAGGTGCCGCCGCCCACGGCGGAGAAGCCCGGGACCACCTCGGCGTCCAGGTGTTGGAGGTGGCCGGCCAGCAGCGTGGCGGCCAGCTTCAGATCGTCCACGTCACGCGCCAACATGCCCATGATGGGCACGCGCTCCGCCACGCTGGCCGGGTCCAGATAGAGGCGCAGCGTGCCTTCCAGCGCCGCCAAGGCCAGCTTGTCCGGGCGCAGCGCGCGCAGCATGGGGTTGGCCTTCAGCCGTTCCACCAGGTCGCGGCGCCCGACCACGATGCCGCACTGCGGGCCGCCCATCAGCTTGTCGCCGCTGACGGCCACCAGGTCGAGGCCAGCCGCCACGCTGTCTTGCACGGTGGGCTCGGTCGGCACCTGCCACTGCGAGAGGTCCACCAGCAGCCCGCTGCCCAGGTCCTCCGCGGTGACCACGCCGGTCTGCCGGCCCAGCGCCGCCAACTCGCGCCGATCCACCTCGTGCGTGAAGCCCACGATGCGGAAGTTGCTGGTGTGAGACAGCATCAGCACGCCCGTCTCCGGGCGGATGGCGCGCTCGTAATCGGATAGGTAGGTCTTGTTGGTCGTGCCGACCTCCACCAGGCGCGCGCCGCTGGCCTCCAGCACCTCCGGCAGCCGGAAGCTGCCGCCGATTTCCACCAACTGGCCGCGCGAGACCACCACCTCGCGGCCACGCGCGAAGGTGTCCGTGATTAATAAAATTGCAGCCGCGCAGTTGTTGACGACCACCGCGGCCTCGGCGCCCGTAAGCCGGATCAGGAGCTCCTCCACGTGGACGTAGCGCGAACCGCGCTGGCCCGACGTGAGGTCCATTTCGAGGTTGGAGTAACCGCCGGCCACGTCCAGCAGCCGCTCCAGCGCTTCCGGTGCCAGCGGGGACCGGCCCAGGTTCGTGTTGATCACCACGCCCGTGGCGTTGACCACGCGGCGCAAGCGCGGCCTGAGAAGCTCGTGGACGCGTGCCACCGCCTTGGCGGCCAGCGCGTCGACGTCCAGTGGCGCCTCGCCGGCTAGCCGGCGCGCCCGCTCGGCCGCCACCTCCTCGCGCAGCACGTAGGCCAGCTGGCCGACATCGAGCGAAGCACGCAGCGGCTTGATGGCCGCATGCTCCAGCAGGGTGCCGATGGCCGGCAGGCCGCGCAGGTCGCTCATCGAGACTGGTTGAACTTGTAGCCGATGATCTTGTAGATCAACTTGGCGGCCGCGAATTCCGAGACGTTCTCGCCCGCGATCGGCGCGAGCTCCACGACGTCGCACGCCACCACGTTCTTGCGCTCGAACAGCGCCCGGAGCAGATCCAGCGTTTCGTACCAGCCCAGCCCGCCGGGCTCCGGGGTGCCGACGCCGGGCATGATCGCGGGGTCGAGGCCGTCGAGGTCAATTGTCAGGTAGACGGGGCGATCGCCCAGCGCCGCCAGCACCTCGTCGACGCTGTGGCGACCGCGGCAGTAGTCCCGGGCCCAGAAGATCGTGGAGGGCTTCTTCTCGCGCCACCAGGCCATCTCCTCCGCGGAGATGTTGCGCACGCCCACCTGGACCAGGGGCACGCCGAGGTCCACCAGCCGGCACATGGCGCTGGCGTGGGAGTAAGGCGTCTCCTCGTACTCCTGGCGCAAATCGGCGTGGGCGTCGATTTGCAGCACGGCCAGGTCCGGATACTTCGCCTTGGTGGCCCGCACGGGGCCCAGGCTGATGGCGTGCTCGCCGCCCAACACGATCGGGAACAGGCCGCGCGCCAAGGCGGCGGCGGTGACGTCCTCGATTTGCTTGAGGGGGGTCTCGTAGTCGATGCGGCTGGGCATGACCGGGGCAGCGGTCGCGATGCCGACCTCCGCCGGGCTCCAGTCCAGCTCGTCGTCATAGAGCTCGACCTGGGCCGACGCCGTCAGGATGGCCGCGGGGCCGTCCTTCGTGCCGCCGCGGTAGCTGGTGGTGGCCTCGTAGGGGAACGGGATCACAATCGCCCGGGCCTTCTCGAGGTCGGACATTTCACTCGGCAAGTTGCCGAAAGTCAGGCTCAGGCTGGAAAGTGGCATCAACAGACTCCTTTAGGAGCCGTGATTATACCAACTACTGGTAGAAGGCGGCGACCACGCGTTGGCGGAACTGGTCGACCGGGATGTTCTCTTCGTAGCCCCAGGGGTTGATCAGCGTGACGGTGCTGTCCGTGACGGTCTTGACCATCTCGTAGTGGCCATAGGCCTGGTTGGGCTGCAGCCACATCAGCACGGGGACGCTCCAGCCCTTGGCCGTGCTCTGCGCGATGCGCGCCAGCGGGTCTTCGGCCGACATGTTGGCCCAGCCGCCGTTGAAGTTCTTGTACTGGACCTCTTCGGTCTTGCGGGTGGTGACGCCTGCCAACAGGCGCTGCATCTCGTTCGCCAGGAGCCCTTCACGCTGGCCGGTGCCGTCCGCGGACTTGTCGGCCGTGTTGTCGTAGGTAGCGCCGCCGTTGGCGTAGTCCATGAAGGCCGGCTGCAGCAAGCGGCCGGTCACGGTGCGGGTGCCGTCGCCGCGGAAGTCCCAGTTGGCTTGGCGCTGGATCATGTCGCCGCCGCGGAGCTGGGCCTGACCGTTCACGGCCAGGCTGGTGGCGAGGCGGATCAACTCGGCCGGGGCTTCCCGCGCCAGCAAGATTTGGGTGCTGGCGGCGCCGCACGTCTGGCGGTTGCCCTGGTTGACCTTGGTGGGGTCGGCAATTTGCTTGATCAGGTCGCCCGCCAGGGCCGTGCCCGTCACGCCGCCGGAGAGGCCGTTCTGGGGGTAGTTGGCGCGCCACTGGGCGCCGCTGGGGCCGTCGAAGGAAACCAGGCCGAGCAAGCAAGACGTCGGGTTGGGGTCGTTCGCCAGGAAGGTCGCGGCCAGCCGGCGCGAGGCCTCGCTGCCGTTGGGGTTGGTATAGGCCTGGGCCAGGGCGCCTGCGGCCTCGGGGTCGTTGCCGAGGCCGTCCAACACGCCCGCGAAGTTGATCAGCATCTGCGCCTTGACGCGATCGCCGGCCTGCAATGCGGCCTGGGCGTCTGCCTGTACGCGCTGGGAAACGGCGCTGGGGTTGCCCACGCCGCCCGCGATCTGGGCCGGCGCGGGGCCGGGCTGGCCCCCGCTCAGGCGCAGCGCGTCCTGGCGGATCGCGTCCAGCGAGTCGTTGGCGGACGGCGCGTAGCCGCCGGCCGGGGCGGCCGAGCGGGAAATCGAGCGGTTAAAGCTGACGCCGTCCATGGGTTCTCCTCTGGTACCCTAACGTTATGCCCGCGCAGGCCTTCCGGCTTGCGCGGGCATAGATGATTTTACGTCAGCTTAATGACGCCTTAAAAGACCGTTACCTTGATCATCTTGTCCGGCTTGCCGTTCTGCACGGGCGCGCCGTCGCGCTCCGTCGGGGCCAGCTTCTCCACCACGTCCATGCCCTTGCTGACCTGGCCGAACACGCTGTACTTGCCGTCCAGCATGGGCAGCGGCTTGTAGCAAACGTAGAACTGGCTGCTCGCGCTGTTGGCCGCCTGCGAGTGTGCCATCGCCAGGCTGCCCGTCAGGTGCTTGATCTTGGGGCTGAACTCGTCTGCGATGTCCTTGCCGGAGCCGCCCGTGCCGATTTCCTGGTTGCCGGCGGGCAGGGTCTTGCTCTTCGGGTCGCCGCCCTGGGCTACGAAGCCCGGGATCACGCGGTGGAAGGTGGTGCCGTTGTACAAGCCCTTCTTCGTAAGGGCAATGAAGTTCTCGACCGTCTTGGGCGCCACCTTGGGGAACAGGACGACCTCGAAGGTGCCCTTGGTGGTCAGGAAGCGGATGTGCTTGCCCGGCTCGACGGTCATGCCGGCGGCCTTGTTGACGTCGGCCATGCTGGCGGCGGCGGCGTGGGCGGCAGTGGCGAGGCCGAGCACGGCCACGGTGGCGAGCGTCAGGCGCTGGAAGGTTGCTTGCATCGGGTATTCCTCGGGTAAAGGGATTGCGCAGGCATTGTACTACGTCCGTAGCGGCGCTACCTGCACCTGCGAGCGGAAGCGCTGGACATCCGCCAGGTGGGCCAGTTCCGTACCCGGCGAGACCACGCAGGCCGTGCCCGCCGCTACGCCCCAACAAAGCGCCTCCGCAAGGGTCTCCGGGCCGCGGTAGGCGTGCAGGAAGCCCGCGATCATGGAGTCGCCCGCGCCCACGCTGGTGCGGGCTTCGCAGGGCGGCGGCACGGCGGCCAGGCGCATCTGGCGCGTGGCCGCCACGACGCCCTTGTGGCCCCGTGTGAGCACGATCAGCTCGACGGCGTGGGCATCCAGCAGTTCGTCGAGCGCGCCGTGGATCGCCACGTCGTCCGCCAGCTCGCGGCCCACCAGGCGCTGCAACTCATGCAGGTTGGGCTTGATCATGAAGGGGGCCGCCGCCATGCCGGCCTTCAACACGTCGCCGTCCGCATCCAGCACCACACGGTCGCCGCGCAGGCGCGCGTCTTCCGCGAGGTCGCGGTAGATGGTGGGCGGCAGGCCCGGCGGTACGCTGCCGGACAGCACCAGGGTCTGGTACTCGCGCGCGCGACCGGCCAGCTTGCGCTTCAGGCGGTGGACCTCGTCTTCGCGGATGGTCGGGCCAGGCAGGTTGATCTTGGTCTGCGTCATCGGCTCCGCGGTGGAGGTGAGGATGATGTTCTCGCGGGTCTCACCGGAGGTCCAGTTGAAGTCACACGTCAGGCCTTCGTCGCGCAGGTACTTCTCCACGCGCCTGCCCGTGTCGCCACCCAGGAAGCCGAAGAGCAGCGACGGATCGCCCAGCTCCCACAGCACGCGGCTGATGTTCAGGCCCTTGCCGCCCGGGTCGTAGCGGAAGCGCTTGCAGCGGTTGCTGTCGTCCACCTCCAGGGCGTCGACGTACAGCGTCTTGTCGAGGGAAGGGTTGAGCGTGACGGTTGCGATCATGCCTGACAATTAGCAGACCGGCGGGCGCCGCGCAACAACCGGGCGGGTACAAGGC
>JAQBPE010000025.1 GCA_028287685.1 Cyanobacteria bacterium RYN_339 | reverse complement strand
GCTGTCGCTGTGGGGCGTTGCGGCCTTCAAGGTGGCCTACATCGCGGCCGGCTTCCTGTTCTTGATGTCGATCTGCCTGGCCTCCACCTTCGGGCTGGTGAACACGATCATCCAGGAACGCGCGCCCAACCACCTGCGCGGGCGCGTCTCGGCCCTGACGTCGATGGTGTTCTTCGGCCTGCAGCCAGTCACCGCGCTGGGCCTGACCAGCTTCGCGGATGCGGTGGGCATGACCCGCGCGATGCTGATCGGCGCGCCCATCTACGCCATCGGCGCGCTGATCGTGCTGGCGGGGCCGGGCCGGAAAGCTAGTGCGCCCCAGGAAGCATCGCAAACGCCGAGTTGAGGTCCGCCAGCATGGCGGCCTTGGCCTCCGTGATGCGCTTGCGCAGATGGTTGCCGGGCAGAATCAGCAGGATCCACGCGGTAGAGCGGCCCGCGAAGTAGCCGCCCAGGAAGAACGCGGCCCAGGCGCCCACGTTGTAGCCCTGCCCGCGCGCCCACAGCGCCCCGCTCACGCCGCCGGCCCAGCCCGCGGCCGTGATGCCGAAGCCGATGGCGGTTGCCAGCGCCGCCAGCCCCGCCACGCGCCGTTGCACCCGCTCCATGGCCTTCTCGAGGTTCGCCGCCGTGGTGGGCTCGTGGATCTTGAGGTGGCGCATCGCCAACGCCAGCTCGCCCACGCTGACCTTGCCGTCCTTCTCTTCGAGGCCGTCCACCCATTCGAAGGCGGGCATGTCGCCGGCCAGATCGTCACGCGTGAAGGTGCCGTCGCCGCTGGCGCCCAGCGAGACGATGGCGTGCGCGAACTTGGCGGCGGGGTCTTCTTGGGGATCCATTTTTGTCTTTAAATCCACGACAACCGATTCCTGTGGGCTTGCCGGCGATATACCACCTGTTGGAAGTAGATAAGGAGTTGATACCACCATGGCCATGCGCATAACCGGACCCGCCCCGCTGCCCCCTCGTCAGACGCCGACGGTCGTCGCCGCTCCGCCCGTCGAGCGCCAGATTTACGTGCGTCCCCCCCAGGGACCGGACCCGATTGACTGGATGGCCGCGAAGGCGGCCGCCGCGTGGGCCTGGCTGACGCACTTCTTCAAGCACGAGACCTGCTTGCCGCCGGTGGTGGTGCCGCGGAATCAGGATGATCCTTCGCCGGGGGCGGTCCCGCCGGCGGGTGAGGAGCCCGATCCGGTGGGCGGGGATGACCCGTTGCCGCAGCCGGTTGTGGCGCCTGCCACGCCTGTCGCCGAAGAGCCCGTTTCCGCCGAACCGGTTGCCGACGAGCCCGTCGCTGTCGAGCCCATCACCGTCGAGCCCGAGCAGCCGGTCGAGCCCGTGGCGCAACCTGCCCCGGCCCCGCTCTGCCCGATCTACCGCGTCAAGACCGGCGACAGCCTACGCGCCATCGCCTGCGCCAAGCTCGGCGACGAGCAGCGCTGGCCCGAGATCTACGCCCTCAACCGCCGCACCATCGGCGGCAACCCGGACCTGATCTTCCCCGGTCAGATGCTTCGCCTTCCGCCCGGCTAAGGCGGGCAGGATCTCGTCTCGAAGGGGCTTCAGTCGCGTCTCTTCGAGGTCGTCCCGGTAGAACATGTTGTAGGTATCAAACGGGATCAGCCGCCCATCCGGGTGCACGATGTGCACGCAGGTCTTCTTCACCGATCGCAAATCAAACGACTGCGCATCGATGAACTGCACGATCAGCACCCGGAACAGGTTCTCGTAGCCGATCCCCGGTGTCACCTCCGCCTGCGGCAAGCAGCACAGCAAGTCACGCAGGCTGGCGGCGCCGGAATCCGGCGAGTGGTTGGTGGAGAACAGCTTGAACAGCTGCTCGCGCAACACGTTGTCCTTCTCGTAGATGATCGTATTGCGCCCCCCATCGATCAACAGTTGCGGGTCGATCATGCCCGTCAGCGGCGTGACCGACCCGCCGAGCTTCAGCGCGTAAGCCATCGCCAGGCTGTCCGGGTGGCAGGGCACGGGAATGATGTCCTCCGGCCGGAAGATGTCCGTCTGCTCCAAAATCCGCCGGCGCACCTCCGTCAGCGTGAGGCGATCGGTGGCCGGGTCGTAGCCTTCCAACCGGCCGGCCGCCTGGATCGGCTGCAAGGTCACGCCGCGCACGCAGGGCTGCTGCAGCGCAAACTCGATGATCTTGCCGATCTCGTCGTCGTTCAGGCCCTTCTTCAGCGTCACCACCAGCGTGGTCGAGATGCCGTGCCGGTTGAGCTTCTCCAGCGCCTGCATGCGCACCTCGCGCAGGTCCTTGCCGCGCAGCTCGACCAGCGCCTCCTCCTTGAACGAGTCAAACTGGAGATAGAGCTCGAAGCCCGGCATGTAGGTGGCGAGCCGCTCCACGAAGGCCTCGTCCTTGGCGATGCGGAGGCCGTTGGTGTTCACCATCAGGTGCTTGATGGGACGCTGCTTGGCCAAATCCAGCACGGCGAAGAAGTCCGGGTGCATGGTGGGCTCGCCGCCGGAGATCTGCACCACGTCGGGCTCGAGCTCGTTCTTGACCACCGCGTCGAGCATGAACTCGATCTCGGCCAGCGTTCGGAACTGCTGGCGCGTGGGGCCGCTCTCCGCGTAGCAGATGGGGCAGCTCAGGTTGCAGAAGTCCGCGATCTCGATGATCGAGAGGCAGGAGTGCTGCTCGTGGTCGCCGCACAGGCCGCAGTCGTAGGGGCAGCCGTAGAGCACGGGGGTGTTGTAGCGCGCGGGCATCTCGGGCTTCTTGAGGAAGACCTCGCGGCTGCGGCGGTAGTAGTCCACGTCGTCCGCCATCAGCACCTTCTCGGCGCCGTGCTGGGGGCAGCGCTTCGTCAGGTAGACCTTGTCGTCCTCGAACAGGATCTTGCCCTCCACCTTGCGGTAGCAGGTGGAGCAGATCGACACGGCGATGTCGTAGAACATGTAGGGGCGGACGCGGTCGGTCATCGGGGATCCTGTAAGAGCTCGCGGAGGTTGGAGGTGTAGTTGTTCTCCTGCGCCTGCACGACCACGCCCTGGGTGAACCAGTAAAGGTGGGTGGGGTCCACCGTGACCAAGTTGGCATCGAAGGTGCCCGCGGGGCAGGAGACGGAGGAGGTGGGGTAGGTGGAAATGTCCTTGGTGACCGGGTTCGGCCCCGGCAACACCCAGTAGACGCCGTTGGTCTTCTTCGCCGTCAGGCCCGGCGTGGCCTTGCCGCCGGCCGTCATGGTGTAGGTCACCACGTCGCTTGCGAGGGCGTCCACGTGGAAGCGCAAGTCGCCCTTGTCCTGGTTGAAGACGTAGGTCCGGCCCACCACCGGCGCGATGTTGGGCGCCGCGGTGGGGAGAGGCGGGGGTGGCAGCGGAGGCGGCGCCAGGTAGGGGTTGCAGGCCCAGCCGTACACCAACGCCCCGAGGCCCAGGAAGGCGACGATCCGAGCTTTCATGAGACCCTCCTCCGGCCGCCGGCCGTTAGCCTGCTATACCCCAGCCCCACGGCGTAATGGATCAGGACGGCCACGCACGTCCACTGGATCGCCGTCAGGCCCGCGATGGGCACGCCGGGCTTGATCGTTTCGGCCAGCAAGCGGAAGGCCATGTAGCCGGCCAGGAACTCGCGGAAGAGCGTGCCTTCGGGCAGGGGGCGGCGCTTGCGCCAGGTCAGCCAACCGGCCAGGACGGCCAGGAAGGCGATCTCGTACAGCTGGGCGGGGTGGCGCGGGATGCCGTCGCCGAAGTCCACGCCCCAGGGCACGGCCGTGGCGACGCCGCACGTGCGGTCGGTCAGGCCCGTCAGGAAGCAGCCGATCCGGCCGATGGCCATGCCCGCGCACAGCGGCAGGGCGAACAGGTCGCCGGTGGAGCGCGTGACGCCCAGCGCCTTCTTCGTCAGCTCCACGCCGGCCAGGCCGCCGGCCAACCCGCCCACGATCGTCTTGCCGCCTAACATGTAGCCGACATCGGCCAGGTGGGCCAAGGTCAGGGCGGGGTCGCACAGCCAGTAAATCACCTTGCTGCCCAGCCAGGCACCGCAGACCGCCCCCGCGATCACCCACCAGCGGCGGTCGTCCTCGAGGTGGTCGCCGGCCTTGCGGCGCGCGAACAGGTAGAGCCGGAAGCCCACGAAGTAGGCCAGCACCTCGAACACGGGGTGGGGCGGGAACGGACCGATCATGACGGGGAAGGTCATGGGCTTACTGCAGCTGGCTCAGCTCGAAGTCCAGGTCCGGGCCGGCGCCCTTCACGCAGATGCCGCCGCAGAACCAGAAGGTGTTCACGCCCGCCACGACCTTGAAGCACGGGTAGGTGCCGGCCTTCACCGTGATGGACTCCATGGGGGAGTTCTCGATGTCCTGCGTGACGGGGCTGTCGCCCGCTTCCGTCCAGAAGACGCCGTTGGTTTGCGTGACCTTGCGGTCGGCCAGCACCATGGGGCTGGCGCTGCCTTCGGTGGTCGTGAGCTCGTAGGTGACCACGCTGCCGGTGACGTCCGTGACGCGGTAGACCCGCACGGTGTTGCGCTTGTGGTCTTCCACCGTGTACTTGCGGCTCACGGACGGGTAGACCAGGCTGGAGACGGACGGTGCAATCGTGGGCGCGGCCGAAGACGCGTACGAACGCTCGGGTTGCGGCGTGGGCCGGGGGCCGCTGCCGGGCAGCACGACCGTCGGCAGCGGGAAGCAGGCCATCGACCCCAACAGGGCGAACAGCCCCACCAGCGAGACCGCGCGGGGAAGCTTGCTGCTCACTTGGACCTCTTCCTGGCGCGTTCGCGCGTCTTGATGATGTAGGCCTCGGCGTCCGGCGTCTTGCAGGCCGTATCGCCATGGTCGACCTCGACCTTGCCGATACGGCGGGCGTGGGCGATGGCGGTTTCGGCCAGGGCATCGGAGCGGACGCCGATGGCGATCAGCGCCACGTTCATGGCGTTGCGCACCTGGTTCGGCGCCTGGTGGATCGTGGCCTCGATACGCGGCAACAGCGCGGCCAACTGCTCGTCGGGCGGCTTCGTGGTCTTGGCGGCCAGGCCGGCGATCACCTGCCAGCCCAGGCAGGCCAGGTGGGCGTCGGGTGCGTCGATCCAGGCTTCGGCCAGGGCGATGGCGTCCGGGGCGGCGGCCGTCAGCTCGGCGAAGGCGGCGGAGAGCGTCTTGTGGTCAACCTGGGCGGCCCAACCGGGCGGGATGGCCGCGGGGTCCGCCACCTTGCAGGCGAGCACGCGCGCATCGGCGTTGCCGGTGGCCCACAGGTCCTCCGCGAGCGCGGCGTTGCGCTTGATACGCTTGCGCAGCTGCTCGAGCACGGCGTAGCTCACGCCGTACATCGGCTCCGGCACGCCGTGGCGCGCGTAGGTCTTCCGCGTTTGCTCCGAGCCGGCGGCTTCCAGGGCTTCCAGCGTTTCCGTCAGCTGCATGCTATTGCCCCCGCACGAACACGGCGCACGCCTGGTCCAGCGAGAGCTTCAAGGCGGGAGAGGTGGCAGCCGGCATCGAGAACGCTCCTTTGCTGGCTAATTATGCCAGAACTCGGGAAGGTGGGACCGTTGCCAGTTGGGGTAAACGGAGATTCCAGCACGCATAGAAGGAGTTAACATGAGCAAGAAGGTTGGCGTCATCGGATCCGGTGACGTGGCAAAGGTCCTGGCGGCGGGCTTCCGCAAGCACGGATACGAGGTGATGATCGGCAGCCGCTCGCCCGAGAAGCTGACGGAGTGGGCGGCCGGCCAGGACCAGATCACGGCGGGCACCTTCGCGCAGGTCGCGGCCTTCGGCGACATCATCATGTTGGCCGTGGTGGGCCGCGGCGCCGAAGAGGCCGTAAAGCTCGCCGGGGCGGCCAACCTGGCCGGCAAGACGGTGCTGGACGCCACCAACCCCATCTCCGAAGAGCCGCCCGACCACGGCATGATCCGCTACTTCACCAACGCCAACGAGTCGCTGATGGAGCGCCTGCAGGCCGCGGCGCCCGGCGCGAACTTCGTGAAGTGCTTCAACAGCGTGGGCGCCCACCTGATGGTGAACCCCCAGCTGCCCGGCCGGCCCACCATGTTCATCTGCGGCAACTCCGCAGACGCCAAGGCAGAAGCGGCCCGCGTCTGCGACCAGTTCGGCTGGGACGCGGAAGACGTGGGCATGGTGGAGTCGGCACGTGCCGTGGAAGCGCTCTGCCAGCTGTGGTGCGCGCCGGGCTTCCTGCGCAACCAGTGGACGCACGCGTTCCACCTGCTCAAGCTGGCGCCGGTGGCCGCCCAGTAACGTGGTCGCCCGGACGGTGTTTCAAGATCCGAGTCGACGTCGACACACCGGCCGGGCAATGGCGCGACCTTCTGGTTTACGCTCCCGTTCGGTTGAGCAGCACCACGCCTGCCACCACCAGTGCCGCGCCGGCCAGGCGCCAGGCGTCCAGTGGTGGGCCCTTGGCGCCCAGCAGGCCCAACTGATCGATCGCGAGCGCCGTCGTGAGCTGGCCGCCGATCACCAGCACCACGAAGAGCGCGGCGCCCAGGCGCGGGGCCAGCGCGATCGTGCTGAAGACGTAGTAGGCGCCCAGCAGGCCGCCGCCCCAGGCCCAGAAGGGTACGCGCGCAAGGTCGGCCAGCGACGGCCAGGGCAGGCGCGTGGCCAGGAGGGCGGCCAGCAGGATCAGGGCGCCCACCTGGAACGAGATGAACGCGGCGATCGCCGGGTGCCCCGCGCCTTGGCGGAGGTGCACGTTCACGGCGATTTGCGCGGAGAGGCCGGCGCCCGCCAGGACGGCGAGCAGGCCGGCGAGCCAGGTGGGCACGCTACTTCTTTCGGCCCGCAGGGATCAGCACGGACTCCATCGTGAAGCCGGGCACGCTCAGCTCGCTCTTCACGATGCCCGCGCCCGGGGCCACCCAGTACTTGCCGACGGCGGTGTAAGCCTGGTCGTAGGTGCCGATGCAATCGATCACCCAGGCGTCGTAGGTGCCCGCGGGGACGTGGACCTGCTCGTGCTTCAGCGCCTTGCCGATCCACTGGCCGTCGTCCCAGCGCGCGTTCAGCGCCAGCGGGAACTTCAGGAACTGGATGTTCAGGCCGTCGGCCGCCTCGGCGCCGGCGCCGTAGAAGGTGACGCCCGCGATGCTCACGCCTTGGGCGTCTTCGGTTACGACCGGGAAGCGGTAGTAGTTGGTGTAGGTGTCGATCGCGCGCAGCTGCAGCACGGTGGCGTCGCCCTTGGTGCGCACGGCATCGACCGTGACGGTCTCCGTGCCCTTATAATCGACATCCGGGTCGTCGGTGGGGTGGGAGACCACGTCGTACTGCCAGACGGTGGCCTGGTTGGTCGGGAAGAAGCGCTGCTTGGCCTGCGCCTTCACGGCGGTTGGCGCCGCAGGCGTGGCAAGCCGGGCCTGGGTGCCGCAACCGGCGAGCACCAGGGCGAGCGTGGCGACGAGGAGGCGGTTGGTCATGGGGCAATTCTCCTTAAGAGAATATTATCACAGAGTTAAGATCATGACTTGTCTCCTGCTGGCCGCCTGCTCCTCCCAGCAGGGCCCGTCGGGGCCCAACTTCACGATGCGCCCCGACGGCGCCGCCGCAATCGTCGTCGCCGGCAAGGCGCCCGACACCACCGTGCTGATCTTCCCGCTGGGCCGCAACGGCACGCCCGCGTTGACGCTGAAGTCCTTTGCCCTCGATTACTTTGATGCTAGCGGCGCCCGCCGCCTCGACCTCGCCGTCGCCGAGACCTTGCTTGCCAAGACACTCCACGTACCGACCACCAGCTCGACCAACCCGCCCCCGACTCCCATCCCCCTCCCGATCGTCTCGGCCGCCGTCTTGGCCTATGGCAAGTCCCTCACCTGCCTGGTCACCCTGAAGGGAGCCACCGACCAGGACTACGAAGTCAACCTGACCACGGAGTTCCCGATCGTGTTCAAATAGGGCCATGAAAACCTATCTGATCGTGCTGGCCTTGCTGGCTGGCTGCCAAAACTCAGATCCCATCGGCACGGCTCCCGTCGTCATTGCCCAACCCATTCCCAACGTCCAGACGGGCCCCATTGCCTCGATAAAGCTGATCTCCTTCCCGGGCAGTCCTGGCCTACGCATCGATCGCTATACGGTCGAGCGGTCAGACCTCGCGGGCAAGGTCACTTCGCCGAAGTCCACCAGCTGGCTGTCGCCGATCGTCACGTTGCCCGCCGGTCAAGGCGAACTCACGTTCCCAATCGAGGTCGGCAGCTCGGCGGCGGACATGATAAATTGCCGGGTCACGCTCTTTGGCTCGACCCTCGCAGGCCTGCCCATAGAGATCCCCTTGAACGTCCCCATTAGAGGAGGAACCCCTAGTGACCACTAAGATCGGCTTCGTCGGCGTGGGACGCATGGGGGCCAACATGGCCCGGCGCTTGAAGGACCGCGGCTTTGCCGTCACGGCCATCTACGACGTCTACACGGAAGCGTCCGCCAGCCTGGCGCGCGAGTTGGGCGCCAAGGCGGTGCATACGCTGGCCGAGGTGACGGCGGCTTCTGACGTGATCATCACGGTCGTCACGGACGATGCGGCGATGCGCCAGATCTATATGGATGGCGGCGACAGCCTGTTCGAGGGCGCCATGGGCAAGTTGTTCATCAACTGCGCCACGCTCTCGCCCGGCATCCACCGTGACATCGAGGTGGCCGCCCGGCTGGCCGGGGCCGCGACGCTGGAGGCCTGCATGGCGTCGAGCATCCCGCAGGCACGCGAGGGATCGCTGTACCTGATGTGTGGCGGCACGCCCGAGGCCTTCGAGCGCGCAAAGCCGGTGCTGGCCGAGCTGGGCTCCACCGTGCGGTTCATCGGGGCGGCCGGCGAGGCTGCCAAGGTAAAGGCGCTGGTGAACATGGTCATGAACATCAACACGGCGGCGCTGGCCGAAGGGCTGGGGCTGGGCGCCGCGCTGGGCCTCGACCTCACGATGCTGCGCGAGGTCTTCTCGCAGACGGGCGCCAACTCGCGCGTGTTGGCGACCGACGGCGAGGACATGCAGAAGCGGGACCACGACTGCTACTTCTCCGCGTCGCATGCGGCGAAGGACAGCGGCATCGCAGCGGCGCTGGGCCGCGAGCAGGGGCTCACGCTGCCCTTGGCGGAGGCCACCACGAAGCAGTTCGAGAAGATGGTCGCGCTGGGCCTCGGCGAGTTGGACAAGTCCGGCATCGCCGAGCTGACCTTCCCGGGGCGTCAGTCGATTGCGGGCACGGAGCGCGCGACGGCGCTGTAGTCGTAGCGCGACTTGCGCGGCCCGTGCCAGTCCGCCGGGTAGTAGGCGGGCTTGCCCAGGGCCGCGGCGAAGTTGTTCAGCGCGGGCAGGTGGTCGGCCGCCTGCTCGTAGTTCAGGCCCATCTTGAACATCTCGTTGGTGGCGTCCTTGGTGCTCCAACCGGATTTCACGCGCAGCATGCCCGCGAGCACGCCCGTTCGACCGATCCCGCCGGCGCAGTGCCACAGCACCACCTGCTTCTGGGCGCGCGCGTCCTTCACGAAGGTGAAGAAGCGCTTGACCTGGTCCGGCGTGGGCGGGGCGCCGTCTTCGATGGGCAGGCGCAGGTAGCGCAGGCCGGCGGCCTTGGCGGCGGCCTCGTCCTCGTTGGACTCGCCGCGCAGGTTCACGATGGCGCCGACGTGGTACTTCGCCTTGAGCTGCTTGTAAGAAGCCTCGACGGCCGGGCCGTCCCCGGGCCGCGAGCCCGCCAGGTGGGTGCCGGCCACGATCACGGCACCGGAGCGCAGCAGCTTGCCGGGGACGACCCAGGCGATGTTGTTGACCCCGCACGTGTCCCCTTGGATGGGAGCGGAGTACGTCACCGCCGCAACGGGGGCGGCAAGGGTTATCATGATGGCCAGGTTGGCGATGGTGTTCAGCATGCCCGCCTTATACCCCATGAGGACCCGTGCTCCGCCTCCTGCTAGCTGCCATCCTTGTCGCCACGACCCTCGCCGCCCCCGCGGCAGGCCGCACGCGCTCGATCGACAGCATCGCCCGCGAGGCCGGCGGCACGCCGCGGGTGGCCCGGCCGAAGCCGCCGAAGCCGCCGAAGGCCTGGCGGCCCAAGTGGTGGCCGGCGGCGATCGAGGCCGGGACGGGCCGGGCGGGGATCGTGATCAGGCTGCGGGACCAGCGGGTGTACATGCACGATGGGCGCAGGCGCTGGGAGACGTTCAGCTGTTCGACCGGTTTGCGCAAGGGGACGCCGCGCGGGACGTTCCGGGTGGTCTCGAAGATCCGCAAGCCCGATTGGACGTACAAGGGGCAGCACGTCGAGGGCGGCGTGCCCGGGAACCCGCTGGGGGTCTGCTGGTTGGGACTGGGGATGCCGCGCAGCTGGCGTGGGGCGCCGATTGGGATGCATGGGACGAACGCGCCCTGGTTCATCGGGCGGCCGGCCTCGCATGGGTGCATCCGGCTGCGGAACCAGGATGCCTTGCGACTATACAAGCTGGTGCCGATCGGGACGCCGGTCTATATCATCCCTTAGAAGTGGTCGAGGCCCCACCAGGTCACGGCCTTGGGCAGGTTCTCGCCCGCGATCATCGGCACCGGCGACTTCACCACCTCGTAGGCGTACCCATGGTCCGCCGCCACCCGCGGCCCCCAGCCGTTGATCTTCGGCACGCCGTGCTGCGCCGTCAGCGCGCGCAACCCCTGCCAGAACTGCTCGGGCTCCGCGTCATACCCCGCCGCCGCCAGCCACAGCTGGTCCTCTTCCTGCTCGAACGCCACCCACCCGCGGATGGTCCCGTCCGGCACGAAGGCGTATAACTCGACGGGGCTGCGCTCGTGCAGGTAGTCCCAATAGTCCGGCGACCGGTCCGGCCGGAACTCTCCCGGCAGCTGGATCGCCAGGGCCTCGGCGCGCTCGTACGGCGCCAACGGCCGGAACGGCACCGGTCCCGCCTCGGCCGTGGCGGTCACCCAATAGGCAGGGTAAGGCTGGAACCCGAGCCGGATGTAGTACAGCGGGTCGATGTCCGAGTATAACAACGCGTAAGGCGCGCGCTCTTGCGCCATCACGCCCGAAATCAGCTCGGCGGCATGCCCCTTGCCCCGGTGCTCCTCCGGCGTGAACACGGCGCCGAAGCCCACCGTCGGCACGCCTCCGAAGCGCAGCCGGTAACGCTTGCAGGCCGTCACCGGTTGCCCACCAACGAGCCCCACGGCGAAGTGGTAGCCCGTGCGGCCCCAACGCGTGGCCATCTGCTTGGCGATGCGCTCGACGTAGCCTTCGAAGGGGCGGTTGTCGCCCCAAAGCGCGTGGGTCCAGCCCAACACGGTGCGGATTTCCGGCTCCGTGGCCTCGCGGATCACCACCGCGACGTCGTGCCCTTCATCATCATCAACAGCTCCCGCAGCCCCGGATCCTCGTTGCCCGCGGCATGGCGCGTAATCGTCCCAGCGGAGAGCGCCCCCGTCAACCGCACGGCCAGCCCCGCCAGGGCAGCCTGGAAGTCGAAGCCGAACAACCAGGCGCGGTTCGTCACCGTGACGCGCTTCTCGTCCACCAGCGCGGGATCGGCGGAAACGCGGTGGAAGGCGGCAAACGGGGTGGCGCCGGCGGCGATCAGCGCGCGGGCCGCCTCCAGCCCGGCGGCGTTCAAGGCGCGCGTCACCACCAGCTTGGCGCCGGCCTTCGCGCCCGGGTCGAGCGGCAAGATGGCGAGCGTGGCGCGGGCCGTCAGGGCCTGGGTGTAGACGACGGAGAGGTCGGAGAGCTTGCCGTCGGCCCCGTGGGTGGCGTTGAATGCCGCCGCCACGCGGTCGGACAGCTTGGCGCCGGCCTGCATGGGCAGCTTCAAAGACCCTTCCGCGCCCAGCTCCAGGCCCACCATGTCGGTGACGGAGCCGTCGCGCTCCCAGGTGCGGTAGATTTCGCCGTTGGCGCTGCCCGTCAGGCCCAGCTTGGCCTTGATCTTCCACGTGGAGTCCGCGGCCACGCCCGACCCGTCCGCGTCCTGGTCGCCCGCGGTGAGGCCCGCGGTCCAGCCGGCGCTCGCGCCCAGCCCGCCGCCCACGCTGATGCTGGTGCGGTTGTGGGCCAGCGCGCGGCCCAGCGCGGTGCCGCCGTCCGGCCCGCCGCCCGTCAGGTGCGGCTCCAGCAGGTCGCGCAGGCGCTTCACGTCGGCGGGGTCGGTGGGGTCGAAGCGCAGGGTGGCGACGGCCACCTCGGAAAGCTCCGCGCCGGCCGAGCGCTCGGCGCCCAGCTTGAAGCCCAGGTTGTGGCTGCCCAGCGCCAGGCCGGCGGACACGCCCGCGCCGGTGGCGTAGGCCGCGCCCTCGGTGGCCTGGAAGGTCAGCGTCAGCAGCAGCTTGCCGTCGTTGCGGCGGGTCAGCAGGCCGGCCATGCGCAGGCTGCCGCTTAGATCAGGCGCCCAGGCGGCCAGGGCGGTCGCGGGCACGGTGGCGGCGGCGTTACAGGCGATCAGGACGCCGCGGCCGGGAGCCAGGCGGTTGGCGATGCGGCCGGTAGCGCCGGGGATCTGGGCGCGGAAGGCTTCGGGGCCGATCAGCCAGTCGGCGGTGCGGTCGGCCCAGATGGGTGGCAACGCCGGCACGGGCGCCGCCACCACCTTGATGCGGCGTGGCGGCGGAGCCGGAGACGGTGGGCGCAGCGCGCCGACGAGGGCCGTCATCGCCTACTTGGCGACTTCGATGTCTGTGATCGCCCGATCGCCGACTTGCTGCATCGCGGGCGACAGCACGAAGTGCTCCGGCGTGACCGGGATGTGCAGCGGCTGGTCGAACTTGCCTTCGAAGGCCATGTTCACGAAGGTCGAGCACACGCCACCCCGCCCGTCGGGGGCCCAGCTGTGCGGCAGCTTGGAGTACCAGGGGTGCGTCACGGCGCCTTGGATCTGCGTGTCGTAGAGCGCCAGCGCCTTGAGCGCGGCTTGCTTCGCCAGGTCGCCGTCCTTCGGCCGCATGACCGTGGCCTTGGTGATGGGCGTGCCGGGGATGTTGAAGAAGTCCGCGAGGCTGTCTTTACGTAAAAAGGTGGCCTTCATCTTCTTTTGGTGCGGCGTGAGGCGATCCGCCAGCTCCGCGGGCGTGTTGCCGCTGACCATCTGGACGACTTTCAGCTCGCCGCTGTGGTCGCGCACCACGACGCCGGCGTGGCTGACGGCGGACTTGTGGATATGCCAGTCATGCGTGCGCATCGACTCCGTCAGCGAGGTGGCCCAGCCGCTTTCCGCCGTCGTGAACACGGAATTGCCGCGTAGCACGATGTCGCCGGGCTTGATGCCACCCTCGACGTGGGGCGTCATGTCCAGCACCTTGCCCGTGGCGGTGCTGATGGCAGACTCGCCCTTCTTCTGGATGAACTGGTCGGCGAAGTGCTCCGCGCCCAGGCCTTCCTCGACACGCAGCTTCTTGGCCAGCGCATCCGCGGGGATGTGCAGGCCCGGCTTGATGACGAAGGGCTCGACCAGGCGCTTGGTGAAGAATTCGCTAAAGAGGCTCATGCCTCCGTTATCGGGCCGTTTGCGGGTAAGCTGACTTTAAGGTCAGGCTAAAAATCTAATAAGTCGAGGGCAGGCGCAGGTGCGCGCCCGGCGTCAGCTTGGCGCCGAGGTTCATGCGGATGATCTGCGAGGCCATCGACTCCGCGTCGAACACGCCGTCCGCGATGCCTTCCCAGGTGTCGCCGGGCTTCACGGTGTAGACCTGGCGGCGGGCGTCGTAGCCTTCCGGCGCGGGCTTGAAGGTGTAGCGCGGCAGGGTGGTGCCGTCGATCAGGGCCTGGGCGGCCTTGATCACGTACTTGTGGTCGAAGTTGTCGCTGGTGTCGGTCTTGCGGCCGGCCGGCAGGGCCACGTCGCGGTGGCGCGTCACGTTGGCCATGGGGATGTCGTGGCTCTTGGCGAGGTAGGCCACCAGCTTCACGACGCTCGTGACCTGGGCCTCCGGGTAAGGCTCCACGTTGTCGCCCACGTTGGCGATTTCGATGCCCAGCGAGAAGGTGTTTACGTCGTTCACGCCGTTGAAGGCGCTCTTGCCGGCATGCCAGGCGCGCTTGTCGTCTGCCACGCAGCGGATCACGGAGCCGTCGCGGTCGACCACGAAGTGGGCGCTGACCTTGCTCTTGGGGTCTGCGAAGAAGTTGGCGGTGGACTGCGCGGTGGCGGCCACGGCGGTGTGGTGCAGGACGATGCACGAGATCGGGGCGTCGCCGCGCTCGTTGAAGTTGGGCGACAACGTCTCCGTCATCGGGACGGGGTCCACTGCGTGGGCGCGCAAGGCGCCGGCGCTGGGGGTGACCCCGCGCAGGGTGGCGCGACCGCAAGAAGCGATCAACAAGGTGCCGAGGACCAGTGCAACAGCCGTCTTCTTCATCCTTTACCTCCGGATTCCACCGTAGCATAAGGATTGGTTAAGGTGCACTTAAGAAATTGTCAGGAAAGGTGGTCTCGGTTCGGCGGGGCGCTGAAATCGAGCAACGGTCCGATCGGGACGACCTGGGTCGGGTTGATCTTGTCCTGCGTGATGTAGTAGTGGCGCTTGATCTCGTCGATCCGGACGGTGTCACCGACGCCCGGTTGCTGGTAGAGGTCGCGCATGTAACCGGCCAGGTGCGGGTAGCTCGCCAGCGTGCGCAGGTTGCACTTGAAATGGCCGTGGTAGACGGCGTCGAAGCGCACCAGCGTCGGGAACAGGCGCCAGTCGGTCTCCACGGGGTGGTCTGTGATCAGGAAGCGCCGCGTCGCGAGCCGGCCTTCCAGCTCGTCGAGGGCGTTGAAGACCTTGAAGGCGGACGCCTCGTAGGCGCGCTGCGAGGTGGCGAAGCCGGCCTTGTAGACGCCGTTGTTCACCTCGTTGTAGATCCGCTCGTTGAGCGCGTCGATCTCGTCGCGGTGCGCCTCCGGGAAGAGGTCGGGGCCCGTGGCGAGCCCGGTGAAGGCGGTCTGGAACATGCGCAGGATGTCGTCGTCGGAGTTGCTGACGATGCGCTTGGTCTGCTTGTCCCACAGCACGGGCACCGTGTAGCGGCCGCGGAAGGCCGGGTCGGTGGCGTGGTAGGCCTCGCTCAGGAAGGCCCAGCCGTTGAGGGGGTCCGGGTCCGGCGTGAAGGCCCAGCCACGGTCGTCGCGCACGGGGTCCACGGCCGTCAGGCCCACCACGGTCTGCAGCCCCTTGATCACCCGCGCGATGATCGTGCGGTGCGCCCACGGGCAGGCCCACGACACGTACAGGTGGTAGCGGCCCGCTTCCGCCGGGAACTCCGGCGTGCCCACCCAGTGGCGGAAGGCGTCCTGCTGCCGCTTGAACTGGCCTTCGTTGGACTGCTCGCCGGGGAACTGGGCTGACATTGGGTCTCCTGAAGCGCGCTCTTGACGCAGAGGAATGCGTGCACGGCGCCGGATAGCGTGTGAAGTGCGCCTGCACAGTGAGGGACGCGGGTGCTACCGATTGACCCGCGCACTACAGGCGGGAGAAGTCGAGCTGGTGGGCGTTGCCCAGCCAGGTGGCGTGGTCGCGGTGGTCCACCAGGTCGTCGCCGGTGACGGGGTGCACCAGCACGTCTTGGGCGCCGCGGTTCGCTTCCAGCCACGCGAGCACCGCGGGGCGCTGGGCGTGGTTGAATTCGATCTCGAACATCGGGCACGGGTGCGGGCCGACCGGGCGCGAGCGGATCGGCCAGACCTTGCCAGCTACCTCTGCGAGTGCACGTGCATGAATGGCCGTGACCGCTGGGTGGTCTTCGGGCTCGAAGTATAGGTGGGCGTGGTACTCCGGGGCGTCGATCAGCATGGTGGGGCCAGTGTAGCCCAAGGCCGGGGCAATGGCCATCAAGCCTTGGTTGAGCGCTGCAGCACTGGGTAAGATGGGAGAACCGGGTTGCGGAATTCCGCGACCACTGAGAGGCTCGATGGCACTCACGTTCCGCAAGCTCACGGGGGTCCAACTCGGCCTGGCCATCAGCGCGAGCCTGACGGCCTGCGTGGGCGGCCCCCTGCGTGGCACCGCGAACCAGGAGTCCGTCGTGCACGGCGCCGTGGCCGGGCCATCGACTGGCCAATCCCTGGCGCTGCGGCGGCCGGACGGAAGCCCCTTGGAGGGCGCCATCGTCGATGTGGGCGGCAGTCTTGTCGAGGTGAGGAACGGTCGCGTGGCGGTGCCCGCGGACGTGTGGCAGCGTGCGCTGGCGGCCGGCAGCTTGCTGATCACCGTACCAGGCTACCTCCCCATCAAGGTGGCCGCAACGGCGGATCCGGGCGCGCCCGTAGCGACGGACGCGCTGGGTGTCGTCTCGTTGGTGGCCCTGCCGCTCGGGGCCGCGTCGGTGCCCATCGGCGCTCCAGGGGGCGCGGTTGCCGGCTCCACAAGCCCGGGGAGCGGAGCGCCGGCTCCGGTCGGGCTCGCCGCGGGCCAGCCGGTGCTGACGCTGCCCAACGGCCAGGTCATCTTGCCCGACAACGGGCCCGGGTTGCTGGACGACTTCAACACGGGCGCCGCCGCCGGGACGGGCTCCGTCCTGGCCCGCGCCAGCACGAGCACGCTGGCGCGCTCCGTGGTGGACTTGCGGACCGGCGTAAGCGTGTTTGCGCACAGCGGCGAGAGCCCGGCGGCGGTCGTCACCCGGGCGAACGGCGGCCCGATAGTCGCGAACAACGGGGTATCAATCGTGGCCGACAACGGTGCCTCGGTGACCGGAGGGAACGGCGGAACGACGATCGTCGCCAACCACGGCGGCGGCGTGATCAGCGACAATGGCGCCGGCGTGAAGCCCGTCGACGACGGCAACCATGACCTCCAGGGCAGCTACGTGGTGGCCTACCCATATGCGCCGTTTTCGCCCCCCCAGGCGAAGCTGCAGCTGCTGGCGCTGGGCGTCCCGAACGCGCCGCTGGTACGCACCTCCCAGGCGGGCCTGCGGGAGTGGCTCTGGCCTGGGACGCTCCAGGCGCGGGCCATCGCGATCACCGGCGAGCCGCTGTCGGATTGGACCCTTACAGACAGCAACGGGCGGTTCGCCATCGCGCTGCCACCGGCCATGCCGTTGTTGTTCTTCCTGGAAACGCAGCCGGTCGCCGGCCTGGCTCTAGAGTCCTTCCACGAGTACGCGTTGACGTTCGCGCCCCGGGGCCGCGTGTCGCTTGTGGGGGTGGACAGCAGCACCAGCTACAACGCCATTCCGTTCATCTACCTGACGACCTATGTGAACGAACAGACCGCCAGCGGGGCCGGGGCGCTGACCAAGCTCGAAGCCCAGTTGGCTTCGCTGCAAGCCCAGTTGGCCGCGGCGAATGCCGTGCCGGATCCGGCCGGTGCGGCAAGCGTCCAGGCGCAAATCGACCCGGTGAACGCGCGGATCGCGCAGATCAAGGCGCTGCTGGCTTACTTGAAGCAGCTGGAGAGCGAGCTGGACGCCGGCAAGAACCAGATCGACATCAACGCCGTCTTCCGCTTCCTGAAGAACCCGCCGGCAACCTCCATTCTGGCAGCGCCGGCGCTCAAGACCGCGTACGACGGTTTGAAGGGCGAGAGCCTGATCCAGGGGTTCGACCCGGTCTCGTATCCGCTGGTGAACCTGCCGTAAGATCCAGTCCTGGAGCCCATGATCGATTCCCGGTTAGAAACCGACCTGCGCATGTTGAAGCTGCACGACGAGCCCCGGCTGCGCGGTCGGGTGTTGGAGGCGCACGGCTCCGTGGCGCGCGCCTGGATCGCGCTGGGACGGCACCTGGAGGTGGGTGCGGGTGTGCGCAAGGACCTCGTTAGCGCGCGCGAGGCATTCAAGGAGGCCCTGAAGGGTGTGCCGGCGGAGGCAGCGGTGGCGGCGTTCCAGCTGGCCGTGCTGCTGGAGCGGCACCCGGAGATGTGCGAGGAGTACGCGGAGCGAGGGCGCACGTTCGGCACCACCCCGGCGCACTACTTCAAGGAGGGGGCCAAGCTGGCCGTGGCGGCCGCGGATGCGAGGTTCAGGTTCTGGGCGGCCAACCAGCGGACGCCGGACCTGGCCGCGGCGATCGCCCCCCTCATCGCGCGACGCCGCCACGACGCGGACTTCGGCGATCCGGACGGCATGTACGAGCTTTCGCAACTGCAGACGGAAGGCTTCGGCGTTCCGCGCAATTCCGCGGCGGCGGCCTCCTGGCTGCACCGCTCGGCGAAGGCCGGCCACCTGGGTGCGGCCTGCCGGCTGCGCTCCGAAGGCTGGGAAAGCATCGCCCGCCTGGCCTTGGGCGTGCGAGGCCCCCATGACGACGCGCCCGCGCTGGGCGGCGCGGAAGGCCCTGGCGATGCTCCCGCCCTCGGTGGGGTGCCGGCTTCCCCCTTCCAGTTGCTGCGCCTGGGCCTGCCTCGCAATTTGCCGGCCCGCTGGGCGGCCGCCGTGCCCCTTCTGGCGGAAGGCGATGCGGAAAAAGCGGAAGCCGGGGATGTCGACGCGCAGCTTCGCCTCGGCGCTGCTTCGGAAGATCCGGAAACAGCCGCGTTCTGGCTGACGCAGGCCGACGCGGCCGGGCACCCCTCGGCGTTTCCGCTGCGCGATGCGTTGCCCACCGCACCAGCGGCTGAAGAGCGTGCGGCGACGTGGTGGGAGCGCCGCTGGGGTTAGCCCGCTCGGAGGCGCTTCGTCATCGACGCCTGGATCTTGCCGGCGAACTCCCAGAGCCCCGGGAAGTGCGTCATCACGAAGTCCCACGCATGGCCCACGGCCTTGACCCAGCTGCTGGGCTTCCACATCGGCAGCTTCTCGCCGGCGCGGAACACGCCGTCCGTGCCGATCCGGCCCAGCGTATCGACGCCCTTGATCAGATCGCCCGGCATCACGGCGTTGCGCACCAGGCGCTCCTGCTCCGGCGCGAGGTCGACCCCGGCGCCCTTGAGCACCTCGTAGACGGAGCGCGAGCAAGAGACGGCGGCCGCTTCGTCCTTCATAGGAGAGAGCAGCGCGTATTCGCGGCCCTGGAGCTGTTCCGCGAGCTTGCCCAACTTCGAGATCTGTCCGGCCGTCAGCGGCGTCTTGGGGCGCGCGATGGCGATCTCGCCGGCCTTCAGGCGGCGGGCGGTCTTGGCGACCACGGCCTCGGGCGTCGAGATCGAGGCCCCTTCGATCGACATGGTGTCGAGCAGCTTGCCGCCCGGCAGCACCAGCGAGACGTGCGGGAACTCCCCCAGGAAGGTCGAAAGGCGGCTGCCGCTGGTGTCCTGCCAGAAGATCAGGTCACCGGGCTTGGCGTGCTGGGTCAGGGCCTTCACGCGGGCGTCGAAGGCGGGCGTGTTGGCGCGGACGAAGGCCACTTCCGGGTTGGTAGGCCTTTGCAGCCAGTCCTTCATGCCGGGCATGACTTTCAAGACCCGGCGCTCCTGCGCATCCACGCGGCCATCCAGGGTCGCCGCCGTCTGCAGCATCCGCAGCTGCTTGGGGGTGGGCGCGCCGGAGCCGGCGTTCATCAAGTTGGCGAGGAGGGTTGCTGCGGGGGCCATGCCGCCATCCTAAGGGACCAAGGTTTCTGCAACGCTATCAAGAGGCTGTTGTTTGGTTAAGAATGGCTCAAGCAACAGATCTCGCGTCCGGCCTGCGGCTTAAAGCGCATGAAACGAACTTTTAACACTAACTTGACAGTCTTAACGAAGGCCGAGGGCCGATCGGGCCTATAAGGTATGTATGCCTTCCCCCGTGGTCAACGCGTTGAATGTTTCCACCCCGCGCCCCGCGGTGGTGAACCCCGACGCGTCCACGGCCGATGCCGGCAACTCGTACCCGGAGATGGTGGTCGACGAGCTGGACCTGCACATCACGCCCGAGGCCCAGGCCACGCTCGATAACGTGGAGACAAAGGTCACCTACTGGACCTTCGGCGCCGAGGCCCTGCGCCAGGTGTCCCTGATGCCCGCCTTCTTCGCCCGCCACGCCAACGGCGCGCTGGCCTTCCTGGAGCTGCACCGCTTCGCCAAGCTGGCGACGTACTTCGAGGTGGCCGAGCGTGGCAGCAAGTGGCTTTACCTGGATACCGCTCACCTGAAGGCGTTGGAAGTGGCCGCCAGCCGCCTGACCCGTTGCGAAACCGCGCTGCTTACGGGCGCCCGCGCCGTCGGCCGCGTCCTGCCCTGGGCCGCCCCCGCCTTCGCCGCCTGGGACGTCACCAAGGCCATCCGCGAGCCGAACGCCGGCCGTCGTACCGCCGCCGTGGGCAACGCCGCCATCAGCGTGCTCGCAGCGCTCACGAGCTTCGCCTTCCCCGCCTTCAGCATGGTGGTGGTGGGCGTCCAGTGCATCGACGCCATGAAGGGCTCGCACCTGGCCCGCGCGATCGGCAAGGTCATGCAGCGCGACTGGGACGAGACCCGGGCGCGCCAGGCAGCCATCTAACGAAGGGTCGCGATCAGCCCTCGCTCGGCTCCGGCAGCACGTTCCCCGGCTCAGTGGCCTTGTTGAGGTTCGTCGTCAGAGCGCAGACCACCACGGTCGGCGTTCACTTGTGGCGATGCAAGATGAGCTCGTTGCCCTCGGGGTCATGCACGAAGGCCATGTGGCACACCGGCGACTCGAGCAATTCCTCCGCACTCGCCATGCCCAGCGCCTTCAGCTTCGCAAAGGCCGCGTCCAGCGCCTGCGTGCGGAAGCCGACGGCCCCACCGATGTTGGGCGCGAACGGGATTCCCATCGCGCGCATATCGCCCAGCGCCAGCGCGGAATCGTCGGGCAAGACGTACTCCGTCCACATGGCCTCGCTCACCGTCGCCGGCGTAAGGCCCAACTCGCCTTCGTAGAAGGCCCGGGCGCGGGCCATGTCTTCCACCGGCAGTACCACGAAGTCGATCATGCGGTCGCGCGCGGGCTCGGCCTTGCGCCGATGCAAGCACATGGCGTTGCCTTCCGGGTCGGTGAAGAAGGCGCCATGGCAGCCGGGGCTCTCGAACGCGTCTTGCTTCAGGCGGCCTTGCTGCTTCATCAGCTCGACCATGCCTTCGAAGTCTTGGAAGGCGATCGCCAGCGAGCCCGCCGTGACCGGGGCCGTGGGGACGCCGTAGGCCGCGTTGTCGACCAGGGCGAGCGCGGGCCCGTCGCCGAGGTCGAACTCCACCCAAGACTCGGCCGTGGAAGCCCCGGCGTTCTTCTCCTTGTCGAACTCATCCCAGGCCTCGCCCGCGGGCGGGACGGGCTTCAGGCCGAGGGTGTCGCGGTAGAACGCCCGGGCGCGGGCCATATCGATGACGGGGATGGAGACGAAGTCGATGCCGGTGATCATGCAGGCGCCTTTCGGTCGTTGGATAAGCTAAGCGAAATGCCCGCGCAGCCGCTCCCGCCAGCCGGCGTCGGTGCCGTGCGGATAGGTCGCGCCGCTGGCAAACAAATCCGGCCCCCCGAAGGTCAGCACCTCGCAGGGCGCAGCGCTGCCGTTGAAGAAGTGGTGCTCCTCGCCAGGGAACGTGACGCCGATATCACCGGTGCCGAGCTCGACGACCTGGCCTTCGACTTCCAGGTGGCAGGTGCCGGACAGCACCAGGAAGGCCTCCTGCTCGTGCAGCTCGGAATGGTTGCGGCAGTTGCGTTCGCCGGGCATCAAGCGGTGCACATCCGCCCCGAACTGGGTGACGCCGAGCGGCCGCGTGAGGGAGGCGTATTCGCCCATGGTGTCGTCCGGCAGGTCGTCGTAGCGGGCCACCTTCCAGGCGTAGTCGGCCCGGCGCAGGACGCGCGGCGGCGTTCCCGGTGCCTCGTAGACCGCAGGCCACGCGGGCGGCAGGAGGTTGTTGGGTGCGGCCCCCAGCCGGGCTTCCAGCGCCTCGAACAGCTCGCAGGTCTGGCGCGCCAGTGCGTCCAAGGCAGGGCGCGCCAGGTCGTCGGCGAACAAGGTCACCGTGAGGCGGGCCCCCTCGCCGCGGGCGGCCACGGACGCCTCGATGATGCCTTGCGAGGCGGCATGGTCCAGCCGGCGCCGCACGCCAGGTTCGCCGTCACGTGACGTACCTCCCAGCATGCTGGCCCAGTCTCCGTCGGCGTCGAGGGCCTGGAAGACCTGCTCGGGCGTGGCCGAGAAGGCGGTGCGGCAGAAGAAGATGGGCGTGGTGGGCTCGGTCATAGGAGTGGAGTATAGTATGAACCGCCCAACGTGAGGAGGTCCCCGATGCTGAAGCGCCTGGCTATCATCCCCGCGGCCCTCGGGCTGGCACTGGCCTGGAACGAGCCGTCCATCGGCGCCGGCGCCTTCGGGCGGACGGACCTGGTCGATGCCTCCACGGCGATCCCGGCCTTGCGCGTGGACTTGAAGTACGCCACTTCCGACAACTTCCTGCATCGCAACGTGTACGGCGACCTCGATCGCTGCTTCCTGCATAAAGAGGCCGCGGGGATGCTCGCGAAGGCCGATCACTTCTTGCAGGCCGAGCACCCGAAGTACCGCCTGCACGTGTTCGACTGCGCGCGCCCACGGCGGGTGCAGCGCGAGATGTGGGCAATCGTCAAGGGAACGGCGCAAGAGCCGTACGTGGCCAACCCGAACGACAAAACCGGCTCGATCCACAACTACGGCGGCGCGGTGGACCTGACGATCGATGATGCTGCCGGCAAGGCGCTCGATATGGGGACGCCGTTCGACTTCTTCGGCGACCTCGCGCACATCGACGCGGAGCAGGCCCTGATCAAGCGCGGCCGCCTGACCAAAGTCCAGGTGGCGAACCGCGCGCTGTTGCGGCAGGTGATGATGCGCGCTGGGTTCCAGCCGTTGGCCGTGGAGTGGTGGCACTTCAACAGCGCTTCGCCGAACGAGACCCGCCGGCGCTACCGAATCATCGAGTGACGACCTCTGCTCCTGCCGAGTGAACGCGTGGGTGAGTCCTGCCGGGCGGGGTCGCCTGCCGTCGCGGCGGGGAAGGACTCGTTTCCGACGAATATCCTCGAAGTAGGCTCCCCTGTCCGCTTTTGAGGATATCGATCTCGTTTCGCGTATAACGCGCCGCGTGGCATGGGAAACGCGCCTAAATGGGCCAGAGTACGGATGTCATCAGCGTTTCCCGGGTTCTTCCCGCCGAGGGACAACACCACGGGCACCAAGGAATAAAGGACCAACCTCCATCTGGACCACTGGCATGCCAAACCTCGTCCATCGCATCCATATCCCGGCAGGGATCGCGCTGGCAAACTCGGGAGCGTTGACCCCTTGCCCCCGGAAGGAGGTAACGCGATGCGCGTGAAACTACGGTGGGTTCTGCTCCCGGCCCTCGGGCTGGCGGCCTGCGCGTTGCCCGACAACCCCTCGCCCCGCTCCGACGTCGCGGCCGCCATCGCCCGGGCAGGACTACCGCCCGACGGCCAGCCTTACAGCTATCACCTGCTGGCCGTGGCGCACCTGCCCGTGGTGGCGGTGACGGCCGATAGCGCGGCGGCGGGCCTGCCCAAGGAGAACGCGACCGACGGCAACCTGACGACCCCCTGGTCCAACGCCCCCGCCAACAGCGCCAGCGCCTTCGTGGCCGTCCAGTTGGCCGCCACCACCTCGTTGGGTGGCGTCAGCCTCAAGACCGGCGCGCTGCCCGCGGGCGTGAACTACGACTTGCAGGTGTCCACCACGGGCACGACCTGGACCACCGTGTTGGCCCACCAGACCAACGCCACCTGGCTGGAAGAGCACAAGGCCTTCCCGGCCGGCACCACGGGCAAGTATGTGCGGGTGCTCTGGCACAACAACCCGGCCTCGCCCACGCCGCACTTCGCGGTGTACGAGCTGGAGGTGGAAGCACCCGGCGGCGCCTCGCCCGCGCCCGGGGCGAGCCAGTCTCCAGGCGCCAGCCCGTCGCCCGGCGTGAGCCCGTCGCCCGCCGACACGCCGGAGCCGGGGGAAACCCCGTCGACGTCGCCGTCCGCTTCGCCCTCCGGCCTCGAGGTGAAGCCGCTTATCGCATCGGCCAGCTCCAGCGCCGCGGCCACCCCGCCGACGCTGGCGATCGACGCCGACGGCGCGACGGCCTGGAGCAACGGGCCGGCCGGCGAGAAGGAAGCCTGGCTCGCGCTGAAGTTCCCCGCGGCGACGGCGTTCGGCCACCTAACGGTCAAGACGGGCCCGCAGCCCGCCGGCGTCAGCTACAAGGTCGAGGTGAGCGCTACCGGCACGACCTGGACCGCGGTGTCCGGTAACCTCACCAACACCACCTGGCTGGCCGAGACCAAGGCCGTGGCCGGTTCGGGCCAGTTCGTCCGCCTGCACTTCTTCAACGCGGCGACCAGCCCATCGACGCACTTCGCCGTCTACGACGTCCACCTATTCAAGTAGACGCCCGGCCCTCCTGGCTGGCCTCTACCCGAGGTGAAGAAGCAACCTCGCGAGGGTACGGAGACCAGACAGGAGGGCGCAAATGGCACGCACCAGCGGAACGGCAACCCCCAAGCGGCCCGCGAAGGCGGACAACGGCGCCATCACGCCGCAACTGCTCGACGACTTCCGCGACGAGTTCGTCGGCAACCCCGCCCACCGCCTGGCGATGAACGCTTGTTCGCGCGGCGACGTGGATGAAATCGCGCTCAACCGCAGCGTGCTCGCCGGCATGGACTGGCACTTCTCCCACGAGGTGGAAGGCGGCGCGATCACGCACCAGCGGAATGCCGGCTTCTGCTGGATGTACGCGGCGCTCAACTGGCTGCGCATCGACGTGATGACCAAGCTAAAGCTCGAGACCTTCGAGTTCTCCAACAACTACATGATCTTCTGGGACCGCTTCGAAAAGGCCAACCGCTTCCTCACGGCGATGGTGGACCTGCGCGGCCAGAGCCCGGACGACCGCAAGGTCGACTACCTCCTGCGCGAGCCCTGCCCCGACGGCGGCGAGTGGCACATGGTGGCCAACCTGATCCGCAAGTACGGCATGGCGCCGAAGTCTGCGATGGCGGAGACGGCCAACCTGGTCGACTCCAAGTTCCTGAACAAGGTGGTGGACGCCAAGCTGCGCCAGACGGCCGCTAAGCTCTTCGCCGCCCCCGAGGCGGAGGTGCAGGAGATCAAGCGCCAGGCGATGGGCGACGTCTACCGGATCCTGTGCATCCTGATGGGCGAGCCGCCGCAGCGCTTCGACTTCAGTTACCGCGACAAGAAGAAGAAGTTCCACGCCCACCGCGACCTCTCGCCGCACACCTTCTACGACCAGTTCGTGGGCGTCGACGTCGACGACTACGTCTGGGTGATGAGCTCGCCGCTGGATAGCACGCCGTACCAACAGACCTTCTACATCGAGCAGTTCCAGAACGTGGTGGAAGGCGCGCCCGGCGTCTTCGTGAACGTGGAGATGCCCGCCCTCAAGGACCTGGCGGTGCGGGTGGTGAAGGACAAGCAGGCGCTGCTGTTCGGCTGCGACGTGCTGCAGGCCTCCAGCCGCAAGGTTGGCATCATGGACCCGGCGGTCATGGACTACGAGCTGCTCTTCAACACCAGCTTCGCGATGAGCCGGAAGGAGCGCATGCAGTTCTTGCAGGCGCGCCTGACGCACAACATGGTGATCCTGGGCGTCGACCTGGTGGACGACCAGCCGCTGAAGTGGAAGGTCGAGAACAGCTGGGGCGACGAGCCCGGCAACAAGGGCTACTTCCAGATGACGGACGCGTGGTTCGACGAGCACATGTACGCGTTGGTCGTGCACAAGAAGTACCTGAACGCCGAGCAGAAGCGCGTGCTGAAGCAGCAACCCACCGTGCTGCCGCCCTGGCACGCGCTGGCCTGAGCCTTACTCCTTGAAGGTCTCCTGCATGTAGTCCCAGAGCGCCTCGTCCAGTCCCATCCGCTGGCGCACCTCCGGCTCGGACGCCAACATCCGCTGGAGCCCTGCCCCCAGCTCGGGGTCGTTGCCGATGGTCTCCTTGGAGCGGGCAATCCAGGCCTTGGCCAGCGCCTGCGCCGCGGGCCCGTCGGGCGCTTCACCCGCCTGCATCGTTGCCCGCAGCTTCTCGATCATCGCCTTGAATTCCGCCCGGTCTGGGTCGGCCCCTCGGCTGTCCACCAGCTTCTGGATCATCTCGGGGCTAAGGTACTTGTCCAACATCGTGATGGCCTCCATGGTCTCGAAGAGTTGCGTGACGGAAACCCTACCCTTGTCCTTGAGCCGCTCGTCGAGGGCCGTTAGCCGCTTCACCAGCTGCTGCTGCAACGTGATTTGCGCCTCCAGTCGCTCGATGTGCAGGGCCACCAACGGGCCCAACGCGAAGTCCGATCGGTCCAAGCAGGCCTGCACCTCGTCCAACGAGAAGCCGAGCTGCCGGAGCGACAGAATACGCTGCAACCGCGCTACGTCGGCCTCCGTATAGAGGCGATGGCCGCCGTCCGTCCGTTCGGACGGGGACAACAACCCGATCTGGTCGTAATGGCGCAGCGTCCGCACGGTGAGCTGCGTCCGACGCGCCAGATCGCCAATCTTCCACATAGGAGCTCCGGGCCTTTCCAGGGGTGGGGAATCCACAAGTTCGACTCTACAACCGGACGTAACGTCACATGCAAGCCCCAGTTTCTTGCGCGATCATGTGACGACATCGGTTGCGGGGGAGCACACAGCCGGGATATTATGTCACCATTCCAAACTGCCAGAAAAGGGCCCCCGACCTTGCTTTCCCAGGCAACCGATTCCATGCATGACATCGCCGCCCACTTCCTCCCGCCGGGGCGCGACGCCACGATCCGGGAGTTTGGCAACGGGAACATCAACAAGACTTACTTGGTGACGCCTGCAGATGGGGTGGGCGAGCCCTTCTTGTTGCAACGGCTCAACACCAGGGTGTTCCAGCGGCCGGACCTGGTCATGAGCAACATCCGGGCGGTCTCGCGGCACGTCACGCTGCCGCAGCCCGCCGGCGGCCGCAGGTGGGAGGTGCCGCGCGTGCTACTCACCCGCGGCGGCGCCGACCACTGGCTGGCGGCCGACGGCTCGTTCTGGCGCGCCTGGCAGTTCATCGGGCAATCGCGGACCGTGGAGACCGTCGGCGATGCCGCCCTCGCCCGCGAGGTGGGCTACGCCCTGGGCACCTTCCACGCGCTCTTGAGCGACTTGCCGACGGAGGAGCTGGCGGACACGCTGCCCGGTTTCCACATCGCTCCCACCTACCTGGCCCACTTCGACGCGGTGGCGCCCCTGGTGAGCCGGCC
>JAQBPE010000492.1 GCA_028287685.1 Cyanobacteria bacterium RYN_339 | reverse complement strand
GGCCGGCTGCTGGCCGCGCTGAGCGGCACCGACGCGAAGCGCCCGTATGCCTCCGCCGGTGGGCTTTACCCCGTGCAGGTGTACCTGCATGCCCGCGACATTACCGGGATCGCCCCCGGCCTCTACTTCCATGACCCGTTGGCGCACGACCTGGCGGCGATCGCCCCCGGCCTGGCGCACCCGCCCGACCTGCACTTCGGCATCAACCTGCCGCTGGCGGAAGCCGCCGCCTTCTCGATCTACCTCGTGGCCCCGGCGGAGGCCATCCGCCCGGTCTACGGCGCCTGGTCCGAGCGCTTCTGCCAGCTTGAAGCAGGCGCCATGGCCCAGCTGCTGGCCGAGGCCGCCCCCGCGCTCGACCTGGCGCTCTGCCCGATCGGCCACATGGCCTTCGAGCGCATCCAGCCCCACCTGGGCCTGGACGGCGAGGTCTGGCCGGTCCACGTGCTGCTGGGCGGCAACCCCGAAGCCTGGGAAGTCCTGACGCTATGACCGAGGCGCTGCACGAGCTGCTTGCGGAGCTGAAGGCCGGCGGCATCCTCCTGGGCGCCCGCGGCGACCAACTGGACGTCCAGGCGCCGCGCGGCGCGCTGACGCCGGACCTGCGTGCGCGGCTGGCGCTGCACAAGCCGGCCCTGCTCGCGCACCTGGCAGCTGGGACGCCGCTCTCCAGCGCCCAGGAGCGCTTGTGGTTCCTGGACCGGCTGGCACCGGGCAGCCCCTTCTACCACGTCACGGGCGCCTTCGAACTGCGCGGTCCGCTCGACGTCCCGCGGCTCCAGGCCGCCGTCGACGCCCTTGTGACGCGCCATGAGGTCCTGCGCACGCGCTATCCCGTCTCGCGTGGCACCCCCACTGCCCAGATCGACCCGCCCGGTCCCGTCTCGCTGCAGGCCGGTCCCCCCGCCAAGGACCAGCCCTTCGACCTCGCCACAGGCCCGGTGCTGCGCCTCCACCTGGAGGCGCTGGGCCCCGAGCACCACGTCCTCCATGTGGCCCTCCACCACATTGCCGCCGACGCCTGGTCCTGCGGCCTCGCCGCGCTGGAGCTGGCGGCGCTGTATGGCGGGCATGCGTTGCCCGCGCCAACCCTACAGTATGGCGACTTCGCCCGCACGCAGCGCGCGGCCCTGGGCGGCGCGGAGGGCGATCGCCTGCTGGCCTATTGGCGGCGGGCCCTGGAGGGTGCCCCCCAGATCCTGGATTTGCCCACCGACCGGGTACGCCCGGCCTCGCCCTCGCACCGCGGCGCCGCCCTGGCCTTCCGGCTCGCGCCGCCCTTGGCCGAGCGCCTCAAGGCCCTCGGCGGGCGCCACGGAGCCACGCCCTTCATGGTGCTGTTGGCCGGCTTCCAGGCCCTGCTCGCCCGCGCCTGCGGCCAGACCGACTTCCTGGTCGGCACCCCCGTGGCGGGCCGCGAGCGCCGCGAGTTGGAGCCACTGATCGGCTGCTTCATCAACACCCTTGCCCTGCGCGCGCGGCTGGACGACGACCCGTCGCTGGAGACCGCCGTGGCCCGCGCCCGCGACACGGTGGTCGCCGCGCTCGCCCACCAGCAGCTGCCCTTCGAGCGGCTCGTGGAGGCAATGGCCCCGCCCCGCGACCCCTCGCGCGCGCCGCTCTTCCAGACCATGTTCGTCTTCCAGCAGCCCCCTACGCGCACCCTCACCATGGGAGAGCTCCAGCTGACGGCCCTGGAGCCGCCGGTCGAGACGGCCAAGTTCGACCTCACGCTGACGGCCTGGGAAGAGGACGGCGGCTTCAACGCCAGCTTCGAATACGCCACCGACCTGTTCGACCCAGCCACCATCGAGGCCCTGGCCGCGGCCTACGTGGCCATCCTCGCCGCCGACCCCGACCAACCGTCGTCGCGCCTACCGCTCGGCCGGCCCGCGCCGCCGGCCGAGGCCGCCCTGCCGCCCGCTCGGCCCCTCCCGGCGGCCTTCCTGGCCCACGCAGCCGCCCAACCCGACGCCATCGCCCTCACCCACGGCGGCCGCCACCTCAGCTACGGCGAGCTGGCCAACGACGCCCTGGGCCTGGCCGCCCGGCTCGGTGCCGCGGGCGCGGGTCCCGGCACGCGCATCGCGATCGCCCTCGCGCCCGGCTTCGACCAGGTGCGCGCGATCCTGGGCGTCTTGCTCACGGGCGCCGCCTACGTCCCGCTCGACCCACACCACCCGCCGGAGCGCCACGCCGCGATCGTGGAGGATTGCGCGCCGCTGCTCACCTTAACGGATGCCGACGGCCACGGCAGCTACGATCCGCGCCTGGCGCTGGACGACGTCGCCTACGTGATCTACACCTCGGGCTCCAGCGGCCGGCCCAAGGGCGTGGAGGTCACGCATGCGAACCTCGCGCGGCTGTTCTCGTCCTTCGACTTCCACCCAGGCGACGTCTGGACCCAGTTCCACGCCTACACCTTCGACTTCGCCGTCTGGGAGCTTTGGGGCGCCCTGGCCCATGGCGGCCGGTTGGTGCTGGTGGACCCCGCCGTCGCACGCGACCCCGCGGCGTTCTGGCAGCTGGTCACGGCGGAGGGCGTGACCGTGCTCAACCAGACGCCCAGCGCCTTCCAGGCCCTGGCCCCGCGGGCGCGCACGCTTGCCCCGGCGCTCCGGCTGGTGGTCTTCGGCGGGGAGGCCCTGGAGCCCCGCACGCTGACGCCCTGGTGGCAGGGCCCCAACGGCCAGGGCCCGCGGCTGGTCAACATGTACGGCATCACGGAAACGACGGTCCACGTCACCCAGCACCCGTTGGACCCCGACGAGCCGGCCGGCCGTGGCAGCCCGATCGGGTTCCCCTTGCCGGACCTGACGGTACACCTGCTCGATCGCCACGGCCAGCCGGTGCCGCCGGGCTGGACCGGCGAGATCTACGTGGGCGGCGCGGGCGTCGCGCGCGGCTACCTGAACCGCCCGGAGCTCACCGCGGAGCGCTTCGTCGAGACGCCGGCCGGCCGGCTGTACCGCTCCGGCGACCTGGCCCGCCGCGACGCCACGGGGGCCCTGCGCTACCTGGGCCGCGCCGACGACCAGGTCAAGATCCGCGGCCACCGGGTCGAGCCGGGCGAGGTCGAAGCCGCGTTGCTGGCCCACCCAGGCATCGCCGCGGCCGCCGTGCTGGTGACGGTGCATGGGGGCGATCCGGCTGCGCCGGTTCCCGCTGGTCATCGCCGGCTGGCGGCGTTCTACGTCCCGACCGCCGAGCCCCCGGCCGCGGGCGAGCTGCGTGCCTTCCTGCGCGACCGGCTGCCGGAGCCGATGCGCCCGGCCACCCTGACGCCCGTGCCCACGTTGCCCCGTACGGTAAACGGCAAGCTGGATCGCGAGGCCCTGTTGCGCCTCGCGCCGGCCGCGGAGCCGGCCCCTTACGAGGCGCCGCAAACGGCACTGGAACGTGACATCGCCGACGGCTGGGCGGAGCTGCTGGGCGTGGCCCACGTCGGCCGTGACGCCAACTTCTTCGACCTGGGCGGCCACTCGTTGCTGCTGGTGCAGGCCCAGGAGCGCCTGACCGCGCTGGTCGGACGCGAGATCCCGCTCACGGAGCTGTTCCAACACCCGACCGTGGCGGCCCTGGCCGCGCACCTGGGCGGCGCGGTCGAAGCCCCCCTGGCGACCCGGCGCGTCCTCACCGCAGACGCGATCGCGATCGTCGGGCTGGCCGGCCGCTTCCCCGGCGCCGCCGACGTCGACGCCCTCTGGACGCTGGTGCGGGAAGGCCGCGAGGGCCTGACCCGCCTGTCGCCCGACCAACTGCGTGCGGCCGGCGTGCCGGAAGAACGGCTGCAAGACCCGCGCTTCGTCCCCGCCAACGGCGACCTCGCGGGCATCGACTTGTTCGACGCTGCTTTCTTCGGCTACGCCCCCGCGGAGGCCGCCCTGCTGGATCCCCAGCACCGCCTGTTCTTGGAGTGCGCCTGGGAGGTGTTGGAACACGCCGGCATCGACCCCGCACGCCCGCCCGGCCCGATCGGCGTCTACGCCGGGGCCGGCGCCAGCCGCTACCTGCCCTTCCACCTGGCCGCGCGCCCGGACCTGCACGCCACGGCCGGGGAGCTGGGCCTGCTGCTGGCGACGGACAAGGACTACGTCGCCACGCGCGCGGCCTACGAGCTGGATCTGCGCGGTCCCGCGGTGGCGGTGCAGACGGCCTGCTCCAGCTCGTTGACGGCGGTGCACCAGGCCTGCCAGGCCCTGCGCGCCGGCGAGTGCGACGTGGCGCTGGCCGGCGGCGTGGCCGTGGAAACGCGCCAGGGCCAGGGCTACATGTACCAGCCGGGCGGCATCGCCTCGCCGGATGGCCACTGCCGCGCCTTCGATGCGGCGGCCGGTGGGACGGTGGGGGGCAGCGGCGTCGCGTTGGTGGCTTTGAGGCGGCTCGAAGACGCGCAGGCCGACGGCGACACCATCCACGCGGTGATCCGCGGCTCCGCGGTCACGAACGACGGCGCCGCGCGCGTGGGCTTCACCGCGCCGGGCGTGGAGGGCCAGGCGCGGGCGATCGCCGCCGCCCTGGCCGCGGCCGGCGTCGAGCCGAGCACGGTCGGCTACGTCGAGGCCCACGGCACCGGCACGCCCCTGGGCGATCCCATCGAGGTCGCCGCCCTCAACCGTGCCTACGGCCCCGCGGGCGGCCCTGGCACGATCCGCCTGGGCGCCCTGAAGAGCACGATCGGCCACCTGGACGCCGCTGCAGGCGTGGCCGGCTTGATCAAGGCCACGCTGGCGCTGCGCCACGCGGAGCTGCCACCCAACGTCCATGCCGAGCCCAGCCCCCGCGTCCCCTTCGCCGGTGGCCCCTTCCACCTCGCGGCGTCAGCGAGCGCTTGGCCAGCGGGCCCGGAACCGCGGCGGGCGGGCGTCAGCGCCTTCGGTCTGGGCGGCACGAACGTCCATGCGATCCTCGAAGAGGCGCCCCGGCCAAGCCCCCGCGGGCCCGCGGGGGATGGCACCCCCATCTTCCCGCTCTCGGCTCGCACGCCTGCCGCGCTACAGGCCGCTTTCGAGCGACTCCAGGCGCACCTGGGCGCCCAGGAACCGCGCGACGTCGCCCACACCCTGACGCACGGCCGCCGCGCCTTCGCCCAGCGCCTGGCCATGGTCGGATCCACCGTGGTCCGGGCCGAGGCGAAGCCCAACCGCCGCGCGGCCTTCCTGCTCCCCGGCCTCGGCAGCCAGGCGCCCATGATGGGACAGGCCCTCTACGCGGCCGAGCCAGCCTACCGCGCGGCCATCGACGCCTGCGCCGCCAGCCTCGACTTCGACCTGCTAACGGCCCTGTTCGACCCCGACCCGGCCACGCTGCTGCGGCCGACGCGGATGCAGCCTGCTATCTTCGCCACCAGCTACGCCGCCGCGCGCCTGTGGGAGGCCCATGGCGTGGAGCCCGTGGCCTTGTTGGGCCACAGCCTGGGCGAATACGTGGCGGCCTGCCTGGCCGGCGTCTTCACGCTGGCGGACGCGCTGGCGATCGTGTCCCAGCGAGGCCGCTTGTTCGAGGAGGCCGGCGGCGCCTTGCTGGCCGTCACGGAGCTGGGCGAGCTGCCGGCGGGGGTGGCGGTGGCGTCCTTCAATGGCCCCGGCCTCTGGTTGTTGGCCGGGCCCGAAGCGGCGATCGCCGGCCACGAGACCGCCCTGGCCGCGCGAGGGGTGCCTGCCCGCCGTCCCCGCGTGCCGCATGCCACCCACCACCCGCTGCTGGCCCCCCTGGCCGACCGCCTGGCCGCCGCCGTGGCCGCCGTCCCGCGCCAGGCGCCGCAACGCCCCTACCTCTCGAACGTGACGGGCGACTGGATCACCGCCGCCGAGGCGATGGACCCCGCCTATTGGGCCCGCCACCTCACCGCGCCGGTGCGGTACGGCGACGCCTTGGCCCGCCTGCAAGCCGACCCGGCCTTGGTGCTGGTTGCCGTAGGCCCCGGCCGACCGCCCGGCACCATGGTCGAGTCATTGGTCGAGGACTTCGCCGTGGCCCGCGCCACGCTCTGGTGCCATGGCGTCGACGCCGCCCTCGGCCCGGCCCCGGGCCGCCGTATCCCGTTGCCAACCTACCCCTTCGAGCGCCGCCGGCACTGGATCGACGCAGATCCCACCGGCCAGGCCTTCGGCGCCCTCCCGGTGCGCCGTGCCGGCCTCGCCAGCTGGTTCGAGGCACCGGGCTGGCGCCAAGCCCCTGCCGGCCTCCCCCTACCACTGCCCGTCGGGCCCTGGCTGGCGGTGGGCGCGGACGGCCCGCGCGCTCGGCAGGTCGTGGCAGCCCTTCGGGCAGCCGGTGCGCTGGTGATCGACCAAGGCCCGGCCCCGCGCGTTCTCTTCCTCGGCGCCCTGGACCTGCCGCCGGGCGCCGACGACGAGACCGCCCTGGCCACGGGCTTCGACGCCCTTTGGCAGCTCGCCAGAGGCTGGTCCGGCGGCGCCCCGCGCCCGGAGCGCCTCGACGTGGTCGCCACCGGCCTGGGCAGCCTGGACGAGCGCGACCCCGCCGTCCCCGCATTGGCAGCCCTCGCCGGCCTGGCGCGCGCGCTGCCGTTTGAAATCCCGGGCCTGCAGGTCGGTTGCATCGATGCGCCGGCTGACGAGGACGTGCTCGCGGCCCTCGCGGGGCCACCCGAGCCGCTGGTCCTGCTGCGGGGCCGTCGCCGCTGGCTGCCGGACCGCGTTCCGTTGCGCTTGCCCGCGGCCACCCCGCAGGCGGAGACGTACTTGATCACGGGCGGGTCGGGTGGCGTGGCGCGCGCCATCGCGGAACGCCTCGCCCCCCAAGCCAACCTCGTGCTG
>JAQBPE010000446.1 GCA_028287685.1 Cyanobacteria bacterium RYN_339 | reverse complement strand
TGCCCGGACCAGCAAGGCCAGGATCAGTTCATCGCGGTCACATCAGCCTGTTGCCCGAGTTTGCGTTCATGGTCGCCCTGGCCTCGTTATGAGGCACATCCCGGGTAACGTTGATGACGTCCAGGTTTCGGGCCATTCTGGCACGTTTCGCATGACACGCGCCGCGTGGCATGCGCCGCGTGATAGATGCCCTTTTAATCGTCTACCGGAGACCGTTTCCGGGATTTTTGGCGAAAACGGGTTCTTCGTGGCCTGACGAAACTGCAAGCTCCCCCCGCTAGAGCACGGTCGAGCTAGAAGTGCTTCACGGCGCGGCGCAGGCCCTGGGCGATGCGCGTCCAGATGGAGGTGGCTTCCTCCTCGACGACAACCTTCTCGAGCCCGCGCGCTTCGGCCTGCAGGGCCTTGTCCACAACGGCCTTCGCGTCGAAGCGCGGGTGCGGGTCCAGGTTCTTGATGTCCAGGCGGTTCTGGCCGTTGTAGAGGACCTTGAGGGGGCCGCCGTGGACGTCGGTGGCCTTCATGTGGTCCGCCACCTGGTAAATCTTCCAGCCCATCACGTCGGACTGCTTGATCGTGCCAGGGGCCAGCTCGTTGATGAACCAGCTGGAGACCTCCGTGCAGAACATCTCCGCGTTGTCGGCCTTGGTGCCGCGCAAGGCGGAGAGCATGGTGTGGTCGTAGGGCCGGCCCACGAAGGTCTTGAGCTTGGCGAGCGCCTTCTCCACCTCGGCGGGGTTGGCGTCCAGCTCCATCAGCACCACGGAGTTGCGGTGGGAGCGCGCGGCGTAGTCCGACCAGTTCTCTTCCACCACGCCGGCCATGCGCTTGGAGCTGTTGCCCAGCTTCTTGTCCAGCCACTTCTCGACCTTGCCGCCCAGGCCCTTGTATTCCTCTTCCGGGCCGGTGGCCTGCGCCAAGGCCTGGGTGATCATGACCTTGCCGTCGGGCTTCACGCCGGAGACCACGAAGCAGTGCACGGTCTCGGCGCCGCCACCGGAAATGCCGATCACGACCTTGCCGGCCTTGGGATCGAAGCGCTGGGCCATGATCTTGCGGGCGTCTTCGACGGTGCTGGCCTTCAACGGCGCGGGCGCCGCGGGCTCGATCGCGCCCGCCGGCGGGTTGAACTTGCGCTTCACGATCGGGCCCGTGATGTGGCCCATGGCCCCGTTCAGCCAGGGGGCATGGTCCAGCACGACGTGCAGCGTGGTGAATAGGGGGCCCAGGATGAACTCCTTGACGAACCCGGCCTTCTCGGGCGCCGCCACCAGCTTGGGGGCGACTTCCTGGACGGCTTCGCGCACCACGTTGGCGCCCGCCTTGGGCACGGTGGTGAGCTTCACGCGGACGGGCTGGTTCTGGATGGCCATGGGGAACTCCTCTGGCTCCCTTATCGCCCTTTCTTGTTCATGGACCGTTAATTAAGCCCCAAGTCGCGGTGAAGATTGGCCTAAGGCTTGTTTACTGACCGAAGGCCTTCGAGACGCGCGGGGGGTCATAGAACATCCAGAACCCGGGCACCTTGATGAAGCGCTCGCGCAGCGCCGCAAGGCGCGCATCGAAGGCCTCGCTCGCGCCATCCCGGGTGGCCAGCTCGCGGAGCTCGTGCAACAGCTTGGCCTTTGCCTTGAAGGCCGCGGTCTTCGTCGGCCCGGCACCCGGCATGCCGATCACCTCGGCGACCTCGCTCCAGGCTTGTTCCTCGCGCGCCTTCAGGGCATCCAGCACCTTGTTGCGCGCTGCCCCGGCCTGGTCGGCCGCGGACCGTTGCTTGTCTTCCGCGTGCTGCTTCGCCGCCGCCTTGAGCGCCTTGGCCGTTCGGAGCGTCGCCGAGGAGCCGGCGGCCACCGCGATCATGCTCCCGTCGAGCCGAAGCAGCCGGGCCAACACCTCGAGCGGCGGGGTCAGGGCGTCCAAGCCCTTGGGCACGGGAGGCTCCTGCACGCCATCGGCCACGATGCCATCCTGCACGGCCGTCAGCCACCCCAGGTACAGCGCGCGCAGATCGCCGGCCATGATGTCCTTCCGCAGCGGGAGCAGCCCCGGCAGCCAGTCGGCGGCCCCCTCCGCGTTGTTCGATTTCTCGCCGCACTCCAGGTGCAGGGTCAGGATCAAGATCTCGCCCTTCTGGCGGACCTCCAGGCGCTCCTCTACCAGGTAGGGCTTCACGACGTCGCGGACGAGCGCTTCCTTGGGCAGCCGCAGCTGGAAGTCCGTGGTGCCCCAGTTGGAGACATAGGTATGGGCGTCGAAGAGCCGGACCATCAGGTCGTCGGGCCGGCCGTCGAAGTCGCCCGTGTGCAGCTCCAAGACGAACTGGGTGGGCGTGATCGTGGCGCGCTTCGCGAGCGCGCGCAGCTCTGCCATCTCGTCGGCGGTCAGCTGCCGGTCGACGGCAGCGAAGGCGTAGTGTTGGTATTCGCTCATGTGGTGACGTTGCTCCCTGGTTGCTTGAACGGTCAAACACTCTCTACCCGGTGCTTCGCGTGCTCCAACCGGGCAGGCAGATTAAGGTCAGATTAGAAATATTTTAAAAATAGCTTGCGTTAATCCAAGGCGTCTGCTACTATTAATTCATCGACCGGTTCTGGAGAGCCGGGCCACACTTCAAAAGGGTGTGACGAGCCAGAGACCGTTTATCGCAAGATGTAACGACTTGACGCTTACGATTGCACAGTCGGTAGCAATATCGATTGGAAGACTGGAAGTTCGCAAGAGCATTCAGACGGTGGGTAATCCGGAAATTTTACCGCGGTATTTCATAATGGATGGTCGCTGGCAACGGTGATAGTTCGAAGGGAAATGTCGCAGCAGGGCTCACCGCCCTCTGAAGCGGACCGTAAGGTTTGCAAAGGATGTACCGGACGCGCGAGTGTCCTGCACCGCAAGTGCACCGATGGATCGACATCGGAAGGCCCCTTTACCCGGGTATGAAGCCAGTTCTCGCAAGAGAGTCGGTAACTCGCCGGAAGGTAACTCGAAGTCTCGTTCGTAAGGGCGGGATGGGATGGTCGGAAACGATCGTCGGTATGACCGGAAACGGTGGTACCCGGTACCCGCAAGGGTGTCGAGCTCGGGTTATCAGTCTCGCTGCTCCAGAAGTCAGCACGGATGCACCCCGTCACAAGAGTGCCACGGATTCAGAGGTCGGCCTGAAAAGGTAGAGTTCGGGATTCGGGAGAGACTCACACAAGTCTCTTGAACGTAGGTTGAGATACTTGCGAAGGAACCGGAGGATGTGGCGACATCCCGTGCCGCAAGGCATGACGGTCGAACTGACGACCCGACGCTTCCCAAGCAGCAATCCCCCGCTAAGCCTCGTGCTTCGCGGGGATTGGTGTTTTTGGGCGGCCGTTCGGCTTGCCTCCTGGCGAGAGGGGAATCTCGTCTTGGGCGCAGGGTGTAGTTCATGATCATGAGCTTGATCATGACCATGATTTAGTTCATGATCATGAACAGGCTCATGATCATGATCAAATCGGAGGCTGCAATGGAGCGATTGGTCGGAATCGACATCCGCCGACTAGGTTCTGACCTGCTCGACGTTTTAACCGAGGCCTTTCAGAACGACGGTTGGGAGACTTGGCGGTCCAACGGCACGGACGACGTCGATTTGATTGTGTCGAAAGGGGATTGCCGTTACGTCGTCGACTTGAAAGTCGCACGCGAAGGCCGAAAGCAGGTCCTCGAATCGCTATGGGCAAACGCCTACTTGCGAACCCGCTTGGCAGCAGTAACGAGCGGTGCGGAGCCTCTTCCAATCGTCGGAACCACCGCCTTGTCCGATCGCATGATCAACGACTTGGAACAGTATGTCGCCCGCTACGCCCCGAACGAGGCATACGGCCTGATCGACGCTCGCGGTCGGCTCGAGCTCTCTGGCCCTGGCCTGCCGCAGCTTAGATACCCCGCAGAAGGGACGTCTGGGCTTCAAGGGCTCCACCTTGCGTCCCGTCCGCTTGAACTCTTCTCCGATCTGAACCAATGGATGCTCAAAGTCATGCTCGCGCACCGGCTTCCCCAGCGCATGCTGACCGCGCCGAGAGGCCGCATTCGCAAGACCTTGGACCTGGCAGCCCAAGCAAAAGTCTCTTTGCCGAGCGCACGTCGCCTGGTTACCGCCCTCAAATCCGAGGGGTACCTGGCGATCCGCCCGAACTCATACGAAATCATCAACACCCGGGAGTTGATGGACCGCTGGAGCAGTGCAACCCAACGCCCCGTGGCCGAGGTTGGAATGCGGTTCACGTTTCCACCTTCGTCACCAGACGATCAACTCCGGCGGGCGCTCAACCGGTATGCGCGGAGACGCGCCGGACCCTCTGGCGACCTTCCTTGGGATACCAAGCGCGCCGCCCTGGGGCTGTTTACGGCCGCGGCGGCGCTCGAGCTAGGCTTCGTCCATGGGGCCGCGACGCACTTGTTCCTGGAAGACCCGTCGGCCGACGTCCTTCAAGATCTGGGACTGACACGAGCGAAATCGGGTGAGCGCGTGGACGTATTCATTCGCCGGCCAAGCTGGAAGGAAAGCACGTTCCGCGGCGCCATAAGCCATGACGGCGTACCGGCAACCGACGTAATCCAGACCTGGCTAGATGTAGGCGCCCATCCCGCCCGCGGTAGCGAACAAGCCGCATACATCTGGGATCAAATGCTCGCCCCCAACCTCCTCCGGGAGGACTAAGATGCCGAACATCACCGACGACGAGGACTTCATCCGCCTCGTCATGGCCTTGAAGCCGCAGATCTCCAAGGTGGTCTTCGTCGGTGGTTGGGCCCACCGGCTTTACCCATACAAAGAAGGATAGGACGCCGGACGTGACGGAGCAGGTCGGTGGTGTCGTAGCCCAGAAGCTGCGATACGTCGACGTCCTTTTGATCAACCCCTGGCAGCTTGAAATGACTCAAGCGAAAGGTTTCAAAGTCCCCGACGACGCCACGGTCAATATCGCAAACCCAATTTGCTACCTGGCGCAGAAGCTCCTCGTCCTAAGTCGTAGGCCGCTCGACAAACAAGCGAAAGACATCCTCTACATCCACGATACCCTCAACATCCTGGCCCCAAGTTTCGACAAACTGAACGCGGCTTGGCCAGCAGTCAAGCAAGAGATGCCCCACTTGTGGGTTACCGACTTGCAGAAGCAGGTCAATGCGCCCTTCACTGCGAGCGATCTGCGAATCATCGGAGCTGCCGAAATCGCAAGAACATCGGGTCGTCCCGAACCCCCATCCCCAGAACGAATCGGCGAGGTCTGCCGGGTAGGGCTGAAGCAAATCTTCTCCGACGACGCCAATTGAGAAGTAGCCGGGGCGCCCCGGCTACTTCCGGTCCTTCACGTACTTGTCGAGGAACTCCGCGGTCTTGGTGAAGCTCACGATGCGGTTCTTCAACTTCGCCACGCCGTGCCCCTCGTCGTCGAACAGGAGGTACTCCACCGGGTGCTTGCGCGCCTTCAAGGTGGCCGTGATCTGGTCGGCTTCGGTCTTCGGCACGCGCGGGTCGTTGGCGCCCTGGATCACCATCAGCGGGGCCTTGATCTTCGAAACGTGGTTGATGGGCGAGACCGACGCCAGGAAGTCGCGGTCCTTGGTCAGCGAGCCGTACTCCGCCTCGCGCAGCGGACGGCGCCAGGGGCCGGTGTTCTGCAAGAACGACACCAGGTTGCTCATGCCCACGGTGTCTACGCCCGCGGCCCAGAGGTCCGGCAACATGGTCACGCAGGCCAGCGTCATGTAGCCGCCGTAGCTGCCGCCCATCACGGCCAGCTTGTTGGGCGCGGCCCAGCCGGTGGACTTCAGCCAGCGCGTGGCGTAATCCACGTCCGCGATGGCGTCCATGCGCTTGCGCACGTCGTCCAGGTGGGTGAAGGTCTTGCCGTAGCCGATCGAGCCGCGGATGTTCAGCGCCATCAGGGCGTAGCCGCGGTTGAGGTAGTACTGGAAGCTGCTGGCGAAGTCGGGCCGCTCCTGGCTCTCCGGGCCGCCATGCACGAACACGATGGTGGGAAGCTTGGCGCCGGGCTTGGCGCCCTTGGGCGCGTACCAGAAGGCCGGGATCTGGCGGCCGTCGAAGCTGGGGTACTTCACGAGCGTGGGCGAGACGAAGCTCTTGGGGTCGATGCCGGCCAGGCTGCTGTGCGTGACCTGGCTGAAGCGGCTGCTGGCGAGGTCGTAGCGCCAGACGTCGTACGGGTTGGCCGGCCCCGTGAAGGTCACGGAGAGGCTTTGGCCGTCCGGCGCCCAGTCCAGGTCGGCCATCACGCCCTGGGGCACGTTGCCCAACCGGCGGGCCTTGCCGTGCAGTGGCTTGAGCCACAGCGCGGAGTAGCCTTCCTCGTTGGTCAAGAAGGCCAGGCGCTCGCGCCGTTCGTCGAAGGCCAGGCCCTCCACGTCGCCGGCATCGCCCATCTGGTAGGCCAGCTTGCCGCCGCGCACATCCAGCGAGGCCAGGCCGCTGAACTCGCGCCCTTCGTCCGTGGCCATGTACAGCCGGCCGTCGCGCCCGAAGGTGACGTTGTTGTAGTTGGCGTCGCCCTTGTGCGGCGTCAGCAGCCGGCTCTGCTTGGAGGCCAGGTCCAGCAGGTACAAGTTCTGGTTGGACGGGGTGTCAACGCGCGAGAACACGATCGAGCGCCCATCGGGCGAGAAGCCCGCCGCGTAGTTGGTGCCGTCTTGCTGCAGCACGCGCGTGGCCTTGTGGCTGGCAACGTCCATGACGTACAGGTCGAAGAAGGCGCTGTTGCGCGCGTTGCTGGCATAGCAGATCCGCTTGCCGTCGGGGCTCCAGCCGCCAAACGTATGGATGGTCTTGGGATCGTTGGTCAGCGCCACCGTGCGCGTGCCGTCGGGCGATAGCAGGTACAGCTGGGCGCGCTCGTCGCCGCCGTGGTCCTTGCCGAAGAGCAACCAGTTGCCACGCGGCGCCCGGCTGGCCCAGCGCACGCTGTCATCGTAGAAGGTCAGCTGCTCCGGCCAGCCGCCCTCGCTGGGCACGCGCCAAAGCTGCGAAACGCCGGTGATGTTCGTGGAGAACACGATGCCGCGGCCGTCGGGCGTGAAGGTGCCTGCGCTGGCGGACCTGACTTGCAGGTACTGCTGGATCGGGTACGTGGGCGCGACCGCGGCGGCGAGCATCTCGAACATGGCTACTCCATCAAGCGTGCTAGGAACGCTTCAGTGTACCGCGTCGCGAGATGGAGGGCTCGGCACCGCAACTCAGCGCTGCCACCCCCGCCGCCGACGGATTCGGGCTCGCTGCTGCCGTTGGCGGGCGCGCCTTGCGCTCGAGCCAACGGGTTCTCGACTGGCTCGCGCTATGCGTCCGGCAGGTCCCGCTTGACCTGCCCCGGTAGGTCCTGGGCCTGTTCCACCCTTTCTTGCGCGGTGTCGGCCAGGTTCTTGATGTTGTCGAACAAGCTCATAACGACTCCTTCGGCATGCTGCCTCTCCCATCGTGCACTTCGATGCCGCGGGGGCGAACAGGCATCGGAGCCTTGCGAGGCGGATCCTGGCCCCATAGGTCCGGTTGGAAAGGTGTTCCCCGGTACAGGCGCTTGCCAGCCGCGGGGTATAATCTGCACGCTATCCATCGTTGGGGTGTGCATGCCGCTTCGCCGCTTCTCGCTGGTCCTTTGCCTGGCCCTGGCCGGGTGCCCCAGCACGCCGGTGGGACCGGCCTCGATCCCCGGCGAGCGGATCGTCGGCTCCGTCGCACCCACGGCGACCCCCTCGACCGCCGACCTGGTGGGCACCCTGGTCGCGCCGCCCGGGCTGGTCGCCGTGCCGGCCAGCAAGCTGGTGTCGGACCAGACCGGTTCGCTGGTGTCGGACCAAACCGGCTCGCTCGTGTCGGACCAGACGGGCTCGATCGTCTCGGACCAAACCGGGTCCATGGCGCTCCTGGCCCTCTCGGAGGCCGCGCTGGGCAAGACCACGGTCTACCTGGCGGACGCCACCCTGAAGCCGATCGCCGGGCTCAAGCCCGTGGAGACGGATGCGGCGGGCCAGTTCAGCTTCAAGGGCGTGCCGGCCGGCTTCACCTTCCAGGTCGTGGCCGTGGTCAAGACGGCCCAGGGCAAGCTGGGGCGCCTGTCCACGCTGGCGAAGCCGGGCGAGGCGGCGGCCATCTCGGCGGCTTCCACGCTGGTGGCCGCGAGCGTCGTGGCGGCCGACGGCGGGCTGCCGGGGACGGTGGACGCGCCCGTTTACGCCCAGGCGATCGCCGCCGCCCGGGCCAAGCTCACGCCGGAGACGGTGCCGGACTTCGCGGACACCAAGGCCGTGGTGGCGCGCGGCGCCGCGCTGGAGGGGGCGGATGCGACGCTGGGCGCGCTGTTCCAACAACTGCGGGCCAAGCTGGCCACCCACCCGCCGCTGGCGGACATCCAGGTCCAGCTGCCCAAGCCCACACCGGCTGCCGTTGCAACCCCCACGCCGGTGGCCGCGGCAACCCCCACACCGGCGCCCGTATCAACGGCCGCGCCGGCCGCCGTCGCCACCCCCACGGCGGCCGCCACGCCGCAAGGCAACAGCGACTTCATCCTGGGCGGCACGCCCAGCCAGTGCGGCCCGAGCGTGGCCCACGAGGTGGTCCTCGTCAACAGCTACCAGAACTACCCGCTCACGCTCGTGGTCCTGGCGCCGGACACCCAGGTGGTGGCGAAGTGCGCCTTCCCCACGGCCACGGCGATCGGCCTGATGACCATCCCGGAGGGCTGCCCGCACGGTTGGAAGCTGGTGGACGCCAACGGCATCACGGTCGCCAACCCGCCGCCCTTCAGCGTGGTGGTGGGCGCGTCCAAGCGCCTGTTCCCGCCGTTCTAACCGGGTGACCACCGTGACCTTGCTGCCGGCCCGCTACGAGAACCCCCGCTTGCTGGGGCCCGACCCCTTGGGGGAGCGCTTCCAGGCGTTCGACCGCCAGCGCGGGCACGACGTCGAGCTGGTGCGGGCCACGCCGCAGCCAGGCAAGGATCCGCGCGCGACGGGCGTGCTGTTGGAACGCGCCTACTGGGCCCTCGCGGCTTGCCCGCACCCGGCCTTGCTCGGGGTCTTGGACTTCGGCGTGGCGCCCGACGGGCTGGCCTATGCCACCCGGCCCGTTCCGCCCGGGCCCGCGCTACAGGGACCGCTCCAGGAGGCCGACCTGCGCGGTTGGCTGCCGGACGTGGTCGCCGCGTTGGCGGCCCT
>JAQBPE010000431.1 GCA_028287685.1 Cyanobacteria bacterium RYN_339 | reverse complement strand
TGGCGACGGCGGTGGGTTTGGGCGCGTTCGGCCTTTATTCGATGTGGGCCGCATTCCAGAACTCCTTCTACACCTGGGGACCTTACCTCTCGCCGTTCTACTCGCTGTTGCTCGAGTTCTCGTGGATGCCCCACTGGTTCTCGCCGGCCTTCTTGATCCTGGGCGCCCCGCTCGGCTTCCGCGCCACTTGCTATTACTACCGCAAGGCGTATTACCGGGCCTTCTTCTTCAGCCCGCCGGCCTGTTCCGTGGGCAAGGGCCGCTCGCAGGGCTACAACGGCGAACGCGCCTTCCCCTTCATCCTCCAGAACCTCCACCGCTTCTTCATGTACCTGGCGGTGCTGTTCATCTTCATCCTCGGCTACGACGCCGTGCTGGGCATGCACTTCCCGCTGGACTCCACCGGCAAGGTCATGTCGGATGCGTTCCACTACGCGCCGACCTCGCATCGCTGGGGCTTCGGCGTGGGCAGCGCGGTGCTGATCCTCAACGTGATCCTGCTTTCCTGCTACACCTTTGGCTGTCACTCGCTGCGCCACCTGATCGGCGGCAAGACCGACTGCTTCAGCTGCATCGCCTCCGGCGGGCCCACGCCGCCCGCGAGCTACAAGGCCTTCCAGAAGGTCAGCTGGCTGAACGAGCGCCACATGCAGTTCGCCTGGGCGAGCCTGGCCTCCGTCGGCCTGGCCGACATTTACGTCCGCGGCGTGGCAATGGGCCTCTGGCGCGACCTCTACTTCCTCTTCTAGTCGCCGCCCCGCAACGAAGCATAGGTAAACCATGCCCTCCACTTACGAAACCCACGAATACGACGTCCTGGTCATCGGGGCGGGCGGCGCCGGGATGCGCGCCGCGATCGAGGCCGCCCAGTCGGGGCTGCGCACCGGCCTGGTCTGCAAGAGCCTGCTCGGCAAGGCCCACACCGTCATGGCGGAAGGCGGCATGGCCGCGGCCCTCGGCAACGTCGACAAGCGCGACAACTGGCAGGTCCACTACCGCGACACGATCCTGGGCGGCAAGTACCTGAACCAGTGGCGCATGGCCCAGATCCACGCCCAGGAGGCGCCCGAGCGCGCCCGCGAGCTGGAGACCTGGGGTGCCGTCTTCGACCGCACGCCGGACGGCAAGATCCTCCAGCGTAACTTCGGTGGCCACAAGTACCCCCGCCTGGCCCATGTGGGCGACCGCACCGGCCTGGAGATGATCCGAACCTTGCAGGACCGCACGGTCTCGCAGGAAATCAAGGTCCACATGGAGTGCACTATCTACCGCCTGCTGAAGCGTGATGGCGCGGTGGTGGGCGCCGTGGGTTACTGGCGCGAGTCCGGCCGCCCGATCGTCTTCAAGGCGAAGTCCGTGGTGCTGGCGACCGGCGGCGTGGGCAAGTGCTACCGCGTCACGTCCAACAGCTGGGAAGGCACCGGCGACGGTCACGCCCTGGCCTACCTGGCCGGCGCCGAGCTGATGGACATGGAGTTCATGCAGGTCCACCCCACCGGCATGATCTGGCCGCCTTCGGTGCGCGGCATCCTGGTCACGGAGGGCGTGCGCGGTGAAGGCGGCACCCTCAAGAACAACAAGGGCGAGCGCTTCATGTTCAACTACATCCCCGAGATGTTCCGGTCGGAGACGGCCGAGACGATCGAGGAGGCCGAGCGCTGGCTGAACAACTCGCTGGGCAAGAAGAAGGACCAGGAAGCCCGCCGCACGCCCGAGCTGCTGACGCGCGACGTCGTGGCCCGCGCCATCCGCGATGAGGTCCAGGCCGGCCGAGGCAGCCCGCATGGTGGCGCCCTGCTCGACATCGCCAGCCGGCGCAGCGCGGCGGAGATCAAGAAGGCCCTGCCTTCGATGTACCACCAGTTCATGGAGCTGGGCGGCCTCGACATCACCAAGGAGCCGATGGAAGTCGGCCCCACCGCCCACTACGTCATGGGCGGCGTGAAGGTGAACCCCGAGACCCAGGAGTCCAACGTGCCGGGCCTCTTCGCCGCCGGCGAATGCGCGGCCGGCCTGCACGTCGCCAACCGCCTGGGCGGCAACTCGCTGTCCGACCTGATCGTCTTCGGGCGCCGCGCCGGCCTGTTCGCCGCGGAGCACGCCAAGGCCATGGGCAAGCAGCCCGAGCTGATCGATACGGAGGTCGACGCGCTGGTCAAGGAGATGTTCTCCGTCTTCGACCGTTCGGCCGGCGAAAACGCCTTCATCATCACGGAAGACCTCCAGACCACGATGGAGAAGAACGCCGGCATCGTCCGCCTCGAGGACGAGCTGACGACGGCGCTGAACGACCTGGGCAACTTGCGCGAGCGCGCCGAGAAAGTCCACGTCTCCGGTGACTGCCGCTTCAACCCGGGCTGGCACCAGGCCATCGTGCTGGAGAACCTGCTCGTCTGCTCGGAGGCGATCGCCAAGTGTGCCCGCGAGCGCCGGGAGAGCCGTGGCGGCCACTACCGTCTCGACGCGGAAGCCACCCTGCCGGAGTTCGGCAAGTTCAACCACGTCGTCTGGCGGGGCGACGACGGCAGCATGAAGCTCCGACAGGAGCCGCTGCCGGAGATGCCGCCGGAGCTGAAGACCCTGTTCGAGGTGAAGGCGTAATGAGCAACATCCAAAACGGCAAGCGCGTCACCCTCAACGTCTGGCGCGGTGACCAGGAACGGGGCGAGCTGGTCCCGTACGAGATCGAGCTCACGGAAGGCATGGTGGTGCTGGACGCCATCCACGAGGTCCAGGCCCGCCAGGCCCCTGACCTGGCCTGCCGCTGGAACTGCAAGGCCGGCAAGTGCGGCTCCTGCTCCGCGGAGATCAACGGCAAGCCGCGCCTGATGTGCATGACACGTATGAAGGACACCCTCACCGCCGAGGGCGAGACGATCACGATCAAGCCGCTGAAGGCTTTCCCGCTGATCAAGGACCTCGTCACGGACGTGTCGTTCAACTACCGCGTCAACAAGAAGATCAAGCCGCTGCAGCCGAAGCCCAAGGGGCCGGACGGCGAGTGGACCATGTACCAGTACGAGATCGACCGCGTGCAGGAGTTCCGGAAGTGCATCGAGTGCTTCTTGTGCCAGGACGTCTGCCACGTCATCCGCGACCACCAGGAGACCGGCTTCGGCGGCCCGCGCTTCATGGTCCGCACGGCGGCCCTGGAGATGCACCCGATGGACACGGCGGACCGCCGCGAGCAGCTCAAGGAAGAGTTGGGCATCGGCTTCTGCAACATCACGAAGTGCTGCACGGAAGTCTGTCCGGAGCACATCAAGATCACGGACAACGCCATCATCCCGCTCAAGGAGCGCGTGGTCGACAACAGCTACGACCCGCTGATGTGGGCGTGGCGCAAGCTCACGGGCAAGACCTAGGCCTGTGCGCGATCTCACACCCCTGGTGTGAGGGCGTCCCCTATCGGCTCGTCCGCCCACGGTGTTATGCTGTGGGCGGAACTCGGAATGGCTGTGTATCGTCCATTCCAGCGTTCCGAGCTTCGAAAGGGACCCCATGAGCAACCGCATCCTGGCACCGATGGCCGCCGTCCTGGCAGCGCTCGCGCTGGCCACTCCCGGCGCCCGCGCCGCGGAATCGGATGCGCACGCGGCCCAGCTGGCCATGCTGGGGGGCGATGCCTTCCAGGCCGTGCTGACCAAGGTCGTCCACAAGGTGGAGTGGCAGCGCTTCCGCACGCGCGCCTGGCAGCCCGCGGGCATCAACAACCTGCTCGTCACCGGCGACACGCTGCGCACCGGCGCGGAAGCCAAGGCGGAGCTGCTCTACGGCGACGGCTCCGTCACCCGCGTGGGCAGCCTCACCTCGATGACGCTCACGGGCGAGGACAAGCGCACGCTGCGCCTCGACAGTGGCCGCGTCTGGCTGCACATCATGAAGCACAACGCCGGCATGAAGGTCATCACGCCGGGTGCCGTCGCCGCGGTCACGGGCACGGAGCTGATGGTGGCGTTCGACCCGATCAAGCGCACCACGGACGTCACGGTCTTCGAGGGGGCGGTCAACGTCACGGGTGACGTCGGCAACCTCGTGAAGGTGCTGGGCGGAACATCCACCCATGTGCCGTTCAACGCACCGGCGGCGGCCCCCCTGCCCCTGGACAACACCAAGGTCCAGGAGCGCGACAACATCTTCAAGCCGCTGTCCGTCCAGGAGGACGCCCCCACCACGCCGAAGCCCGTGGTCGGCACCAACGCCACCCCGGCGCCCATCACGACGACGGCGCCCATCGCCACCCAGCCCACGGCCGTGCCGGAGCAACCCAAGCCGGTGGAACCGGACCTCAAGGCCCAGGTCAAGCCGTTGGTCGACCCGCGGGTCATCAACGGTTCGCCCACCTACGGCCAGGTGAAGGTGATCATCCAATGATGCGCCAGCGATTCATTACAGCCGCCATCGTGGCGCCCCTGATGCTGCTCACCGCTTGCGGTGCCCAGAACCTCCTGATGCCCTCCAAGGGCAAGCTGGCCGTCAGCGTGACGTGGCCCAAAAAGGCCACCTACACGGTCCAGACGATCCCGCAGGAGACCACCCACATCGAGGTCACGATCTTAGGCGAAGGCATCCCGGGCGCGTCGCCGCTGCACACCACCCTCACGCCCAGCGGCCAGTCGGAGTCCACGGACTTCCTGGAGGTGCCGATCGGCCCCAAGGTCGTGCAGGCCATCGCCTTCGACGCCCAGAACCACGAAGTGGCGTTTGGCGAGAAGTTGATCAACGTCGAGCCCAACAAGCTGACGGAGGCCCACGTCGACCTCAAGCCCGAGCCCGCCACGATCGAGCCCTCCCCGGAAGGCTCGCCCTCGCCGGGCGCCTCGCCCAAGCCCAGCCCGTCGCCGACGGCCACGCCAACGCCTGGCCCGGTGATCGACACGGTCGCTGGCGGCGCCGACAAGCTCTCGTTGGACAACCAGGACCCCCTGGCGGCGCGCTTCTACTTCCCGCGTTCGCTGGCCTATGACTATGGCGCACAGGTGCTATACATCGAGGAC
>JAQBPE010000337.1 GCA_028287685.1 Cyanobacteria bacterium RYN_339 | reverse complement strand
GCCGTCTTGCCCACGCCGGGCTCGCCCACGAGCACCGCGTTGTTCTTGGTCTTGCGGGCCAGGATGCGCACGACGCGCTCGATCTCCTTCTCCCGCCCGATCACCGGGTCCATCCCGCCTGCTTCTGCGGTGGCGGTCAGGTCACGGGTGTACTTCTTGATGGCCGAATCCGGCTCGTGCTCGTGCTCCGCTTGGACGGGGCCATGCCCCATTTGCACGTGCCGGGCGCAATACGCGCAAAGTTGGAAAGTGTGGCGACGGCCATCCTGGAGCTGCGTGAAAGCCACGCTTGCCGGGTGTTGGCCGCAGTTCTGGCACTGCATAGGGGATACCTCCTCCGAATAGGCTGCGACTACCTCAACTGACTTGAGTGTGAACGCATTATATTAAAAGTAAGTGACCCTGTCAAGTAAATTGCGCACGCCCGAAGGCGTGCGCTTGATGGGAGTCCTAACCGTACAAGTGGCGCAAGGCCTTGGGTAGCCGCCTTCGCCAATTCCTCTCGTTGTGGCTGCCCCGTTTATCGGGGCGCCACATCACGTTCTCCACGCCCTTGCGCGCGAAGAGGTGCGCCATGCCTTCGGCCAGCTGGAAGACATGGCCCTCGCGGCCGCCGCAGTCGATGTAGACGCGCGAGGCCCGGCCTACGGGCGCGCGCTCTGCTACCTGGAAGATGGCGGCCCGCTTGACCCACAGCGCTGGCGACATGGCCAAGCAACTGCCGAAGAACTGGGGGTGCTGGCTGAAGCCGTAAACGGTCATCAACCCGCCCAGGCTAGAGCCGCCCAGCATCGTGTGTTCCGGGCCTTCAAGCACGCGCACGTCTTCGCGTATCATCTGGGCCAGGCCGTGGGTAATCCAGGCCAAGAGGGCGTCGCCACGCCCATGGGAGCCGCGGCCGATCGCCCAGGGCGACAGCTCCTCCATGCGGCTGGCCCCGCCGTGGTGGATGCCCACCACGATCGGCACGGTCTTGCCCTTGCGGGCGCGCTCGTCCAGGGCCTCGTGCAGGTGCCAGCCGCCGCTGAAGGAGCCCGCGTCGCCGAACAGGTTCTGGCCGTCGAACATGTAAGCCACGGGATAACGCTTCGTCTCGCGCTCGTAGTTAGGTGGGAGCCAGAGCGTGAGCGGGTATCGGCCGGGCAACCCGGGGATTTCGAAGGCCCTGGTGCGGTGCAGGCGGCCCGGCGGAGGCGGGCGAAGGATCGAAGGCATGCCTGATTATATCGTTTGCACTTGACAACAGGCAACTAAAGTCATATAAAGGAGACAGGCACAAGTTAGTTGTGTCAGTGTGTATCAAATAGGTTAAAAGGAGGTGTACCATGGCGAGTGGCAAGAAGCCCGGCCCGATGAAGGGCGACCCCCGCGTCGTTGAAGCCGGCCGCAAGGGTGGCCAGACCGTACTTGCGGAGCGTGGCAAGGAATTCTTCAAGGCGATCGGCGCCAAGGGCGGCGCATCCACGCGCCAGAAGTACGGCCCGGAGTTCTTTTCCTCGATCGGCCGCAAGGGCGGCGAGGCCTTGAAGCAATCGCGCGGCGTGGCGTTCTACACCACGATCGGGCGCAAGGGTGGGGCCGCTAAGCGGCACAGCGCTTGAGCATCTGAGGGGTCGGCTACGCAGCCGGCCCCTTTAACTTTGGACCTGGTTCCGGCCGGCTTCCTTCGCCCTCAGCAGCGCGCGGTCCGCGCGATCGAGGGTGGCGTCCAACTCCTCGTCAGGAGCATGGGTCGCGACGCCCAGGGAGATCGTGATCCCGGGGACGGGACCGTGCATGGCCTCGATGGCCGCGCGGATACGCTCGGCGAGCTTCAACGCCTCGTCCGGCCCGGTAGCGGGGCAGAGCACCACGAACTCCTCGCCGCCCCAGCGCGCCAGCAGGTCGGCGCCGCGGACGGTGCGGGACAGCGTGGCCGATACGCTCTTGAGCACGTCGTCGCCCCTGAGATGGCCATAGGTGTCGTTGACGCGCTTGAAGTGGTCGATGTCCGCGATGATCAGGGACAGCGGGCGCCCGTAACGCTTGGCTACGGCTGCCTCGCGCTTGCCCTGGTCACGGAAGTGGCGCTTGTTGGCGAGATTGGTCAGCGGATCGGTGAGCGACGCGTGTTCGGCTTCGTGGTAGCGCCGCAGCGTGGCCTCGAGCTCCACGGAGCGCCGGCGCAGCGCGGCGAAGAGCACGGCCTGTTCGAGGGCGATCGCGGCGTGGGCGGCCAGCACGTGCAGATCGGCGACGGCGTCCTGGCCGGGCATTTGCCCCTCCACGCACAAGGCGCCCAGCACCTGGCCTGGCGCCACCAGCGGCAAGCAGACCAGCAGGCGCTCCTCGTCGTGTGCAGGCTCGCCGGTGGCCAGGGTGTGGCGCACGGCCTCGACCTTGCGCACGGCGTCCTCCGGCATGCGCCAACTGCCGCCGCGTACGGGCGCCTGCAGCAGGCGATCCAGCTCCTGGTCGTCGCGCCAGACCACGTGGGCGCGCCGGCCACCCGTCAGCTCCAATGCGACCTGCACGATCGTCTCCAGCAGCCCGTCCAGCTCCAGCGACGCGTTCATGGCGAGGGCCACGCGGCGCAGGGCGACCACTTCGCGCTCGCGCGAGGCCAACTCCGCGCGTAGGCGGCTGACCTCGTCCTCTACGATCGCGTCGGCATGACTCATGCGCCCCATTATGGCCGATTGGCTGGTATAGTTAAAGGGCTTGTTAAGGAGGCGTGTGAAATGCGGACCTTGGCCCTTGGGTTGCTGTTGCTGGTCACCGCCTGTTCGCCGCGCCACGCCGCGGTTACGACCGCCACCCCGATCGGCACGGGTGGGTCGCTCATCGGCAACGACGGTGGATCGCTGATTGGCAACGATGGCGCCTCCCTGATCGGCAACGATGGGGCTTCCAAGCGGCCCGCCGGCCAGATCGGCGCGCTGGATGCGGCGGCTTCGGGCAAGTTGACCGCCCCGCGCGCGGCCGATGCCGTGGACGCCACGGACACGCTGATCACGCTGGGCGCGGGGACCGGCTCGGCTTCGACCAGCCTGGCGGAGCTGCCCGTGGTGGGCGCCACGGTGACGGTGCGCGAGGTGCGTAACCTGGTCGCGCTGGGCCTGGACGCGGCGATCTCCGACAAGGCCGGGCACTTCGCCGTTGGCGCGCGGGCGACCGGCGCGAACTTGTTGTTCGAGGCGTCGGGATCGACCTCCGACGGCAAGACGCTGCGGCTGTTGGGGCTCTTCGGCAAGGATGAGAGCGTCGCGATCAACCTGGCGTCGACCTTGGCGGCGGTGCGGGCGCTGCGGCCCGGCAAGACGGCCGGCGTGAAGCGGGCCGCGGTGCAGGTTGGCTCCTTGCGCGCGGCCATCTCGACCGCCCTGGCCGCCCATCCCGCCGAGGCCCGGCGCGCGGCATTGCTGCTGGCGGCGGACGACAACTCGCCGTTTGCCACGGGGTCGGTGGTGGATCTCGAGGATGCGTTGGTGGGGTTAGGGCGGGTTGATGCGGCGTTGCAGGCTGCGTTGGATAAGTTGGACGCTGGGTTCGATGCTGCGGCGACCGCCAGCGAGACTGCGTCGGCTTCGGCCTCGGACAAGTTCGCGGCGGCGCATCCTTAGCGGGGTTGTCGGCGGGCCGCAGGCATTGACCTGTATCGTGGGTTTTGCGGTGGGCCGCCGGCATTGACCTGTATCGTGGGTTTTGCGGCGGGCCGCAGGCATTGGCCTGTATCGTGGGTTTTGCGGCGGAACGCAGGCATTGGCCTGTATCGTGGGTTTTGCGGCGGAACGCCGGCATTGACCTGTATGGTGGGTTTTGCCGTGGGGCGACGGGGCGATTGGCGATGGGGCGGCTGGTAGCCGGCTAACGTCCGCCCCGTCTTCTTTTAGGGTGTTACCATACAGGTCAACGCTCTCGCTGCGCTCGACCCCTGCGGGGCGGCTCGGTGGGGGGCTCTGGGCTCCTGGCTCCAGGTCGGTTGGGGAGCGGGTGGCTACTTCGCCTGGAGGGGTGGGGCTTGCCTCTTTCGGTTGGGGAGCGGGTGGCTGCTTCGCCGAGAGGTGTGGGGGATGCTTTTACAGCAACGGGTCCGCCTACTACATTGCTATAATGTTACTTCTATATGGCTTGATCGTCTCGCGTGACGATGGCGGGCCAAGCCACTTGCCGAGACACTGGCGCCTGACGGTCGCGGACGCCGTAGAGGCTGACGCCGTGGTTGCCTGCCCAACCTTCGATGGGGTGCATGTCGTTGTTGTGGCCCTCCACGTAAAGCCTGTTGGGCAGGCCGTGTTCGGCAGCCAGTTTGCTTAGCACTTGAAAGGCCGTAAACCGCTGCCAGTGGGTTCTTACGTCGAGGTGCAGGACGGTGCCAGTGAAGGCGTCGCTTACCTGCCAGGCTCCGAAACGCCGTCCTTCGGCAGTGAACCCGTTTGCAATCAGCACGTCCCAGGCCTCGTTTGGGCGCGAGGGCGGCACGGGGTGGCCGATCCGCCCGGTACGCGCCGCCCGCCCGCGCTCCCGCCGCACCGCCAGGCCGGCGTCCAGGTACAGGCGGTAGGTCTGCACGATCCCGATCGCATGGCCTTCGGCCACCAGCAAGGCGTGCAAGCGCCGATAGCCATAACCTGGGTGACGCCTTGCCAACACCACCAATCGCTCGCGAAGGTACTCGACCTCCTCTGACGTGCACTGCGCTGGCTTCTCACCAAGCCCAAGTTCGGCCAAGGCCGCCTGCAACCGTTCGGAGGTCAGAGGGCCAGCCCGCAAGGCGGCCAGCAGGGCCCGCCCTTCCGTCGGAAGATCCCCCTCGACCTCGGCCTTCCAGCGATAGAAGGTCATCTTCGAAATGCCAAACGCCCGCGCCACCGCCACAACCGACCACCCAGCCTCCACGGCCAAAATGGCAAACCGCCGCTGGCTGTCGTCGAATTGGCTTGTGCGCATAGTAACATTATAGCAAACACACAGGCGAACCTCATATTTCCAGGCGCAACCCCATGCCCCCCCCCAAAAAAGTCCGCGCCCACCTGACCAAGTCCCACACCCCAACCGACCTGGAGCCGGGAGCCCAGAGCCCCCTCCGAGCCGCCCCGCAGGTGTCGAGCGCAGCGAGAGCGTTGACCTGTATGGTAGACCCTAAAGACAGACGGGGCGGACGTTAGCCGGCTACCAGCCGCCCCATCGCCACTCGCCCCGTCGCCCCACGGCAAAACCCACCATACAGGTCAATGCCGGCGGCCCACCAAAAAACCCAGCTAAAGGCTCGCCCAGGAGGACTTGGAGCCTTCCAGGACCTTGCTCCAGGCGGTCGGCTCGCCGTTAGGCCCATACATCCCGTGCCACATTTCGCCATGCCGGTTAGAAAGCAGCCAGTCCGCCGTGCCCACGAAGACGTAGTCCGGGCGCTTGGCGAGCGACGCCTTGTACTTCGCCACGTCCTGGGCCTGCGAGGCGTTGTTGGGGTCGAAGCGGCGGGAGTTGTCGCCGTCCACGTAGCCACTCTCGCCGGCGATCAGGGGCAACGCGCGGCCTAGCACGGCCTGGTTGATCTCGTTGAAGCGCGAGAACTGCCAGTTCACGTCGTCGGCATAGTCCGCGTGGCCCGCGTCGGCGTACATGTGGTACGGGTGGACGCTGGTCCAGGCGCGGTCCAGCACGGTGGGGTCCTGGGCCTTGATGGCCGTAAGGGCTTGCTCGTAGAACTCGTGTTCCTGCTTGGCGCCACCGTCCGGCGTGTTCCAGGCGCCGGCGGCCAGCCCGGGCAGCCCGGGGTAGCCACCGCCGGCCGCGACGGCCTTGGCGTAGCGCGTCCACCACTGGGCGAACTTCCCGGCGTCCGGTCGCTGGTCGCCGGCCCACTCGCCATGCAGGTTGGGCTCGTTGCCGATCTGGAGGTAAGGGCCCTGGCCCAGCACCTCGGCGATCTGCCGGGTGTAGCGCTCGAGGGCCGCGGGATCGACGTCGTTGTTGCCGGGTTTCAAATCGAAGCCCAGGCGCATCTGGACGGTGATGCCGCGCGCCTTGGCCTGCTCCAGGAAGGCCCGGTCGACGTCGCGCAACTCCTGCGGGTTGGGGAAGGGCACGATCAACGTGATGTTGCGGGCCCCGACCTTCGCCATCAGGTCGAACGTGAGCTCGATGTCATGGTCGTCGGCCAGGTAGTTGGGGAAGCCGTGAACGCCCACCGGGTTAGTCTTGGGGTACTGGCTCAACGTCAAGGCCCCGCTGGCCGGAGGAGCGAGTTGCACGGGCGGCACCGGTGCGGGTGGCGGCGGCGGGACTGGCGCTGGCGGCGCCGGGGGAGGCGGCGGAGGCGGAGGCGGCGCCATCACAGGGACAGCGGGAAAAGGGCCAGCGGGCAAAGGGCCAGCGGGAACGGGGCTCACGGGAACGGGGCTCACGGTGGCCTGGTGCACGGGGGCCTGGTGCACGGGCGCGGGACGCAGGAAGGCGGGCAGTTCGGCCTCCACCTTCACGCCACCGGCCGGCGTCCAGGTCAGCTGGCCGCGCTGGAAATGCTGGACCACCTGGTCGCCGTCCCAATGCTCGTCGTCCAAAGGCGCGCCCAGCCGGAAGGCAGCGCCCGCCGTGAAGGCTTTGTAGAAGCTGTTGCGCAGCAGCTTGGGACCGCCAGGGCCTTCCGCCACCAGGCAGCGGCCACCGTCCGGGCCGAAGACGGAAACATCCGTCTCGGGACCGCCGGCGAAGTCCTGAACGCCCAGGCCGGCAAAGGTGCGGGGCCCCGCCAGGGGGGCGCCTATGCCGCGCGTCGCGGCATAGGCGGCAATGGCCGCAGCGGCGGCGGGAACCGCAGGCACAGGACCGGGTGCAGGAGCGGGTGCAGGAGCGGGTGCAGAACCGGGCGCAGGACCGGGCGCAGGACCGGGCGCGGCCCCCGCGGAGGTGGCGCGGAACGTGAGCAGGTAGTTCACATGGCGGTTGCCGGGCATCGAGAAGGGCCCGATCTGCTGGCTGCCAAAGCCGGCAAAAGGGTTGCCCGCGCCAGGCTTGGGCGTCACCCAAACCACCGTACGCGACCCACCGCCATACATGGGGATGTCGAAGTAGCCCTGGCAGCGAGTGCCGGCGTTGGCGCCCGAAACAAAGGCCTGATCGTACACGCCCGCGGGGTCGTTCAACTTGGGGTTGGCGGAGAACTCGCCACCTTCGTTGCGGTAGCGCACGTCGAAGTAGCGCGCCAGATCCGCCGGTGGAATGGCGCGGCCGGCCGCGTCCTGGATGCGCACGTAGATGTTGTGGTTGCCCCCGGAGGCGTTGTTTTCGTCGCTCTGCATGACCTGCCCGGCCAAGGCCAGGCCGCCGGACAAGGCCAAGTTGTCGCCCGACGCAACGGGCCGGGCGGCCTGGTATGCGCGTGGCTGGATGCGCGCGGGCACACGGCCCACGGGCGAAACCCGATTCAGCACTTCACAACTCCCTTAAGACTCCCACCAGCAATGTCGCCAGGCCGCGCCGGAAGATTCTTATGGGTGATTTAAAAACTTGCTATGATCGCGGACGTGGACGTCGACATCGTGGCTTTTCTGCATGACGAGGGCTTCCTGGGCCCAGACGCCCCGGAGGCCGCTCGCGCGGTGCTGGAGGCGGAAGGACTGACGCGTCCGGGCAAGGTGCGCATGGCAGAAGCCAAGCTGGAGGCCGCGCGGCTGGCGCTGACCACCTTCCTGCTGCGCGCCTGCGCCGGCTGCCGCACGCGCGCGCTAACCGATGCGGACGGCCGCACGCTGGTAGAGGTGGCACAGGAGGCCTGTCCGTACTGCAAGGGCTCCGACAACCGGCGCGCGGTCTCGGAGCTGGTGGCGGCTTGCAAGGCGCGCGGGGTCAAACACCTCCTGATCGTGGGCGGCACAGCCACGCTGCACGCGCACCTGCTCGACCTGATCCGCCAGGCGGGCGGCGGGGTGCAACTGCGTGTCGTGGACGGCGCGGAGGCCGTGCACACGCGCAACGAGGCCACGGCGCACATGCAGTGGGCCCACGTCGCCGTGATCTGGGGCTCCACGCCGCTGCCTCACAAGGTGTCGCAGCTCTACACCCAGCACCCGTTGGCGGCCAAGGTGAAGACCATCACCGTGACGCAGCGCGGGATCGCGGGCCTTTGCACCCAAGTCATGCGTGCGATCGCCGGATAAGCTGAAATTCCTCCTTGTCTTTTCAACCAACCCCTTTGTACGCATGCGCCGTGGGTTTCCGGCGCCGCCCAACCTATGCTTGGAGGGCATGTTTTAGTTGACCTAGGAGGGGACCATGAACAGCTTCAAGCAGCTCATCTCGGAAGAGGACGGCCAGGGCATGGTGGAGTACGCCTTGATCCTCGCGTTGGTGAGCGTGGTGGCGATCGGCATCCTTGGCACGCTGGGCGGCAACCTCACCAGCGTCTTCACCAAGGCGTCCGGCGCGCTCAAGTAGCCCCGGATGCGTAAGGGCACCGCCCTCGTCGAGATGGCGCTCGTGACCCCGATCCTGATCGGGCTGCTCACGGGCGTCACCGACCTCGGCTACCTCTACAACCACCGCCTGGTCCTGACGAACGCCGCCCGCGAGGGCGCGCGCGTCGGGGCCCTCGGGCGGACGGACACCCAGGTCCGCGCGGCGGTCTTGACCTACCTCCAGGACTCGGGCTACACGCCCTTGCCACCTGGCTCGGACGTCGGTGTCAGCCTTGCGGGCGACACGGCCCAGGTCACGGTCGCCTCGACGATCCCCTGCCTGTTCGCCTCGAGCGGACCCGCCATCACCATGCGCGCCGTCGCCAAGATGCGCCGCGAATAGCCACCGTAGCCTAACCGGAGGAACCCCCATGGTCCGACTGCCCCGCCAGGCACCGGCGGCGCTGGCGCTCGTCGCCGGCATCGCTACGAGCACGCTCGCCTATGCGATCCTGACCGCGCGCCCAGCGCCCGCCGCCACCGCGCAGCTGCCGATGGTGGTGGCGCGGGGCGTCCTCGATGAAACCCGGCCCATCTCGCCCGCCGACGTGGCGATCGTGCGCGTTTCGGAGCGGCCCAAGGGGGCATACGCCGACCCCGCCGAGGTGGTGGGCCGCCTGCCCCTGGTGCCGGTGCCGGCCGGCCAGCCGCTGCTGACGAGCCACCTGGCCGCGACGGGCACCCAGGCCGACCTGTGGCGCCAGGTGCCCACGGGCAAGCGCGCCATCACCTTGGGCCTCAACGAGGTGGCCGGGGTGGGCGGCTTCGTGAAGCCGGGGATGCGCGTGGACGTGATCGGCGTGGCCCGCGACGGCAACACCTGGGCCAGCGACACCGTGGCCCAGGATCTCCAGGTGCTGGCCGTGGCGCAGGACGACAAGCACGCGTCAGAGGCCAAGGCCAAGGTCGCCTCGTCGGCCACGCTGCTGGTGAACCCGGACCAGGCGGAAGCGATCAGCCTCGCGGGCGAGCGGGGGGCCGTGCGCCTGGTGTTGCGCGGGCCGAACGATCACAAGGTGAAGAAGCGGACGGTAAAGCCCCCTCCGCCTCCGGCACCTCCCCCGCAAGGGGGGAGGACGCTTGCGATGACGGAGCTCCCTCCCCCCTCGCGGG
>JAQBPE010000320.1 GCA_028287685.1 Cyanobacteria bacterium RYN_339 | reverse complement strand
AAATATATTAGCAAGTAAGGCATTCCGACCGGTAGTCAAGTTTTGTATGCGGCCCCGCTTCAGCGCCCCAGCGAGTACGTGACGTTGACCTTCTTCGCCAGTTGCTCGGCGATGGCGTGGGCGATCTGCGGCATGGCCTTGATGGCGAGCTCGTGCGCCAACTTGGGCGGCAGGTGCTCGGCTTCGAGGCTGGCGGCCAGCTTCTCCTCCAGCAGGGGCTCGATCGCCTTGGAAACCTGCTCTGCGATGGCGGCCACCACTTGCTCCGTCACCTGGCGCCGCACGCCGGCGCTGCGGCCCTTGGCGTTGGCATCGATCGTCTCCTGCACGTTGCCGCCGTCGACCGTCATCTCGTCCACCACCAGCTCGGGCTGGTTGTCCTTGCCCAGGCGGGCCCGCGCGTCGATCGAGATCTTGATCGCGTCCGTTTGCGGCTTGACGGCCTTGGCGGGCGGCAGCGTGGCCGGCGGCAACGGGTTGGTGTTGCGGGCGGGCTGGGCGGGCGGGGTGCGGTCGATCGGGCTCATGGCGGATTTATACCCTGCTTGGCCGGGGTACATGTCGGCCATGTTGCCGCCCGCCCCGCCCGCCTTTACCGCGTACCTGGAGGACCAGGGCCACACCGATGGGTGCGGCACCACCTCGTTGGGCATGGTCTTGAGCTTCTGGGAAAGCGCTCCCGGCCGCTTCCATCGCCGCCTGCTCGACCGCGACATCCGCAGCGGCGGCACCGGGCTGGACTTCGCTCACCTCGAGAAGTACGCCACGGCCCACGGCTACCGCATCGGCACGGGCGAGCACGGCACGCCGGAAGGGCTGGGCGCCTGGCTGGACCACGGCGTGCCGGTGGTGTTGCTGATCGAGAACGGCCCGGCGCCCGCAGCCGGGGCGTTGCACTTCGTCGTGGCGCTGCGCCGGACGGAGGAGGGGCTGCTGGTGGCGGATCCCAAAGGGGGGCGGCTGCGTGAGCTGCCTTACGCCGAGCTGGCCTGGCGCTGGTCCGACCTCCGCGTGGGCCCGGTGGGCACCGGCATCGACCGCGCCTTTGCCGTGGTCCTGCCCGCCCGGCCCGTGCCCGTGGCGGACGCGAGCGGCAAGATCACCAGCTCCGACGCTTACCCGCTGCCCGCGCCCGCCCACTTCGACTGGCGCTGCAGCCTGTTCGGCGCTTACGTGGACTTCTGCAACACCTTTTAAGGCGTGGTAGCGGCCTTGTCGGGCGCGCAGGTCGGGCCCGCCGTGGGGACGGGGACGGCCGAGAACTTGTGGCTGGCCGCGAACTGTTCGATGTGCTTCAAGACGGCCTCCACGGTGGGCGGCGGTGGGTCTCCCGGCTTCCAGTCCGGTGGCGCGAGCGTGAGGGTCAAGACGCCCAGGATCGCGCTGATGCAGGCGTTCATGCGCTTGGCGAGCGACTGGTGCTGGCCGTCCGCCTGGGTGTACCAGTTGGGGTTGGCCGCGTTGTAAGTCAGACCGGTGCCGGGGGCGATCGCCGGCACGGCAATCGCCTCCAAGCTGAAGCGCGTGTTGGTGATGCCGTGGGCCTCCTGGCCGGCCAGGAAGCGGTCGACGATGACGGTGCCCAGGCTGGCGGGATCGTCCAACCGGATGGCGACCGTGCTCGAGCACGCGGGGATCGAAGCGCCGACCATCAGCCGGCCGTCGATCGTGACGTCCAGCGTCTGGGGGGCCGGGTGCGCATCGAGGTAGCGCCCGGTGGCGCCGCGGATCACCTGGAAGGACTGGCCGAGGGCCTTGAGCGCGGGTTCTTGCGGGCCATCCCAGTCCGGCGCGAAGAGCTTGCTGGTCACGAGCTGGCCGTCGTCCATGAAGCCGAGGCCGGCGTCCGTCAGCTCCTGGGCCAACAGCCGTACCTCCGGCACGTCGGCCGCGCCCGGGCCGGTGGGCACGCCGACCGCCTTGGCCCGCCCTCCGACGACCACCGACAGCGCATGGAGCACCGCGCCCAGCTGGGCGTCGAAGGCCTTCGAGCCCGCTCCCAGCGAGTTCACCTGGCCGTCGTCCGGCTGGTTGGTGAGTAAATTTGCCATGTGCTGCACGAAGACCTTGCGCATGGCGCGCGTGGCGACGGCCACGTCCTCGTCCACGGGGACCGGCACCGTGGCCTGGACCGGCGTGTAAGCGTTGAGGACCAGGTGCGGATCCTGGCTGTTGGGCGGGCTTGCCACCACGAGCACGTTGCCCTCTTCGGCCTTGGGCAGGAACAGCTGGTACTCGCCCTTCAGGTTGGTGTAGACGGCATAGACCGGCTTACCATCAGCATCCGTGCCCAGGGGCAGGTACTCGTGGGTCTTCAGCGATACGGCGCTGACCAGCATGCCGGCGGTGGGTGGCCGCTCGGCGACTTGCTGGACGGCGTACTTCACCTTGCCGGTCAGGCCCGCGGCGTTGTTCGACACGATTGACGCGCCACCGTTCGAGATGATCGACGCGCCGCCGTTCGAGATGATGCCGCCGGCCGCGGCCAGGCTGCCGTCCGCCGCCAGCGCCGCCGTGCCGCCGCGACGGGCCGAGAGCCCCTGCGCCTGATCCGGGATCACGTTGCCGCTGGCTGCCGCGACCAGGCTGCCACCGCCGTCCACAAGCACGCCGGCGCCGTTGTCCGAAATGATGCTGCCGCCGTTGGGAGCGCCGAAGCTGCTGCCGTTGTTGCTCAACACGCCGCCGGCAGCCTTGGCTTTTAGCCAGGCGGGGTCGGCCAGGACCGTGCCCGTCAGCGTCTGGTACGCGCCGCTGGGCGGCTTGAGCAGGGAGGCGGCCACATTCAGCGGTCGCGGGCTGGCCGACGGCGCCGTCGAGCTTCCGATAGCCGGCGAGGCACTGGCCGGGGCCGCGGACTTGGTGGCCGGATGAACGGTCGGACCGCTTGCCGGGACCTGGCAGGCGGCCAGGGCGAGGGCGATCACGCTTGGAAGGAGCCTGCGCATTCCTCGCTTGTACCCTGGCAGGCAGGGGTACAACCTGCGTATGGGTCGCCCGACGGACGCTATCGGCAACGTGCTCAGGTGCAAGACGGGCCTCACGGAATCGAGCCAGATCGACACGCTGCTGGACCTGTTTCAGCGCGCGCCCGGTGCGGCCTTCCGCTTCAAGCCGATCTAATCCGTGAACACCCCCTTTACAAGCGCTGCCAATATCGGTTAATCTGAAGTTAACTTAGACATCGTCTGGTGTTAACCTCAGTGTGGAGGCAAGATGCGCAGCTACCAATTCCCGGTTGCTCTGGTCCTGACGACGTTGCTGCTGGCCGCTTGCGGCAAGGAGTCGGCGACCCAGACCAAGCCCATCGTGCTGGATCCGCCCACCTCCACCACGATCGGCGTGCCGATGCCTATGCCCGAGGTGGGCGGCGCGGTCGACCCGTCCCGTGCGGTGCTGACGCGGGCGATCGCCGCGTTCAAGGCGATGCCGGCCTACGAGGCCAAGATGTCCTTCATGCAGAAAAACGGCGCCAACGCCGTGAAGGGCATGTACGCGCTGGGCGGCAAGCAGCCCCGCACGCTGCGCCTGTTCGTGGAGACGGGCACCGGCGAGGGCACCAAGCTGCTGTGGCAGGGCGGCGAGAAGGTCCACGTGCGGCCGGCCGGCTTCCTGAGCGCCGTGACGATCGACCTGCCGCAGAGCGATGAGCGCCTGAAGTCGGTGCGCGGTTACGTCCTGTCGGACACGGACATCCCGGCGATGTTCACGTGCCTGTCGGATCCCGCCAACACGCTGGCGCCGCCGCAGCAGACCGCCGACGGCGTGCAGCTCCACTGCACGGGCCACAAGTTCCCCAAGGGCGTGGTGGCGATGAACGGCGTCTTCGACCCCGTCACGATGCTGCCGCGCAAGGTGGAGATGATGGACAGCAAGGAAGTCGTCCTGCGCTTCGTGATCACCGGAATGACCCGCAAGAACGACATCTCGCTGTCCATTTAGCGCCCTTAGTCGTCCTTGCTGCCGGCCGCGACCCAGCCGGAGAGCTTGGCCAAGTCGGCCTTGGCGACGCTGCCAGGCTGGCCCTTGGGCATGCGGCCCGCCGTGACGGCGTCCACCATCTGCGTGCCGTGCTCCTGCACGTTGGCATAGTTGGCGCTGCCGTCCGCGTTGAACATGAAGAAGGGCACCGTCGGGTTCCCTTCCGTATGGCAGGCCGCGCAATGGGCTTTCAGCACCGGGACCACGTCGGCCTGGAAGGCGACGGCCTTGCCGCCGCCGCCGCCGCCACCTTGGGCCTGCATCTGCCAGCAGCCCGTCAGGGCTAAAGCCAGCCCCAACGCCACGATTGTCTTCATGGGAACCTCCTTCGCGATCCGGTTCGAACGGGTTCCTTATGACACAGCAACGCCCGGTTGGACAAGGTTCGGTTAGCCCTTCCGGCGCTGCAACTTCGTGAGGGCCCGGTCGAAGGCCGAGGCGAACGCGGCCCAGTCCTTCTGGTTGTAGGCCTTGGGGCCGCCCACGGTTTGGCCCTCGTCACGCAACGCGCGGTGCAGCGCCCAACCCGCCATCAGGTCGCCGATGTTGGCCTGGTCGAAGACCTCGCCGCGGTGGCCCACCACCGTCACGTCATTCGCCACCAACGCGGCCGCCAGCGGGATGTCCGCCGTCACCACCAGGTCCCGCGGCGTGGCCTCCGCCACGATCCAGCGGTCGGCCTCGTCGGGGCCTTCGGGCACGATCACCGCCGTCACGCCCGGCTCCCGCCCGAAGCCCATCGGCTTGTTGCTGACGAGCAGCAACGGCAGGCCCAGCCGGTGGGCGGCACGCAGGACCAACTCCTTCACGGGGCAGGCGTCCCCGTCGACGATCAGCCTCACGTGCCGGCCTCCCGGCTTGCCAGTTCCTGCGTGGCACGGGCCCGCTCGACCAGCCGGCCCAGGTGGTCGCGCAGGCCGGCCGGCCAGCTGGCGATGTGGGGTGTTATGTCGGCGTAACGGTTTGCGAAGAGGGCCCGGCTGGCTTCCTCGAAGCCGGGGCGATCGCCCGCCAGCACGGACATCACCTTGTAAGCCGCGTCCCGCGCTTGCCGCGCCGCATCCCGGTGCTGGTGATCGTTGCGGGCCTCGTCTACGAGCTTGCGCAAGGCCGCCGAGGCGCCGCCGCGTTGCGCGTTCAGCCATTCCCACTGGCGCGGCAGCAACGAGACCTCGCGCGAGACCACACCCAACTTCGGGCGGCCGGGACCCTGCTTCGGAGCGGATTTCCGCGCCATCGTATCGAGCCGGTCCGCCACCGCGTCGGGGCCGCCGCGGGGGTCGATTTCGGTCCGGTCGCCGGTCATATCGTCGAAGATTACAACATATTGCGCCGCACCGGCCGTGTAAGCCTCGCGGGCCCGTGCCACGGCCTGCTCCAGATCGTCGCTGGTGTATACGTGGCGCTCGTTGTCGGCCACGACGGTATAGGTCTGCAACGGCTTGCTCCTGTCGGTCGATCGGGACATATTTTACCCGGGTAAAATAAGCAAGGTCAAGCGATGTAATGACGAATCATTAACGAATTGTGTCATGTATGTTCTGACGTGTCCTAATTTACCTATAATCACGCTTGCTCGCGCGCAATCTACGCCATTTGCGAATCCTCGGTCGATCGGACCGCGATCTTCAGCGAGCTTCAGCCCGTCCTCGGCCCCGATTCCTTAACATCGATCACCCCCGGTCCAACCACCCCTGGAGGCCTCCCACCTTGATCATCCGGGTCCAACGCGGCAACGCTTCCTTCCAGCTCGACGCCAAGAAGATGGCGGGCTTCGTGCTGCAACCGGGCGACCATGTTGCCCTTGAAGGTGCCGCGGACCTGGCGGACCTCCAGATGATCGCGCAGGACCAAGGGCTGAGGATCGCGTTTGCCGACGGCCAGGTGCTGGTGTTGCCCGGCGCCGCCCCGCTGCTGAAGGCGAACCAGCTGGGCCTCTCGATCGGCGACCAGATGGTCATGATCGACCCGGACGTTGACCGCCCGCGCCTCTACCATCCGGTCGAGCCGGCCGGCTTCGGCAAGCAGCCGTCGCGCGGCGACCTCACCAACATCGAGGACATGCAGCTCCTGCCCGAGACGCGGGACATCGAGCGCCTGGATCCGGTCGGCGGCTACACCGTCAGCGCCGGGCAATCCCGCCTGCCTGTCATGGACTCCCCGCTGCCGTTCACCGGCGGCAAGGAAGTGGCGGCGCCCGCTCCGGCGCCGCTGCCCGAAGCCCTTCATGTAGATCGCCCTGCGCCCTTGCCGTCCGCGCCCATCCGCGGTCGCGAGGCCCCTACCGTTGCCCCCGTCCAGACCGTGGAAGACGTCGTCCCGACGCGCAGCACGAACTTCCCCAGCCCGCCGCCGCCGCCGCCCGCGCCCATCGTCGCGGACACCCAACCGGTGGTCGACCACTCGGATCCCACGCCTTCTCCGCCGCCACCGCCCGCCCCGCCCGTGTCCGGCGGCGGCTCCGGCGGCGGAGGCGCCCCTTCGCCACCGGCTCCACCGGCGCCACCGGCGCCACCGGCTCCCGTGGCCGTCGTCGCCGGCCTCGTTGCCAGCGCCGATACCGGCCGCGACCCCACCGATGGCATCACCAGCGTCAACACGCCTACC
>JAQBPE010000307.1 GCA_028287685.1 Cyanobacteria bacterium RYN_339 | reverse complement strand
AGCCGGGCGAAGCGCTTCTCCGGGGCCACGCCCAGCAGCCACACCGAACCCAGCAAGGCGCCGGCCGCGTTCACGCTCATCATCAGGCCCATGCCCGTGGCCCCCAGGTGCAGCTCCGTGCGCGAGTAGAGCGGCAAGAGCACCATCAGCACGGGGGCCGGGAAGCAGGTCATCAGCGCCATCATGGAAATCATCGCGACAGTCGGTGCGTCTGACTTCACGTAGGCCACGCCGTCCATGAAGCCCGTTTGGCGGGCCGCTTCTTCCTCCTCGTTGCCCACGGCGCGCGGGCTGATCGTGCGCAGCGCCAGCATCAGCGGGATGAAGCTCAGGGCGTTGGCAAAGAAGGCCACGGCCGCGCCGAACTGGCCGATCACGAAGCCGGCGATCGCCGGGCCCACCAGGCGCGTGGTGTGGAAGCTGGAGCGGTCCACCGCCATGGCGTCGCCAATTTCCTCCCTCGACACCAGCTCCGGCACCAATGCGGAGACGGCCGGCATCTCGAAGGCGTTGACCGTGCCCAGGCAGGCCGCCACCAGCACCACGTGCCAGATCTGGACCGTCTGGGTGTAGACCAGCACGCCCATGGTGGCCGCCAGCAGGATCTGGGCCACCTGGGTGATCAAGAGGATGTTGCGCTTGTCGAAGCGGTCGGCGATCGAGCCGCCGTACATGGTCAGCAGCAGCATCGGCATGCCGGTCGCGAAGGTGACCAGGCCCATCATGAAGGCCGAGCTCGTCAGCGAGGTCATGACCCAGCCTTCGGCCATCAGCTGCATCCAGGTGCCGGTGGTGGAGAGCGACTCGCCGATCATGTAGCGCCGGAAGGGCCCGGCGCGCAGCACCTTCAGGCTCTTGCGCAGGCCGCGCTCCGGCTCGGGCTGGACGACGGCGCTCATGTCGCGCGGCCGATCGAGCCGTGCGGCCAGAAGGCGTGCACGCCGCGCACGCCGTTCACCAGCTGCGTGATGCGCAGGTCGACCACCAGGCTGGCGAGGCCCAGCGCCTGGGCGCGGGGCATACGCTCTTCGCGGGCGATCAGGTCGACCATGGCATTCAGGGCGGTGGCGATCGCCGCGTCCAGGTCCTCGCCGAAGCCCAGCGTGGCCCAGCCCGTGGCGGTGCGCACGTGGGGCGTGGCGATCGGCATGTCGTCCAGTAGCTCGAAGCGCAGGTCGACGTGGTCCATGCGCGTCTCGATGGCCATGCCGCTCACCTCGCCGTCGCCTTGCACGGCGTGGCCGTCGCCCACGGAGACCAGGCCGCCTTCGACGGCAATGGGCAGGAAGAGCACGCTGCCCGCGACCAGCTCCTTGCAGTCCATGTTGCCGCCCGTGGCGCGCGGCGACCAGGCGCTCTGCGGCCCGTCCTCGGGCCCCGGCATGCCCAGCATCCCGAGGAACGGGCGCAGCTTCACGACGTGGCCGTGCTGGTTGGTGCCGGTCATGGCGTCGCGGTCGAGCGCCCAGCGCAGCTGGATCGTCTCTTCGCCCAAGCCCAGCGCCTGGTTCAGGTCATCGGAGAACATCGAGGGGCCACCGGCGTAGGTCCAGCCCCAGGCGCACGGGCGGACGGCCTCGATGTGGACGGCCAGGGTCTGGCCCGGGCGGGCCCCCCGGATCGCGACGGGGCCGTGGAGGGCGGGACCGTCTTCGCGCGGCTCCCACTTGGCGCGGGGCGAGACCTCGTCGGTGGGCGGCTCCATGCCCCAGCTCACGTCGAGCGTGTCGGCGAAGCGGACGGTGTCGCCGGGATTGACCACGAGCACGGGCGATCGGTCGCGCGCGAAGGTGCCATGCAGCGTGTGGGGTGCCGGGGAGAGGGTATGGAGCGTCACGTGGCCATTGTACCAAACGGAACCGCTTGCCTGTTTGCTTCGTCTGCCCCAAGGGTACGTTTGCCGAAAGAGGAGTTGCCAATGCGCCAGTTCGTTCCGGTTGTCCTTTTGACCCTGGTCTTGGGTGCCTGCAACTCCGGCTCCGGCACGACCGTCACGAGCACGGGCGCCAAGACCACCGCCGCCCAGGCCAAGAGCAAGTACGGGACCCTGATGGGCAGCGTGAAGGCGCCTCCGGGCTACACCGCCCCCGCCGCCAAGGCCACCAAGTTCGGCTTATTGGGCGCGATCGAGGAACAGGCCCTGGCCAGCGTGGAGGTCTACCTCGCTTACAAGGGCGGCGATCGGGTGAAGGGTCCCGTGGCGGGTCGGACGGACATCAAGGGCGAGTTCGTGATCACCAACGTGCCCTACGACCTCACCTTCCTGGTCATGACCGATACCACGGACCCGGAGCAGCACCACGCCGAGTTCTGCGCCATGACGCGCTCGCTGTCAGACGGCAACCGGGTGGAGATCACTTACGCCTCGTCCATCGTCACGCTGGGCGCCATCCAGGGCCTGTTCGGCAACATCCTGGGCGCCTTCGACGTCTCGATCTACGCCAAGGCCGTGGCCGCCGTGGCCGCGCGCCTGGACCCCAAGAACCTCCCCAACCTGAACGACCCCCAGGCCATCCAGGCCATCATCGCCAGCACCACGATCGATGGCGTGCCCTTGAAGAACGCGATCGCGGACATCCAGCAGACCATCAACAACAACGGCGTCTCGGCGGAAACCGCGCAGGGCATCATCAACGGGCTGGGCATCGACTTCTCCGGCAGCGGCCAGGTCAACGTGAATGGGCAGACCGTTGCCAGCGGCACCACCAACGGCACCGTGACCGTCGACCCGGTCCCCACGGCCACGCCAACCGCCACCCCGACCGCGACGACCACGGCCACGCCCACGCCCAAGCCTGCCGCCAGCCCGACCCCTTCCGCGACGCCCACCGCAACGCCTACTCCCACGCCCACGCCGCACTAAGCGGCTTGACTCCGGCTTCGTCGAGCGCTTAGTATCGAGATACGGTTCTAGGTAGAACCGTTGCCTGGAGGCTAGAGTTGGCTACCCAAGCATCCGCCGAGGACATCTCCCTGCTGCCGGAGCTGCGTGCGCTCTACGAGTGCCACACGCAGATCTCGCGCGTCTCCAACCGCCACACGGAAAGCCTGGGCCTCACGGGGGCCCAGTTCGACGTGCTGGCGACGCTGGGGGACATGCCGGGGATGACCTGCAAGGCGTTGGGGGAAGCCACCTTGATCACGAAGGGCACGCTCAAGCCCGTGCTGGACCGCCTGGAGGACAAGGGCCTCCTGACCCGGTCCAAGGACATCCGGGACTCCCGGCAAACCCTGGTCGCGCTGACGCCGACTGGCCAAGCATTGTTCGAATCAACGTTCTACCGGCATGTCGACTTCATGCGCGAGTACTTCGACCGCCTGGCGCCCGAGAAGCGCCACCAGCTCACCGCGTTGTTGCGCGAGCTGCGGCAGGTCTTCGCGTAGAGGAGGAAAAATGCATACCACCGATCGACCGGCCGTCCGCATCACGGAGGCCGGCTACCGCCACGAGCTTGGCTGGTTCCACCGCCTGGTGGCAACGCGGCCAGACCTGGTGCCGCTGCTGGCGCGCCTGACGTTGGGGCTGGTGATGTTCCCGCATGGGGCGCAGAAGGCGCTGGGGATGTTCGGCGGGCCCGGGTTTGGCGGGACGATGACCATGTTCACGTCGATGATGCACATCCCCGCGGCGTTTGCGGTGTTGGCGATCGCCGCCGAGTTCCTCGGGTCGTTGGGGTTGATCACGGGCCTGTTGGGCCGCGTGGCCGCCTTCGGGATCCTGTGCAACATGCTGGTCGCCACGCTCATGGTCCATGCGGGCAATGGGTTCTTCATGAATTGGATGGGCAACCAGAAGGGCGAGGGATTCGAGTATCACCTACTCGCCATCGGCCTCGCCCTGATCGTGATGGTGGCCGGTAGCGGCCGGGCGTCCCTGGACCGGATGATCCAGGACCGCATCGAGCTGCGCTAGAAGCCGGTGCGCACGGTCTGGTTGGGCGAGACCACCGTCCGACCGGCCGAGTCCGTGGAACGCACGCGGTAGGTGTAGCTGGTGTACCGCTGCAACCCGTTGATCGTCACCTGGTGGTTGGTGCCCAGGGCGGGGAAGACCGGCGTGGACCAGTTCAGGTTCACGAGGTCGACCTGGGCATTGGCCGGCAGGTTGGTGGTCCAGCGGAAGATCGCGCTGTTGTTGGTCGGGCTGGCGGACACGCCCGAGATCGTGAGCCCGCCCTGGGGGGCCGGGGTGGGAGTCACGGCCGGGGCCGGGGTGGGGGTCACGGCCGGGGCCGGGGTGACCGTCGGGGCCGGGGTCGGCGCCGGCGGCGTCGTGGTGCCGCCGTATTGCAGCGCCTTCAGCGCATTCAGGCGCTTCACGCCCGGGCTGCCCGTGAAGCCGGTGCAGGGGTCACCGGAGTTGACCAGCGCCGTGCGCACCTGCGCGACGGTCCAGTCGGGGTGCAGGCTGCGCACCAGGGCCGCGACGCCCGCCACGTGGGGTGACGCCATCGAGGTGCCGTCCAGGCTCTTGTACAGGCCGCCCTTGTAGGTGGACAGGATGCTGGTGCCTGGAGCGGCGATCGCCAGCGTCGAGCCGTAGGTCGAGAACGTGGCGCGCGCGTCGTTCTTGTCCGTCGCGCCCACGGAGATGACCTCCGGGTAGGCGGCGGGGTAGTTCGACGTGGTCGAGCCGTCGTTGCCGGCCGCGGCCACCACCACCACGCCGGCGTTGACGGCCTGCTGGATGGCGGTGTGCAAGGCCTGCGAGGCCTGCGGCCCACCCAGGCTCAGGTTGATGACCTTGGCGCCATGGCTGGTGGCGTAGGTGATGCCGCTGATGATGCCGGACGTGTTGCCGGAACCGGTCGAATCCATGACCTTCACCGCGAGCACCTTGCAGCCGCCGGCCACGCCCGCGACGCCCTGGCCATTGTTGGTGGCGGCGGCCATCGTGCCCGCCGTGTGCGTGCCGTGGCCGTTGTCGTCGATGGGGTCGGCGTCGTTGTTGGCGTAGTCATAGCCCTTGATTACCTGGCCGGCCAGCTCGGGGTGGGTGTAGTCCACGCCGGAGTCGACCGAGGCAACGATGATGGAAGCCGCGCCGGGCGTGAGGTCCAGCGCCGGGCCCAGTTGGATCTTGGCCATGTCCCACTGCTGGGCGTAGCTGGGGTCGGTGGGCGTGGCGAAGGTGTGCAGACGGTAATCCGGCTCCACGAACTCGATGGCGGGATCGGCCTGCATCGTGGACATCATGTCGGCACGCTTGGTGGCGTCGGCCACGTCGACCCGGTAGGCGCGGGGCAATCCAAACGAATTGCCCCCGAAGCCGATCAGGCCCTTGTGCGGCTCCTGGCCTGCCTTGTAGCGCACGATCAGGCCGGTGGCATCGGAGGCGTTCGCCAGGGCGTAACTCCGCTTGACAGGGGCCTGCGTGGTGGCCGTGGGGGGCTGGCTACAAGCGGTCAAAAGCAAGGCCAGGGCTGCAACGGAAATATGCTTCAACTGAGAATCCTCTCTGTATGGACGGTTCCAGGTTTCCAATCTGCATGAGACTGGTCACGTGGGTGTTGTACGTCGGTTAACACGGAGTTAAACGCGGCAAGCGCGTGATCTACAAATTTCTTTACGTTGCGTTGTCGGATAGTCCAACACAAAAAAGGACGCAAGTTTCGTGCGCACGTGTCCTATGTATTAAGAAAGCTTTATGATTGATTAAAGGAATAAGGATATAAGAATGCAGAAATCGCTTGTTGCCTTGTTGAGCCTGGTGCTGCTGTCCGGTTGTGGCACCACCACGAGCCTGACGGGCACGCCGGTGGCCTCGCGCACGCTGGCCGTGCGGGAAGCCGGCAAGCCGGTCGTCGATCCCCCGCGCCCGGTGGCTCCCCGCCAGGGCTTCACCAAGGCCGACGTCACCTCCATCGCCACCGAGGCGTACGCCCAGGCCTTCGCCGCCAAGACGCCCGTCGAGGCCCACAAGATCGCCGGCAACGCGCTCGAGAAGATCGCCGCGCTGAAGCCCAAGTCCAAGCTCGCCAACGACGTGATCCCCTACGCGCTGGCCGTGCTGAAGACCGAAGTGAAGGAAGCCGAGAGCGACCGCCGCCTGGCGCTTTGGCCGCTGCTCTACATCTCCAAGGGCCTCGACGACGCCGAGACCCCGGTCTTCTTCGAGATGGCCGCCAAGGTGATGGAGTCGATGGTCAACTGGAAGGACGGCCTGGCCGTCGGCCTGGTGACGCTGGACGTGCTGCAACAGTCCGACAACGGCTACGTGAAGACGATGGCCGCCAAGGCCTTCGTGGCGTTCAAGAGCCCCCGCCTGGAAGCGCAGGACGGCTACAAGAACACGCTGGCCACGCTCAAGGAGATCGGCGAGACCTTCGCCGCCTTGGCGCTCAAGAAGTAAGCGCTCACGCGAACGGGCCCCCGGCTGACCGGGGGCCCGTTTTTGTAGTTTTTAGCGGCGGTGGTGGTGGCGCTGGCGCGCGGCGGGCATCGGCTGGGCAGCCACGGGGGCGGGTTGCGCGACCGGGGCGG
>JAQBPE010000292.1 GCA_028287685.1 Cyanobacteria bacterium RYN_339 | reverse complement strand
GTGGCGCCCCTCGGCCAGGGCCAGGCGCTCGGCGCCGCGCGCGACGCTCAGGGCCAACACCCCCAACAACGCCCGCTCGCCACCGGTGTAGGGCAGCTCGTCGTCCCGCGCGCCTACTTCGAGGGCGCCCGCGGGGCCTTCGGCAGGCCGGATGGGCAGGACCACGTCCGCCGGCGCGCCGGCCGGCCGCGCCCCGGCACGGCCGATCGCCTCGCCCAAGCCAACTTCAACCCAGCCCGCCCGCAGCGCCGTGCGCACCAGGGCCGCCGTGCGGGTGGCCAGGTCGCCCAGCTCCGTCACGCCGGCCTCCAGCTCCGCAAGGGTCGCCAGCGGGTCCGGCCGGGCGCCGAGAAAGACCCGGTCCACGATGCGGTGCAGCCCGTCATGCAGCGGCCGCAAGCCCACCGCCACCGCCAGCGCCGCGAGGAACGACGTGGCGCCCGGATGGCCGCCCCACGCCAGGTGGCCCACGGCAACGGCCGCCAGATACAGCCCGCCCAGCGCCGCGGTCAGCAGGGAGTAGAGCGTGGCGCCGCGCAGCAGCCGGTCCAGCTCGAAGACGCGGTGCCGCACGATCGCGTAGGCGATCGCCGCCGGGAAGGCCAGGAAGCCCAGGAAGGCCGCCTCCGAGCCCGGCAGCACCACCTTGAAGACGCCCGCGAAGGCGAAGGCCAGCGACGGCCCCATCGACACGGCCATGCCGAGCACGATCACGCGCGCCTGGGCCCGTACCAGCTGCTCCGCGCCCCTGGCGAAGGCGAGCCAGAGCCACAGGCCGATCGCCGCCAGGACTTGCAAGCAAGGCCACAGCAAGATCACCTGCATGGTCAGGCGGTACCACGCCTGATCGACGCAGCTGTAGATCACCAGCGCCATCAGGGCCACCGCGAGGCCCCGCTGCGCGGCCAGCAGCCAGGCGGGCGCGGCCAGCGGGCGCGGGAAGGCCAGCGCGAGTTCCAGCACGAACACGCCCACCGCGAAGGCGGCCAGGTCGCCCGGAATCTCCCAGGTGGGGTAGAACGGCGCCAGGGTGCCCGTCAGCAGGAACAGCCCGAAGGCCTGGCAGAACCGCCAGTGGGCGATCGCCGCCGGCAGCCCCGGCCGCCGCCAAGCCACCCACGCGCCGAGCGTCAGGTGCGCCATGCCCCCCAGCCAAAACAAGCCGCACGCGCGCACGTAGTCCCACCAGGTGAAGGCGCGAGCCGGCACCGCCAGCTCTCGGCCGGTATCCAGCCGGTAGCGATGCACCGTGCCCGGCGCCTCGCCGCGAACGCGCGCGAAGAAGGCATCCGGTGGGCCCAGCGGCTGCCCGTCCACCGCCACGATCCGATCCAGCGGCACCAACCCGGCCTGCCGGCCGGCCCAGTCATCCATGTCCGTCACGCCCAGCATGCCAGTGGGCCCCAGCTCGAAGCCCGGGTACGCCTTGCCCACCGCCCCCAGCGAAACCGCCAGCACGATGGCCGCAGCCAGCGTCCAGAACAAGATTGCGGCTTCGAGCGCGCGGCGGGTTGGATCGATCGGTCGGGGCATGGGCCCCCCATCATAGCGGGCGTGGTAAATTGTTACATCGACCCATCCAGAAGGAGCTTCCCCATGTCCACCGATCCCCAGAAGGTTGAAGAACTTCGCGACAGCGCCCAGCAGCTCGCCAAGCAGGCGCTGGAGACCGCGGAGCTCGGCCTGCGCCTGGTGCGCACCCAGTTCGAAACCGTCGTCCGTCCCACCGCGGCCGGCTCTGCCGCCGGCGCCGCCGATATCCAGAAGAACATGCAGGACGTGACGCTCAACGTCGAAGCCAAGGCCAAGGAGATGTTCACGCTGGCCGCCAACTTCATGAACGAGCTGAACGACAAGTGGCAGCCCGGCACCAAGGGCCCCGAGCAGCCCGCCGCGGAGAAGCCGCGCCCCGAGAAGATCAACATCGACGTCGAGTAGGCCCTAGCCTAGATCGTCCGCCACTTGTAAGCGCCCCAGCCATCCCGGTTGGGGCGTTTTGGCTTGGTAGGCCTCCAACAGCGCCAGCGCCTCGTCGCTCGTGCCGGCCCGTTGGGCCGCTTCCAGCCCCCATTCGTCGTGCCAGCGGTAGATCTGCAGCTGGCGCCGGATCCCGGTCTCGGCCGGTTGTCCGGGCAGGTCAAGCCAGCTGCCGACGAGCACGCCCAGGATGCGGCCCACCAGCGTGAACTCCGGCGGCTTGCCGCAGTCATGCAGAAGGGCTGCCTCGATCACGTAAGGGGGAGCGTCCTGTCCGGCCAACCGCCCGGCCACGCGCAAGGCATGGGCCCGATCTTGGAGCGCAAGACCACGGAACAACGCCTGTTGGGCCGGGTTGAGGATCGCTATTCTGTCGGCCTCGCCGGCCAGGTCCGGCCGCAAGTAGAACCAGACCTGGCGGACGCGGCCCACCATCTCAGATCGAGAAGGCCAGCGCCACCGCCCGCGAGAAGATCCAGGGCAGTGGGCTGAGCGAGCCTGGCAGCAGCACCAGGGCCAGCAGCACGATCGGCCCGACCTTGGCGAACTCCGCGTAGGCCGGCAGCCACCCGCGCGGCAGCATCGACTCCAGCACGTGGCCGCCGTCCAGCGGCGGGATGGGCAACAGGTTGAAGACCGCCAGCACGACGTTCAGCACGGCCGCGATCTCCAGCCAGCTGGCGGCGCCGTACGAGATGGTCGGGTTGGCCTTCAGGATGGCGATGGCGATCGCCGCCAACACCACATGCACCATGGGCCCTGCCGCGGACACCAACAGGTTGCCGAAGCGTTCCCAGCGCAGCAGGTGCACCTTCACCTGGACGGGGCGGGCCCAGCCGAAACCGAAGCCGGCCATGCTCGAGACCACCAGCATCAAGGTCCCCATCGGGTCCATGTGCACGATCGGGTTGAAGCTCAAGCGCCCCTGCTCGCGCGGGGTCGGGTCGCCCAGCGCGTCGGCGGTCGCGGCGTGGGCCAACTCGTGCAGCGTGAGCGAAACGATCGCCACTGGCACCACGATGGCCAGGCGCATCAGCAAGTTGTCGGTCATGGGGAGGCCTCCCGGGCCAGACGCTCCAACAGCGCCCGTTCTTCGGCGGGGGTGCGGATCGCGCCGGCGAGCCGGGCATCGAGCACCTCCCGCAAGATTCGAGCATACCCGGGGCCCGGCGGCAAGCCTAGCTCCTTGAGGTCATCCCCGGACACCGACAGCTTCAGCGGTCGCCACTCGCGCCAATAGCGGCCCAGCACCCGGCGTTGCGCCCGCGTCGTAGCGGCGGCGGCCAGGAAGGCGAGCGCCACCTCGGGTCCCGTCTTCAGCGCATGGACCAAGTCCGCCGGGGCCAGGGCCACGACCTCGCCGGCATCCAGCAACCGGTCTGCCTGGCCCAGCACGTCCAGCACCAGTTTGGCCTCGCCACCGGTCAGGTTGAGCTTCTGCACGACCCCGGCCGCGGCCTCGCGGGGCAACGGCCGCAGCAGCCACGCCAAGTAGGTCAACCAGCGCTCGGGCGCGGCCCGCAGCCCGGCCATCGCCAACATGCGCCGCAGCCGGACCACGTCGCGCCAGGGCCCAGGTGCGAGTTGCGGGTGCAGAATCCGCCATGCGTCGAGCTCGGCGAGGCGGCGCATCGCGGGCAACGGGTCCGGCAGCGACAACAGCCGCTTCAGCTCTTGCTTGTTCCGCTCGCCCCCCAGCCCATCGAACCGCCCGCTCGCGAGCGTGTGTGCCGCGTAGGCCTGGCTTTCCTCGGCCAGCCGGAAGCCGAGCTGTTGTTCGAAGCGCACCGCCCGTAGCAGCCGGGTGGGGTCCTCCAAGAAGCTCAGGTTGTGCAAGACGCGCAGCGCGCCGCTCTCCAAATCCCGCCTGCCGCCGAAGAAGTCCAACAGCTCGCCGAGGTGCCCGGGGTCCACGCGCAGCGCCAGGGCGTTCACGCTGAAGTCGCGCCGCGCCAAGTCCTGCTTGATCGAGCTGAACTCCACCGTGGGCAAGGCCGCGGGGTGGGTGTAGTACTCCGTGCGTGCGCTCGCGAAGTCCAGCTTGCGGCCGTCCGGCAATGCCACCTGCGCCGTTCCAAATGGGGGGTGGGCCGTCACCTTCACGCCGGGCGTGCGGGCGTCCAAGGCGATGCCCACGCGCCGGGCGAGGGCGATCGCGTCGCCCTCCACCACCAGGTCCACGTCGAGGTTCTGGCGCTCCAACAGCAAGTCGCGCACCGCGCCGCCCACCAGGTACAGCGGCCGATCACCAGCCACCGCCCCCACCTGTTCCAGCAGATCGAGCCACTCCCGCGGCCACAACGAATGCAGGCGCCGGCTCCATTCGCTGACCTGGGGGTGGGTAGCCAGGTCGCTGCCATAGCGCACGCGCAGCAGATCGGAGCGCGTCACGATGCCAACCACCGCCCCGTCATGCAGGATCGGCAGGCGGCCGATGTCGCGGGCCAGCATCAGCGCCTCGAGCTGGGAGCGCGGCGTATCGGCCGAAGCCGTGACGACCTCGCGTGTCATGAGGTCGGCCACCCGGTCCGCGCCGAGGCCATGGTGGTCGGCGCGATCGATGTCGCGGCGCGAGATCACGCCGACGAGCTGATCGCCGTCCAACACCAGCAGCGCCGTGTGCCCGTGGCGCCGCAGCAAGGTGGCGACCTCCGTGACGGCGGCGTCGGGCGGAACGGTGCGCACCGGCGCGCTCATGAGGTCGCTGGCCACGGGCTCGGGCGGTAGCACCGCGGCCAGGCCCGCGCGCACGCCGGCCAGCGCGTCGGCCAGCGCCAGGTGCTTGCCATGGGCGCTGCAGGCCTGCGGGTGGCCGCGCACCTCCCAGTCGGCCAGCAGCGGCCGCAGATCGAGGTTTGGCACACGCGTGCGTGCCACGAACTGGGTGCGCTTGCCCATTTCCACCACCAGCACGGCCACGTCCACCTCCAGCAGCGCCACCAGCTTGTGGGCCACCAGGGCCACGCCCTCCAAATAACCGTCCACCTTGGCACCCGCCACCAGCACCTTTAGGCCCTGGTGCGGCTCCGGCGCGGCCGTCGCCACAAGGTCGTGTAAGAGCGTACGCTGCGCTGGTTCCAGATCTGCCTGGTTGAACTGGGCGATCACGTCGAGCTGCGCGCCCTGGCCCAGCAGCCAGGCAACGGCAGCGGCGTCGGCAGGTCGGGTGCCCGGGTAGGTCAGGTTGCCGGTGTCGGCGTAGATGCCGAGGGCCATCGCCGTGGCCTCGATCGGCTTGACGACAACGTTACGGCGTTCGAGCTCCTGCACCAACAGCGAGGTGGCGGCCCCGACGACCTCGCGGCGGCCGGGCGATGGCGGCAGGTCGCCCACCATGGCCGGGTGGTGGTCGTAGACCACCCACTCCACGTCCGGCCGCTCCAGCGCCGCGGCCACCGGGCCCAGGCGAGCCGGACTCTGGGTGTCCACCACGATCACGCGCGTGACCGCGGCGAGATCGATTTCCGCCAGGTGCTTGAGCCCCAGCGCGTCCTTGTGCAGCCCCACGAAGCGCGCCACCGGCCCGTCCAGCGTATCTTGCACCACCGGCACCGCGCCCGAATGCACCTTCGCCCCGGCCACCGTGGCGGCCAGGGCGTCGAAGTCGCTCCGGGTATGGGAAATGACGATTTCCAGGGGCTACACGGTGGTCAGCGCGGCGATCGGCTGCAGCTTGAAGGCCGGGTCGACTTCGGCCTCGGACAGCACGGGCAGATCCGGTAGATCCCGCTCGATCATGCGGCGCACGGCGGCGCGCAGCTCACGCGGGGCCACCAGCACGGGGCGCAAGTTGTGCTCGCGGGCGTCGTCCACCTGGCGGCGCAGCTGGCCGACCAGGTCGCGCACGCCGGCGTCGCCCGGCTGGGCGTTGCGCAGCTGCTCCCAGCGAGGGCCGAGAGGCAGGACATGCAAGACGTCGTCGTCGCCCGCGAGGGCGGCGCTGAGCTGACGCGCCAGCCCGGCGCGGACCTCCTCGATCAGCGCTTCGGGCTCCTGGTTCTTGGCGGCCGCGTCCGACAGCAGCTCCAGCACCAGCGGCAGGTCGCGCAGGCTGACCTGCTCGCGCAGCAGGGCTTGCAAGACTTTCTGAATCCGGCCGGTCTCCAGGCGCGTGGTCAGCTCCTCGATCGTGCGCGGGGCCTGCTGCTTGGCGCGATCCAGCAGGCGGTAGGCCTCCTCGCGGGTCAACAGCTCATGCAGGTGGCGGCGCAACACCGTGTCCACGTGCAGGGCGAGCACGAAGCCCGGCTCCAACACGTCGTAGCCCAGCAGCCGGGCCTGTCCGGCATCCTGCTCGTCGATCCAGACGCCCTGGCGGTTGCCCACGGGCAGCTCCACCACCTCGCCGGCCACGTCGTCATGCGCGCCCAGCGCCAACAGCTTGCCCACGCGGACCTGGCCACTGGCGACCGTCAGGCCCCGCAGCCGCACGGCGTAGCCTTCGTGCGGGAGGTCGATGTCCTCCTTCACGGAGAAGCCGGCAGGGCCGAAGCCCAGCGAGTTGCGGATGGCCAGGGGCACCTGGTTCACGTTCTCACGCAGGTGGCCGCCGGCCTCGACCAGCGCGCTCCCCAAGGCGAGCTCCACGGCGGGCAGCGGCTGGGCCGCGTCCAGGCTGGCGCGCGGACCGCCCAGCTGCGGCAGCTTGGGCTTCTGGCTGGAGGCGGAAAGCCCCACCATGGCGCCCGCGCCGAGCGCGATCAACAGGGCGAGCGTGTTGGACGACGAGTTGGACATGGGGCCTCCTGATCGGGACCGGGGGTTGCCGCTAAGGATTATACAATTGGACGGGCGATCCGATCGGGCATGGTCAGCAGCCCGACGTCATCCGCAATGCGCGACGGGCGCTCGACGCGGCCCACCAGGCGGACCTCGTAGCGCGGGGCCAACTCGTCCGGCGCCAGCACGGCCAGGCGGGGCACCACTTGCACCAACGCCTCGGCCACCAGCGGGCGGAAGCGGCGCGGCACGATCAGCACCGGGCGGTGGCCGGCGGGCACCAGGCGGGCGATCGCCTCGCGGCAGGCGCTTTGGAGGTCTTGCGAGATGGCGCGTTCGCCGCTCGCGGCGTAGAACCCGCCGGGCAGGGTCGCCAGGTCTTCGTCCCAGTTGGCGTCCAGCTCCAGCGCGGTGATCACGCCGTTGACATCGGCCACGCGTTGGCCGATTTGGGGCGCCAGGCTGCGGCGCACGTGCTCGATCAGCAGCGGGGCGCTGCTCGCCGTGTCCGCGAGGCCCACCAGCGCGTCGACCAGGCCGGCCAGATCGCGCAGGCCGACTTGCTCGCGCAGCAGACCCAGGAACACGGCATGCAAGACCGGCAGGCCGATCTTATCGAGGGCCTGGGCCACCGCCACAGGGTGCTCCACGGCGAGCTCGTCCAACAGGGCCTGGCTGGCATCGAGCGTCAGCAGGGCGGCAGCCTGGGTGCGCGCCGCCAGGTCGAGCTCCAGCGCGATCGTGTCCACGGCCTCCGCGGGCAGCAGCGTGCCGCTCGCCATCAGGACGCCGCGCACGGACAGGCGGTAGCCGCGCGGCGGCAGGCCACCCAGCACATGGAGATCGACCCGCGGGATGAAGAAGCCCAGGTCCTGGGCCACGCGCGTGCGCACGGTGGCGACGCGCTCGGGGAAGGCGCGCCGGACGACGGGCGCCAGGTCGCGGCCGATTTCCACGGCCAGGATCGGCAAGGCAGGGTTTTCCGGGTTCTCGGATTGGGCCGAGGGCTCCAGCTCCGTGGCTTCCAACGCGGATCCCAGCCACTGGCTGAGCGTAACGG
>JAQBPE010000237.1 GCA_028287685.1 Cyanobacteria bacterium RYN_339 | reverse complement strand
CGCCGGGCTCGCCCGTGACGGCCCAGGCCTCGCCGGCCGGTTGCAGGGCGGCCGCACGCAGGGTGGCGAGTGCTTCGTCGCGCCCGACCAGCGGCGCGGCCAGCAGGCCCTGGGAGGCCTCCAGCGCGACCTCCAGCTCCAGCGCCTCGCCCAAGGCCGCCACGTCCGGGAAGCGTGCCGCGGGGTCCTTCGCCAGCAGGCGGCGCAAGGCGGCGTCGAAGGCCGGCGAAAGCTCGGGCGCCAGCGTGCGGGCGGCGGGGGGCGTGGCGTCCAGGTGGGCACGCAGCAGCCCCAGCGTATCGGCCTGCTCGAAGGGCGGCCGACCGGTCAGCGCATGGAAGAGCACCGCGCCCAGGGCGTACAGGTCGGCGCGGCCGTCCAGCGGGCCCTGGCGGATGGCCTCGGGGGCCAGGTAGGCGAGCGTGCCGCGCACCGGGCCCGCGGCCTCGCCCTGGCGGCGCAGCAGGCCCAAATCCATCAAGGTGGCGCGGCCGTCGTCACCGAGCCGCACGTTTTCGGGCTTGAGGTCGCCATGCAGCCAGCCGTGCGCATGCAGGTGGCCCAGGGCCGCGAGCACGCCGGGCAGCCAGGCCCGCACCTCCGCCTCCGGGCGGGGTAAATCCGTCCCCAAGTCGTGGCCGGGCACCAGCGCCATCGTGAAGTAGGGCGTGCCGTCGGACGTCTCGCCGTAGTCGTAGGCGGCCACCAGGTGCGGATGGCCCAGCGAAGCCATCGCCCAGAACTCCTGCTTGAACAGGAAGCGCGCCTCGGCAACGTCAACGCCCTCCGCCGGCGCGAAGGTCTTGAGCGCGACCTCTTCGCCGCGCTCGCGGTCGAACACCTTCCACACCGCGCCCATGCCGCCCGCGCCCAGCTGGGCGCGGTGCTCGTAACGGGACGGCAAGTCAGGTGGGGTCGGCATCGGGCCTGGTTCGCGGGGTACGGGCGGGAGCAGCCCGATTGTACCAGACGGGTGGGCGTCCGTCCTGTATCATGGCGCCCACGCCGCAATGAACAAGGACAACTTCCAATCCTCGGCCCCCAAGTCCTCCACCCCGACCCAGCGCCTGCCGGCGTCCAGCACGGGGGCGTTGCCTCGCGCCAGTACCCCGTCGACCGACGGGGAGCTGTTCGCCAAGGCCGTGCAGCTGATCACCCGCATCGAGCCACGCATCGAGCTCATGATCCACGTCTGCAAGGCGGCGAAGCTGCCGATGCCCGGCGTGCTGCCGAAGCCCTTCAAGCACCCCCTGCCGCCCAACGCCAGGCAAACCATCGAGTACCTGGTGGAAGTGTTCGCGGAGGACCCCAAGCTGGCCCAATCGGTCCAGGTGGCCATCTTCCGCTGCCAGCAGGTGGGCGCGGCCCTGGTCCAGCCGGCCGGCATCGACCTGGATCAGCTGCGCCGCAACGTCTTCTTCCTGACCAACCTGCCCATGGAGCTCAAGCGCGACCGCATCCTGGCCGTGCTGTTCCCGCCTGCCTCCACGCGTACGGGCGTGCTGGCCCCGCCGACGGCCTCGCCCGAGGAGAAGCGCAAGGCGCTGGAGCGGCGGGACGAGGGGGTCAAAAAGGCGATCGCCCTCGGCCAGGCGCTGGCCGCCCGCATGGTGGTGGCGCGCCTGGCGCTCGAGACGGTGGACAAGGGGTTGGGCCACAACGTGGGCATGGTGCTGACGCCGGAAGGCCGCCAGGCCAAGGTGCTGGCGATGGCCCTGACGGGAGACGCCGACACCGTGGCGCGGCTGCGCGAGGCCTACCAGCGCTACGAGGCGCTGAAGGCCGCGGTGGTCAAGGTCCGCGCGGGCGAGCTCGATCTGGAGGCGCTGCGGCCGATCGTGCTGCCGCTGGGCCAGCTGGCCACCACCTTCAAGGACCACGCGATCCTGCGCACGCTCTTCAGCCGGCCCGTCTAGGGCGTCTTCTTCCGCCGCTGGGCCAACAGCTGGCTCGCCACGTCCAGCGCCTCGTTGATGCTAGACTTCTCCGTCACCGTTGGGACGGCGGCATCCGGCACGAACCCCTCGCCGGCTTCCGCGTTGGTGACGCCCGTAAGCTGCTGGAGCAGCTTGAACATCTGGGCCTGCAGCGTGGTCGCCTGCTTGACTTGCTTCTTCCAGGTGGCGCGGAGCTCTTCCTGGGCCAACAGCCGCTCGTCGGCGAGGGCTTCCTCCGCGCTGATGCCGAACTGGGAGGGCGGGGGCGGCAGCTTGGCCAACGCCTGGTTGGTCTCGCCTAGCAGCTTGTGCTGGTAAGCGCGCTCGGCGGTCAGGATCTTGTACATGAGGGTGCGATCGGCGAAGAGCGGGTTGCTGCCGGGCTCGCGCACGTAGGCCACGATGAAGGCCATGCGCTTGCGCGAGGCCGTCTTCTCCTCGTGCTCGACCAGGGCCAGCTCGTCCAGGAAGGCCTGGCGCGAGAAAGCCAGCGGGTCCTCGGTGGGCTCGGGGGCGGGCGGCGGCGGTTGATCGCCCTGGATGCCGCGGGCCAGGCCCTTGGCGACCAGGCCCAGGCCGCTCTGGCCCAGATCCTGCTTCACGGCGCCCAGTTCTTGCTTCATCACTTCCAGGTGCTGGCCGATCGCGCCCTGGTAATCCAGGCCCTTGGCTTCCGCCAGCTTGGCCGTGGCTTCGTTCAGCTTGCCCGTGATGCTGCGGCGCAGCGCGCCCAAGCGATCGGTAGGGGCGGCAGGCTGGGCGGGCTCGCTCCAGGGTTCCTCCATGGTCGTCGGTCCTCCTGAGCGGTCTTATACCCGGTAGGTTAAGGGCTTCGCCGCCATGTTTAAGGCGAAATTCATCGCGATCGCCGGCTGTTGTCAGCGGCCTGTCAGCGTCCGGTCGATACTCCCAAGGCGCCGGTACGCCGTCCGCTGCAGCGGGTAAGAAACGAGCAGTCGCCGCACGCGCAAGTTGGAGGAGTTCGCATGTTCAAGCACCGTTCCATCATGGTGGCGTTCGCCGATGTCAGCGCGGCCGGTGGCCGGCCCGTCCAGCCCCCCGTTACGCCGCCCACCCCGCCGGCGCCCCGCGCCGACTTGGCGGCCACGCGCACGCGGACGGACGCGGAGCACGAGCGGGTCGCGGGCGGCAGCGGCCCGCTGACTCGCCAGGCCTTCGTCAACGATCGCCTCCAGACCGAAGGCGGCGCAGGGGACCGCCTCGAGGATTCGACCAACCGGCTGGCGCAGGAGTTCGACCTCTACGATGCGGACGGCAACAACGACTTGTCGGCCGACGAGTTCGCCAACCTGGTCCAGGACCGCGTGCAAAGGACCGGGGACTACGACATGAACACGCGTGGTGCCGACGCGCATGACCTGACGGCCGGCGATCGCACCGCCATGACCACCGGGATCACGGAGCGCGGCGACGCCGTGCGCGCCAACCAGGGCCGCTTGAACGAGTGGCTGAGCACGACACAAGGCCAGGATTGGGCGCATTCGGCCGAGGGCCGCTCCGCCCTGGGGCCCAGCGGCCACCTGACGGCCGACGGCCTGGAGGGACCGCGCACGCGCGCCGTGATGCAGGCGGTATCCCGGGCCGCCGCCCCTACCGAGCCCGCTGGTGGCGCCGCCCCCGCGCCTGCAGCTGCAGCGCCCACGGCCGCCGAGACGCAAGCGGCGGTCCAGCGGATCCGGGATCTGCCCGCCGACCAGCTGATGGGGCTGGCGACCAGCCCCGGCATGCTCGGGCAGCCGGCCGAGGTGCGCATGGCGATGGTGCAACGCCTGCAGGCGGATCAGAACGACGAGTCGTCCCAGCCGGCGATCGGCCAGCTGGTGGGCTCCTTGATGGTTTCCAACCCGAACATGCTGTCGAACGACGTGGTGAACAACATGAGCTCCGCGTCGATCGAAGGCGCGATGCAGATGTTGCGCGCGGCGGGCCGCGACAACCCGGCGGCCATGGCCCAGCAAATCCAGGCCATGCCGGAGAGCGTGTCGCGCAGCTTCATCCAGCGGATGGTCAGCGAAGGCGGCTCGAACGACGAGTCGGCGCGCGCGATCGCCCCGATCGCCGCCGCCCTGATCCAACAGGATCCCAGCCTTACGAGCGACATCCTGGGCGACTCCAACAGCGGCCGGATCATCGGCGACGAGCAGGCCACCTTCGCCCGCG
>JAQBPE010000082.1 GCA_028287685.1 Cyanobacteria bacterium RYN_339 | reverse complement strand
GTAGGTGTCGGAGTCGGCTCTGGCGTAGGTGTCGGAGTCGGCACTGGCGTAGGTGTCGGAGTCGGCACTGGCGTAGGTGTCGTAGTCGGCACTGGCGTAGGTGTCGGAGTCGGCTCTGGCGTAGGTGTCGGCGGCGGACCACACAGGGCCGGACAGTGGTAAACGGCCTCGTAGCCGCCCTCTGTATCCCGTAAGGTCAAGCTCGCTCCAACCACGCCACTCGGCGCAATTACGGCGTCGCAGTTCCCCCAGGCCACCACTTGGTCGGCAGCGTTGAAGGCGTTCGCCACCACATGCACGGGCCCTGGCGGTAAGTGGTCGAACAAATGCGATCCAGCGGCCACCTCCGCGGCGGAGAGCACCACCAGCTGAGACTCGCCAACCAGGTTGGGGCCCGTTAGCTTGACGGCCAATCGCGTGAACGCGGCAACTTCACCGGCCTGTACATGACGCGCCGCGGTAAAGCCCAGCGACAAGCCCGCGCCGGCCGAAAACACGCCGGGCGGCAGCGAACGCTCGCACCCGGGTCCGGCGAACAACGCGATGCTGGCCCCCAAGGCCAGTGTGCCCTTCCAACCCTTCAAACTCCACTCCCGTCCCACGAAACCATGGCGACTCTGGCGTCGATTCGCCACATTCACCGAAGTTTATCCGACTTCATCGCTTGCTTGGCCCACGGTTTTAACATGCCGATCTCCGCCTGTCATGCCAAGAAATGTAACGAACATCACAACATCGCGCTTCAGGCCGGAATCAACATCATCTGGTGGCAGCCCCCGCCGTTGGCGGCTGGCCGATCGTTCGTGCTAGAATCCCTCGCCTCGCGCCACCGCGCGGTATCTAGCTAACACTGTGAAAGAGACGAGGGTTTCGATGAAGATCCACGAGTACCAGGGCAAGCTCCTGATGGAGCGGTACAACATCCCGACCACCAAGGGCCGCGTGGCCGACAACCCGGAAGATGCCAAGCGCATCGCCCAGGAAATCGGCAAGAAGGTCGCGGTCAAGGCCCAGGTGCACGTGGGTGGCCGCGGCAAGGCGGGCGGCATCAAGATCGCCAACAACGCCGAAGAAGCCTATGAAGCCGCGAAGGCCATCCTCGGGATGGACATCAAGGGCCTCAAGGTCAAGAAGGTCCTCGTGGAAGAAGCCGTCGAGATCGAGACGGAGTACTACATCGGCATGTTGGTCGACCGCGACGCCAAGCGCGTGATCGTGATGGCCTCGTCCGAGGGCGGCGTCGAGATCGAAGAGGTCGCGGAGAAGACCCCCGAGAAGATCGCCAAGGTCTGGGTCGACCCCGCGGTCGGCCTGACGGACTTCCAGATCCGCGAGCTGATCTTCGGCGGCGGCCTGAACCCCAAGTACGTGAAGGAAGCCAGCGCCTTCTTGCGCTCGCTCTACACCTGCATGATCGGTGTTGACGCGGACCTGGCCGAGATCAACCCGCTCGCCATCACCAAGGACGGCCGCATGATCGCCGCCGACGCCAAGATCAACATCGACGAGAACTCGCTCTTCCGCCAGGGCGACCTGGCCGGCTGGAAGGAGTCCGAGGACGGCCACGAGATCGAAGAGGAAGCGACCCGTCGCGGCCTGACCTTCGTGCACCTCGGCGGCAACATCGGCATCATCGGCAACGGCGCGGGCCTGGTCATGACCAGCCTGGACGTGGTCTCGCGTGAAGGCGGCAAGCCCGCCAACTTCCTCGACATCGGCGGCGGCGCCAAGGCCGACGTGGTCAAGAACGCGCTCGAGATCGTCATGATGGAGGAAGGCCTCAAGGGCATCATGATCAACATCTTCGGCGGCATCACCCGCTGCGACGACGTCGCCAAGGGCATCATCGAAGCCACCAAGACCATGGACATCACCATCCCGGTGGTGGTGCGCCTCGCGGGCACGGCGGAAGCCGAGGGCCAGGCCATCCTGGCTTCCAGCGACAAGTTCACCCCCGCGTCCAGCATGCAAGACGCCGGCCAAAAGGTCGTCGCGCTCGCCGGCCTGAAGTAGCGCCCGCGGCTAAGAGCGGTAGTAAGGAGAATACATTGAGTATCCTAGTAAATAAGAACACCAAGCTCATAGTCTGCGGCATCACCGGCCGCGAGGGCGCCTTCCACACCCTCAAGATGAAGGAATCCGGCACCAACATCGTCGGCGGCGTCACCCCGGGCAAGGGCGGTACCAACGACGTCAACGGCTTCCCCATCTTCAACACCGTCAAGGAAGCCATCGCCAAGACCGGCGCCAACGCCAGCATCATCTTCGTGCCGCCCCCGTTCGCGGCCGACTCGATGCTGGAGAACTTCGACGCCGGCGTGCCGTTGGTGGTTTGCATCACCGAGGGCGTGCCGATGCACGACATGATCAAGGTCTACGACCGCTTGCAGGTCTCGAAGTCCCGCCTGATCGGGCCCAACTGCCCGGGTCTTATCACCCCCGGCGAGGCCAAGCTGGGCATCATGCCCGCGCACATCTTCAAGCGCGGCAACATCGGCATGATCAGCCGCTCCGGCACGCTCACGTACGAGCTGGCCGCGGAGTGCCAGGCGCGCGGCCTGGGCATCAGCACCTGCGTCGGCATCGGCGGCGACCCGATCATCGGCACCCCGTTCATCGACTGCCTGCGCATGTTCGAGGCGGACCCGGAGACGGAGATCATCGTGATGGCCGGTGAAATCGGCGGCTCCGACGAGGAGACCGCGGCCGAGTTCATCAAGACCATGACCAAGCCGGTCGTGGCCTTCATCTCCGGCCGCACCGCCCCCCCGGGCAAGCGCATGGGCCACGCGGGCGCCATCGTGAGCGGCAACAAGGGCACCGCCGAGGCCAAGGTCAAGGCCTTGACCGAAGCCGGCTGCAAGATCCCGTTGCGCACCTACGAGGTGATCGACGAGGTCGAGAAGCAGCTCAAGCAGCTCGCGAAGGTCTAAAGACCTCTTCCACGGGCCGCCCTCACCGGGGCGGCCCTTCCATTTGGGTACACACCCCCCATGCCCTTCTGGCTGTTCACCACCTTCGCCTGCCTGTACCTGCTCACCAGCGGCGGCCACTTCTACGCCTCCGACGACGTCCAGAAGTACCTGGCGCTGGACGCCTGGTGGCGCACCGGCCGGGTCTTCTTCCCGGAAGGCTGGACGGAGGGCGTGGGCGGCCAGCGCTGCGCCTGGTTCCCGCTGGGCGCCAGCGTGTTCATGCTGCCGGGCTACCTGGTGGGGCACGCGGTGGGCTCGGTGCTGCCCTGGTTGAAGGTCGACTACGTGGCGCGCTTCTGCATCGCGCTGCAGAACGCCGTCGTCAGCGGCGCGCTGGTGGCCCTGGTGGCCGTCTTCGCCCGGCGGCTGGGCTACGAGGCCAAGAGCGTGCTCTTCGCGGCCGCCGCGCTGGGGCTGGGCACCATGGTCTGGCCCTACGCCAAGACCGCCTGGAGCGAGCCCGCGGCCACCTGCGCGCTGTTCGCGGCCTGCTATTTGCTCTACCGGGCGAGCGAGGAGCGGTTGGCGCGCCCGGGCCTGCTGCTGGGCGCCGGGGCCTGCCTGGCCGCGGCCGTCTCGATCCGGCTGGTGCTCGCCGTGGTGGCGCCGGGGGCGCTGGCCTGGCTGGTCTACCGCCACCGCGGCGAGCCCGCCCGGTTGGGCAAGGCGCTGGGACTGGTGGCGCTGCCGCTGGCCGGCGCCGTGGCCGCGGCGCTCTGGTACAACCTGGCACGCTACGGCCACGTCACCAGCCTCGAGAACTACCGGCTGGTGCAGGGCGCGGTGGTGCTGCCGCCGGGCGGGCGCCCGGCCTGGACGCTGTCCAACCTCTGGCACTACAGCTTCAACCCGGCGGACGGCCTGTTCTGGTTCGCGCCGGCCACCCTGCTGGGCCTCGTCGGCGCGCGCCGCTTCGCCCAAGCCCACCCGGCCCTCGCCGGGATGCTGGCCTGTGCGCTGGGACCGCTGTTGGGCTTCTACGTGGGCGCGTGGGGGCTCAGCGACTGGGCCTGGGGCCAGCGCTACGCCTACGTCTTCCAGCCCTTCTTGCTCTTGCCCGCGGCCACGCTCTGGCAGCAACGGCCCACGCGGCAGGCACTCTGGCTGGGGATTGGCGGGCTAGGATTGCTGGTCCAGCTGGTGGCCGTGCCGCAGAACTTCAACTACCTCTACGAGCGCAACCGCGCCGCCCACCCAAACCAATCGATCCAGCAGCTGATGGCCGACCCGGACCACGGCCCGCTGGTGCTCGCGGCCGAAGCGCTGCCAGCCACGCTGGCGGGGGCTGTCCGGGCGCTCGCGACGCCGCGGCCGAACGGCCCGCTGCCCGTCGAGCAGTACCGCGAACGCGCCCAGTCCGTACCCGACATGTGGCCGTGGCTACAACTGCTCACGCCGCTGCCGCGCGCGGCGATCGCCCTCGTCGTCACCCTGCTCCTGGCCCTCCTGGCGTTCTCGCTCGACCGCCTCGCCGCAGCTTGTCGGCGAGACGCCCCAGCAGCACCCGCGCCCTGAGCCAGGCCGCCCCGCCCGGCGGCAGCGGCCCCTTCACCCACAGGTGGTTGGTGGGCGTGGTCATCAGCGGTACGAAGCCCGCCGCGCGTGCCAGGGCGTGCAGCGCTGGTGCCGTAAACAGCGAGATGTGCCCGGCGCCGGGCGCCAGGTACCACCAACCCGGGTCGAGTGTGGCGGGGTCGTGCAGGGCGGTGGTCATGGCCAAGAGCCCGCCCGGCCGCAAGCTCGCGGCCACGGCGCGCGTGGCGGCGATCGGGTCGGGCAGGTGCTCGAAGACCTCCACGGCCGTGACCACGTCGTAGCAGCCCTCGGCCGTCAGGGGGCCCACCAGGATGTGCTCCGCGGCCACCTCGGGGGCGATGATGTCCACGCCGCACGCGGCATAGCCGGCGTCGCGCAGCTTCGCCACGGCGCGCCCCGTGCCGCTGCCGAAGTCCAAAACGTCCACGGCGCGGCGCCCCAGCCAGCGTTCGGCCTGGCCCACCAGCGCCGTGGGCAGCCCGTCGCGCGTCTCGCCGCCGGGGTCCACGGCCGTGAAGTAGGCCGCGTCGTAGGGCGAGTCGCCGCCGTCGTCCAGGTGGCTAGAGGCCAAGAAGCCGCAGCGCGCGCAGGCATAGTAGGGGACCAACGGGCCCTGGGGCTCCGCCACGCCGGGATGCCGGTCGGCCGGCACCTCGCAGCGCAGGGCGGCGGGCCCGCCGCAGATCTTGCAGTGGGTCAATGCCGCGAAGGCTCCTGCGGGTCCGGCTCGCAGTGCTGGCAGAGCTCCAGCAGCACGCCGCCCGTCGCCTTGGGGTGCACGAAGGCGATGTGGTGGCCGCCCGCGCCGATGCGCGGCGTGCGGTCGATCAAGGTCACGCCCTGCGCCTCCAGCTCCATGAGCTTGCTTTTCACGTCCGTAACGCGCAGGGCCACGTGGTGGATGCCCTCGCCGCGCTTGGCGATGAACTTGGCGATCGGGCCGTCGGGGTCGGTAGACTCCAGGAGCTCGATGCGGCCGTCGCCGCTGCCGAAGATGGCCGTGCGGACCATTTGGTCCGGCACCTCCTCGATCACGGGGGCCGCCAGCCCCAGCGTGTGGTGGTAGAACCGCAGGGCCGCTTCAAGGTCGACCACGGCGATGCCGATGTGGTCGATAGGGCCGATGCCGGGGTACGGGTTGATCACGGGCGCGCCTCCAGACCTGGATTTTACCACGCCTTTGGTGTGATCCCCGCCTTACCCGGCCGCCCGATCCTCGGGCTACACTGGGGCCGGCCGACCCTCCCGGACGAAAGGACCTTCCCGTGGCAATGTTCCCCCGCCTCCCGCTGGTGCTCGCGGCGGTCCTCGTGGCCGGCTGCCCGTCCCCCCAGACCGTCACGCCGGCCGTCGTGCCCAATACGGTGGCCGCGGTCTGCACGCCGGGCCCCAGCGTCGCCCCGTCGGCCACGGCCAGCGCGACGCCCGCGCCCACGGAGGGCTTCCGCGACGACTTCGACGGCACGGTGCTGGACCCCACGCGCTGGGCCTCCTTCCCGCAGAGCGGCATCATCCGGTTCGAGAACGGCAAGCTGGACTTGCTCAACACCAACAACCAGAAGAACTTCCCCTACGTGCTCGCCAAGCAAGCGGTCTTCCCCGCCAGCGGGCCGTTCTTCCTGGAGGTCGCCTACACGGTGGTCACGGGCGGCACCAACATCAGCTTCAGTCTCGACTACCTGCCCGCGGAAACGCCCGGCGAGAAGCCCATCACCAAGCCCTTCATGAGCACCACCTGGTTCTACAACAACCTCCAGTTCAACTTCGACACCGAGAACGGCGCGCCAACCTTCCAGGGCACCAAGGGCTACCTCCCCGCCCTGCCCCACCGGCTGCGCATCGAGAACGACGGCAGCACGACCTACCGCGTGATCTTCGAGCAAACGGAGGTCGGCACCTTCCAGAGCAAGCGCCGCCCCACGCGCTTCTGGATCGGCAGCAACCCCGTGGCCGACCTCAAGGCCGGCGCCGTTTGGCCCCGCATCCAGGTCGACTACGTCGCCGCGGGCCCCCTCACGGCGCCGGATCCCGCCAACGCGGACGGCACGGCCACGCCATCCGCGGCGCCCTAGCGGCGGTGGGCCTGGCCCGGGGCCGGTGGGGGTGGGCGCTGGCAGCCGCCTTCCTGGTCGCGGTGGTCGGCCTGTGCTTCCACGAAGCGCTGGCGGGCCATGCCGCGATCGACGCGTTGGTGGACCTACCGGCCAAGGACCCGCTGTACGGCGGCCCCCGCCCGCTGCCCTTGCCGCTCTTCGATCCCAGCGCGCTGTTGCTCTTCCAGGCCTGGGATACGTTCATGCTGGCCACCTTCCGGGCGGGCGAGCTGCCCATGTGGCTGCCCAACATGGGCTGTGGCGCACCGCTGATGGCCAACGGCCAGGCCGCGCCCTTCGAGCCAATCAAGTGGCTGTGTTGCTACGGCACCGGCGCGCTCGGCCCGGCCGCCTCGTGGAACGTGGCCGGCCGCTTCCTGCTGGCCGCCTGCGGGGCGCTCGTGCTGGCGCGGCGGTTGGGCTGCACGCCGCCGGCAGCCGCCCTCGTCGGGATCAGCTTCGCGCTGTCGGGCTTCTTCACCTATTGGGTGCAGCTGGCCCTGGGCGTACCGCTGGCGCTGCTCCCCTGGCTGCTGTGGGCGGGTGAGCGCCTGATCGCTCGCCAGCTTCCGCGCGACGTCGCGCTGTTCGGCCTCATGATCGGCTGCACCGGCCTGTGGGGCCACCCGGAAACGGCGCTTTACGCCGCGGGCGCGGCCGTGACCAGCGCGGCTTTGGGGCTTGCCGGCACGCCCGGCGGCTGGCTGGCGCTCGGGCGTGCCGTGGCGCTGGGCGTGGCGATCGCCGGCGTGGCGGTGGTGCCCTTCCTGGCCTACTTGCGCGAGACCCAGAGCTACCTGTTCGATCGAGAGCACTCCTACTTCGCGGGCATGGGGAGCCGTTGGCCGCTGCCAACCGCGCTGCGGCTGCTCAAGGCCCACCTGACCTCGCCGGAGGCGCAGCAGGTCACGGGCTACTTCAACAGCTTCGTGGGCGCGGCAGCCCTGACCTGCCTGCCGGCAGGGCTGGGGGCCGGGCCGGTGCGGCGGGTAGCCGGTTGCCTGCTTGGCTGGACCGCCGCGGCGCTGGTGCTGTTCCCCCCGACCTCCCCGCTCCACTGGCTGCCGGTCGCGCCGAACTCCTTCTACGCGGTGGGCCTGGCGGCCCTGGCGCTGGCTCTGCTGGGCGGCGTGGGCCTCGATCGGCTGGCACGAGACGGCAGCGCCGGGCCCCGCAGGCTCGCGGCGGCGACCGCCGTGGGGCTCGCCGGCCTGGCGCTCTTCGACCTGGCCCGCCTCGAGGGCGGGCGGGCGCTGCTGTACCAGTCCTTCACCGCCACCGCGCTCGCGGTCGGACTGTTGGTGCTGCTGACCCGCCGCCGGCCCGCTGCCTGGCTGGCGCCCGCGGTGTTGGCGCTGGGGACCGCGGAGCTGATCGCCAGCACCCGCCTCGCGTTGCCGCCGTTGGCCCCCTTCACCCCCTTCGCAACTCCGGCCGTGCGGTTCTTGCATGCGAACGCGGCCGGCATGCGCATCGCGGGCGACGCGCCGCGCGCGGACACCCATGTGTTCTACGGGCTCGAGGGCTTCGAGCTGGTGGACGCCTTCCTCAACCGGCGTTACGTGGCATTCCACCGGGCCCTGCACGCCGGGCCCCATCCCCTCAGCAGCCAGCTAGGCCTGGAACCCGACTTCCGCCCGGGCCTGTTGGACCTGGCCAACGTGGCCTACGTGCTCGCGCCGCCGGGGCCCCTCGCCGACAAGCTGGCGGCCGCGGGCTACCCGGTGGCCTTCCGCGACGGCGCGCTGGCGGTCTTCCACAACCCTACGGCGCTGCCGCGCGCCTGGGTGGCTTACGGCGCGGACTGGGTGGCGGAGGACCCGCAGGCCGCCGCCGAGCGGCTCGCGGCCACCCCGGCCCGCTTCCACCGGCGCGTGCTGGCCGAGACCATGGGTGGACGGGCGCTCGACGGCTGGCAGGACCGGGACGAGCCGATCACGCCGGCCGTGGTGGAACGGCGCAGCGCAAACACGGTGGTGGTGCGCGCGCACGCTTCCCAGCCCGGCATGCTGGTGCTGGCCGAAACCTACGCGGCCGGCTGGCGTGCCACGGTGGATGGCAGGACCACCGCGATCGTCCCCGCCGACGTGCTGTTCCGCGGCGTGCCCATCCCTGCCGGCGAACACGTGGTGGCCTTCACGTACGCCCCGCTGCCGGTCTACGCCGGGCTGGCGCTGTCCCTTTGGGGCCTGCTGCTGGCGCTGGTCGGGCTGATGTGGGCTCAAGGCGTGAGCTCCTTGCGCAAGTGGTCGCGCATCAGCGTCACCTCCTCCGGGAAGTGACCCGCCAGGTTGGTGGTGGCCTCCGGGTCCTGCCTCAGGTCGTAAAGGCTCTCCTCGCGCGTGGGATAGCGGACCAGGTACTTGTATTGCTCGTGGAAGGCCGCGATCGTCTGGGCCTGCTTGAGCGCCGGGATGTACTTCGTGCTCATCGCCCAAGTGAAGAGGTAGCGATCCGTCGGGATCGGCCCGGCCAGCAAGGGCAAGCCCGCCAGGCCGGCCGGCACATGGCCGTAAACGCGGTCGAGCACCGTGGGCACCAGGTCGCGGTGGCCCACCAGGGCGTCCACGCGGCGCGCCTCGTGCTGCCCCGGCAGGTGGACCAGCAGGGGCACGTGGCTGATGTCCTCCGTGGCGATGCCGTTGCCGTGCGGGATGTGGCCCGGCTGTCCGAAGTCCTCGCCGTGGTCCGAGGTCACGACCACCATGGTGTCGTCGTACAGCCCGGCCGCACGCAGGCCGGCCAGGAAGCGGCCCAGCTGCGCGTCGCCGAAGTGCACGTAATGCTCGTAAATCTGCTCGTACTCGCGCAGCCGCGCCGGGGACGCCGCGGCCACCTGCGCCTCCGTGACGCGCTGGAAGCGCGCGGGGTCGCCGGGCTCGGCGGCGGCGGACGCGGGCACGTCGTAGTAGGGCGTGTGCGGCACGGCCACATGCACCCACAGGAAGGCCGGGCCGGGGTCGTTTTGCAAGTAGCGCAGCCCGTCCTGGAAGGTCTCCGCCGTCGCCAGCACCTCGTTGCGGCCGAGGTCGGCGTCGTCGTCCCAGTGCCCGGCCAGCTTCTCGCGCGTCCAGGCGAAGGCCGGCGCCAGGGGCAGGAACTGGCGCGTGTTGAACTGGTTGCGGCGGAACATGCCGCTCGTCATGCGGCCCGCCGTGAACTCGTTCTCCAGCCCGAAGATCAGGGGGTTGACCAGCATGGTGGCGTAATAGGCATGGTAGCCCGCCGGCGCCAAAAACCCTGCGATGCCGGTCAGGAAGCCCTCGCGCAGGTAGATGCTGTTGTTGCCGATGTGCGGGAAGTAGTCGCTGGGGCGCACGCCCGTCAAGACGGTGGGCAGGCTCACCAGCGTGTTGTCGCTGGCGGCGCGCATGTTCGTGAAGACGGTCGATTCCCGCGCCAGGGCCGCCAGCGTAGGCGTCGCGCCCGAGTTCGGGTTGCCCAGCGAGGTGCTGCGCGCGCGCAGGGCGTCGAAGGTCACGAGCACGATGTGCTTGGGCGCGTCCGGCCGCCGCGGCAGGGCCGCCGCCAAAGGGCTCACGGGCAGGTGCGGGCGGTCATGCAGGCTGGTCGCGATCACCCAGGGCGCGGGCAGGAACAGGCCCACCACCAGCGCCAGCCCGCCCAACCAGAGCGCGCGGGCCATGAAGGCGCGCGTCTCCGGCTCCGAGCGCACGAAGCGGATGAACAGGGTGGCCATCAAGACCGCGAGGCCCACCAGCACCAGCTTGGGGGCGAAGCGCGGCGTGAGGAAGAAGATGCTCAGGCCCGTCAGCGCCACGTTGGCCAGCACCAGGCCGTAGAAGGCGATGGCCAGCCCGCCGGTGGGCGGCCGCACCCAGCGCCGCAGCAAGGCGGCCACCAGGCCCGTGGCGACCACCGCGCCCAGCCCCAGCACCTCGAACACGGCCCAGGTGCGCATGGCCCCGGCCTGCGACGAAACCGTGATGGCGAGCTTGTAGATCCACCAGGCCAACACCAGCGGCAGCGCCCCCGTGATGGCGCCCCAGGTCTTCAGGAAGGAAGGCACGAGCAGACCAACAGCCGGCGGTCCGGCGCGTGGGGCGCGAGCGCCTCCACGGCGAAGCCCTGGGCCTCGAGCGCGGCGACCAGGTTCTCGAGCGTATAGAAGCCGAAGTCCTTGGTGGCCGTGCGTGCCAGGTACTTGGCCATGGCGTCCTGGGGGCCGACCCACTCCACCACGGCGGTCCGCCGCGCCACGCGCCTGGCCAGCTGGGCCACCTGCTCCAGCGAGTGGTTGCCCGTGAAGACCAGGTGGTGGATCAGCGCCAGGAACAGCGCCATGTCGCTCGCGAAGCGCGTCAGCGCGTTTGGGCGCTGGGCGGCGCACCAGCCCGTGGCGGGCGTGGGGTTGCCCAGGTCCAGCACCAAGGGCAGGATCGGCAGGCGCTCGGCCTTGGCCTCGCGGTAGAGCAAGGCCATGCTGGCATCGTCCTGGTCGAGGGCCGTCACGCGCGCGCCGGCGCGCGCCGCCAGCAGCGAGAAGCGCCCGGTGTTGGCACCCAGATCCAGCACGGTCGCGGGCTTGAAGCGCGCGAGCAACTGCTCCATCAGGCGCAGCTTGGCGTCCTCTTGCGCCCGTTCCATGCTGGGGCAGGCGGCGTAGTAGGCCGCCCAGCCGCCCGTCGGGCCCGGCAAGCGGATGGCGGCCACGTCGCGCAGGATGCCCTTGAAGTAACCGGGGCGCAGCTTGGCGAGCATGGCGGGGTCGCCGGTGGCCGTGGGTGCCGTGCCGGCCCGCGGCGTCTCCGTCAGGCGCTCCGCCGCTCGGTTGGCCAGCAGCCCCAGGGTGGCCTTGGGGTGCGTCAGCCGGTAGGCCGTGGGCAGGGTCTTGAGCGCCAGCGCCGGCCCCACGCCCAAGGCCAGATCGGCCAACCGCGCGCGCGCCAGCTCCGCGTGGCCCGCGGCGTAGAGGTGCAAGGGGTAGAACAGGAAGCGGTTGAACTGGGCCTGCGCGGGCCAGAGCAGGCGCGGGTCCGCCGGCGTGAACGAGCCCCAGTCCAGGAAGCGCGGCGTGGGCCCGTCGAAGAACACGTTCCAGGGGTGGCCGTCGGCCAGCCCAAAGCCCTTCTCCGCGGCGGCCAACGCCACCTCCACGACCAGCGTGGCCGCGTCTTTCAGCATGGCCGCGGGCCACTCCTGCGGGTAGCTGGCGGGCGCCACCCGACCGTGCTCCAGCACCAGGCCCTGCGCGTCCTCGCTCACGACCCGGGCCGTGGCCAGGCGCGGGTCGTCGCCGAAGGCGGCCAGCACGGCCTTGAGGTGGCTGGCTGTGTGCACGCGACGGTAAACGCGGCCGTCCTGCCAGTAGACGTAGCCGTTGGGGTCGGTGTAGGAGGCGGGGTCGCGGGCTACCAAAGGCGTGGGATGGCTAGGCTTCGCCGTCCGGGGGCTGCGGGGCGCCCGGTCGCAGCCAGCCCTTCAACCGCGCGAAACCGGCCGCGACCTTCTTCGGCACCAAGGCCAGGGTCATCAGCGCGGAGGCCACCACCACGTACGCCGACTGCAGCGCCGCGCCGGCGGCGGTCGGGTCGATGTACGCCTGGGCCGGGGGCGTGTATGCTGCCCAGGCCAAGGCGGCGGCGAGAAGCAAGCGGCATCGCGAGATCTGCATAGTAACTCCTTACCCAGCGTCTTGGGTTAACATTCGACCGAGCCAGGAGGAAACTGAAATGGCACCCCACATCGTCGCTTTGGCCGGCAGCTTGCGCGCGGGCTCCTTCAACCGCAAGCTCGCGCGCCTCGGCGCGGACGCCCTGGCCCGCGCCGGCGCTAGCGTGGACCTGGTCGACCTGCGCGAGGTCATGATGCCGCTCTACGACGGCGACCTCGAGGAGCAGGAGGGTCTGCCGCCCGGCGCGGTGGCCTTCAAGGCGCGGCTGGCCAAGGCCCAGGGGCTCTGGATCGCCTGCCCGGAGTACAACAGCTCCGTGCCGGGCACCTTCAAGAACGCCATCGACTGGGCCAGCCGCGGCGACGAGGACGTCTTCGCGGGCAAGGTCGTGGCGCTGACCGGCGCCTCGCCCGGCATGTACGGGGCCATGCGGGCGCACTACCACCTGCGCCAGATCGTCACGACCTTGGGCTGCTGGGCCTTGCCGGAGCAGCTGCTGGTGCCGCGCGCCCACGAAGCCTTCGGCCCGGACGGCGCGCTGCTGAACGCCAAGAGCAGCGCCATGCTCGAGGAGCTGGCCCATGCCCTGGTGGCCGCCACGGCCAAGCTCGCGCCGGGTTGATGATCGCGTAACAACCAGGTAATTTGCCCGTCATCCAGGTGGGGTACGCTGGAGGCATGAAGAGCTTGATGCACTTGCTGACCGACGAATCCGGCCAGGCCATGACCTCCAACGCCTCGTTCCTGGCCGGCTGCGCCTTTGTCGGCGCCGGCCTGTGGTACTACGCGGGCGATCACGTCTACGGCTGGATCAACACCGTCACCAGCTCCCTGCCGCCCGACGGCCCCAACGCCGGCACGACGCTGCGCTGATCCCCCCGGGGGTATAATCCCGCGGTATGGATGAGGTCGAGCGTAAGCGCCCCTGGGCCGTCTTCGAGCTGGCGTGGCTGGCGGTGTTGCCCCTGCCGTTCCTGAGCTGGGCCGCCTTCGCCTACATCGGGCTGCGCGCCAAGCACCGGCCCTGGTTGATTGCCGCGGCCGTCTACCTCGCGCCCGTGCTGTTCATGTTCACGGAGATCGGCCCGGGGCCCAACACCGCGCTAACGGACCTGGCCGTCGGCCTGGTCTTCCTCGCCACCATCGCCGCGACCGCGCATGGCTTCGCGATCCGGCACGAGTACCGCGAGCGCCTGGCAGGGTTCCGCCCCTTGGACCAGCCCCGGCGCGGCCTGCTGCGGCTGGCGGCGCGGCGCGTGGACGTCAACCACGCCACGGAGGAAGAGCTGGCCGCCTTGCCCGGCGTGGGCATGATGGGCGCCGAGGTGGCCCAGCGGCTGCGGCGCGAGCGCCCCTTCCGCTCCGTGGAGCACTTCGCCGACGCGCTGGGCCTCACGCCGGCCCTGCTCGCCAACCTCCGGCATGTGGCCAGCGCGGGGGAGCAAGAAGGCGACCAGCGCTGACTTTCGGACCAATCCATGACATAATGCTATGACCCATGGGGAGGCCAACGTGGACTCGGCGCGCAGCTACACCGTCCAGGGCATCGTGCTGAGGCACTACGTCCTCGGCGAGAACGACAAAATCCTGGTCTTGTTCACGCGCGACCAGGGCTTGAAGCGTGTCGTGGGCAAGGGCATGCGCAAGGCCAACACCCGCATCGGCGGCCGCCTCGAGCCGCTGCGCGAGAACCAGATCCAGCTGGCCAAGGGCCGCAGCATGGACGTGGTGGTCCAGGCCGAGGGCACGCAGCGCTTCCCGGCCGTGATGGAGGACCTCGACCGCCTGGCCGTGGCGATCGCCGCCGCCGAGGTGCTGATGGCCTTCCTGGAGGAAGACGACCCCGCCCCGGAGATCTACGACCTCTACGTATCGCTGCTCGCCGCCCTCGTGCCGGGCACGGAGCCGCAGGTGCTGACGGCGGCCTTCGAGTTGCAAGTGTTGGACCTGCTGGGCTACCGCCCCGAGCTCGACGCCTGCCTGGCCTGCGAGCGCGCGATCGAGACGGGGGACGAGGCCTACGCCCTCAACATCGAGGCCGGCGGCGTGATCTGCGACCGCTGCGGGCCGACCACGGCCGGCCGCCAAATCCGCATGAGCGCGGGCGGCTGGCGGCTGTTGCGCCAGTTGCAGGAGACGCCGCTGGACGCGCTCGCGGGCGTGACGGACGAGCCGCGCCGCCTGGCCGGCATGCGCCGCGCCCTGCGCGAGTACCTGGGCTTCCGCGCGGAGAAGGACCTCAAGGCGCAGGGCATGTTCGAGTGGATCCCGACGACGGCGCCGGCGTAACGCCCGCCGAGACCGGCTTCGCGCCGCTCTTCCGCAACCGTGCGTTCCTGGTCATGTGGCTGGGCCAGGTCTTCAGCCAGACCGCGGACAAGCTGGTCTTCATCCTGCTGGTCGAGATCGTGGGCGACCTCTCCAGCTCGCCGCGCGTCATGAGCCTGGCGTTGGCGCTGCACACCACGCCCAACATGGTGCTCGGCGCGATCGCCGGCGTGGCCGTCGACCGGCTGGACAAGCGCAGCGTGATGGTCGCGACCAACGTGGCGCGCGTGGTGCTGGTGGTGGCCCTGGGCACTTTCGGCCCGCACGCCCTGGTCACGGCGATCGCCCTGGCCTTCGCGATCAGTTGCTGCGCCCAGCCCTTCATCCCGGCGGAGGCCGCGGCCATGCCGCTGGTGGTGGGCAAGGCGCAGCTGCTGCAGGCCAACTCGATGTTCGCCACCACCATGATCGGCTCGATCATCCTGGCCTTCACGCTGGGCGAGCCGCTGGTGCAGTGGCTGGGCACGCGCGACGCGAGCTACGTGACGGCGGCCGGCTTCGCCGTGTCGGTGGCCTTCCTGGCCTGCGTGCGCTACCAGTTCCCCGACCAGCGCGCCGACGAGCGCGAGAGCTTCTGGGCCCAATTGATGGAGGGCTTCCGCTACATCCGCGGCAGCGCCGCGATCCGGCGCACGTTGGTGTTGCAAGTCGCGATCTTCGGCATGTTCGCGGCCATGAGCGTGCTCGCCATCATCTTCGCCAAGCAGGTGCTGCACGCCAACTTCAGCTGGTTCCTGGCCATGGCCGGCGTCGGGCTGGGGGCGGGGGCGGGCGTGATCGGGCAATTGGGCTCGAAGTGGAACAAGGCGCTGATCGTGACCTTGGGCTTCATGGCCTGCGGCCTGTCGCTGGCGGCGCTCGCGGCCAGCGGTGGGCGCTCCGCCAACATGGCCTTCGCGATCGCGCTTGTCCTCGGGATCTCCGCGGCCCTGGTGGCCGTGCCCCTGCAGACGCGCCTGCAGGAGCTCGTGAGCGAGGAGATGCGCGGCAAGGTCTTCGGCGCCCAGAACACGGTGCTGAACATCGCCACCACCTTGCCGCTGGCCTCCGCCGGCTTCTTGGTGGAGCGCCTCGGCATCACGGAGGTGATCGGCACGGTGGGCGCCCTGATGCTGGTGGCGGCCGGCTGGGGTTGGTGGACCCGCCAGGCGGACGTTTAGAAAACTTCGTCTTGCATCGGTTTAGCTTCGGCCTAAGATCCACATATTGAATTTATGCCGATCACCTTCGAATATGCCCGCGAGGGCGCCGTCACCTGCACCAACGTCCATGGCCTGACCTTCTACCTGCAAGGCCAGCCCGTGCAGTTGGCCGCGACCTTCCTGACGGACAGTTCCTTAACATCAACTTCACAGGTGCATAACCGGGTTTCCGCCGGCGCCGGCCGATAAGGGTCTGGTCCCCCCGGAAGGAAACCGCCGCCATGTTCTGCATCACCGCCGCCAACACCAGCCGCCAGCCGCTGCCCTTCGGCTTCTAGCGTCCGACGCTCGCCCAGCTGGCCTGCGTCACCGCCGCCAGCGCCACGGGCGAGATCAAGAGCTGTAGGCCCCGTGCGCCCGCGCTCACGCTGATCGCCTCGAAGGCCCGCGCGCTCTCGTCGAGGTAGACCGCGAACTTCTTCTTCGTGCCGATCGGCGAGACCCCGCCGCGCACGTAGCCCGTCACGGGCAAGACCTCCGCCAGCGGCAGCAGCTCGCAGCGCTTGTTGCCCGAAGCCGTGGCCAGCGCCTTGAGATCCAGCGTCTGCGGCGTCGCGATCACGGCGAGCACCACGCCGGTCTTGTCGCCGCGCACCGCCAGGGTCTTGAAGACCTTCTCGACGGGCCAGCCGATCTTGGCCGCCACCGTTTCGGCGCTCAGGTCGTCCTCGTCCACCTCGTAGGGCGCGAGGTCGTAGGCCACCTTGGCCGCGTCGAGCGTCCTCACCGCGTTGGTCTTCACGTCGCGCCGGTCTCGAAGCAGTAACCCTGCCAGCTGCTGGTGAGGAAGCCCAACTCCACGTCCGCGTTGCGGAACTTGGCGCGGATGTTCTTCAAGTGGGTGTGGATCACCTGGGGGTTGCCCACGCCGCTGGGGTAGTCCAGCGCCTGGTTCAAGAGCGTTTCCGCGCTCACGATCGCGTCCGGGTGCGTCACGAAGTACTTCATGATCGCGAGCTCCGTGCCCGTGAGGCGCACCTCCTTTTCGCCCACCTTGGCGACGAAGCGCGCCGGCTCGAGCGTCAGGGGCCCGGCGGCCAGCAAGCCGTCCGCGCGCCGGCTCTCGCCGCGCTCGCGCCCGCCGCGGCGCAACAGCGCCTTGATGCGCAGCTGCAGCTCCATCACGTCGAAGGGCTTGGTCATGTAGTCGTCGGCGCCCAGCAGGAAGCCCTCGTACTTGTCCTGGGCCTCGCCGCGCGCGGTCAAGAGCAAGATCAGGGCGTCGGATAGCTCCGGGGTTTCGCGGATCTTCTGGCAGAGCGTCAGCCCGTCCATGTCCGGCATGTTGATGTCGGAGATGATCAGGTCGGGCGGATCCGCCTGGGCCTTGGCCAGGCCCTCCGTGCCGGTGTGGGCCTGTTGGATCTCGATGTCCCCCAACACGCGCAGCACGGCGCTGACCAGCTGGTGGCTCATCGGTTCGTCATCGACAACCAGGATTTTCTTCATAGCGGAGGATTATACCAACCCCCGCTTGCAAAAAACTTCTATAAGTTATATAACGTGCCACCTGACATAACGGAGGTTTGGCGGTGGAAGAACCCCCTCGCAAGGGCGGCCGTACGCGGCGCGCCTTCCTGAAGGATCTCGCGGCCACGGGCGCGGGCCTGGCGGCCTCCGGGCTGCCCCTGGGCACCCCCGCCCTCGCGGCGGGCCACGTCACGTTGGCGGCCGGCCGGCGCCCGGTGGCGCTCGTGATCAACGGCAAGGCCTACAAGCCCAGCCTGGAGCCGCGCACCACCCTGCTCGACGCCCTGCGCGAGCACCTGGCCCTGCCCGGCACCAAGAAGGGCTGCGACCACGGCCAGTGCGGCGCCTGCACCGTGCTGGTGGACGGCAAGCGCATCAACAGCTGCCTGACGCTCGCCGTCATGCACGAGGGCGCGCGCATCACCACCGTGGAGGGCCTGGCCCAGGGCGACACGCTGCACCCGCTGCAGCAGGCCTTCGTGCAGCACGACGCCTTCCAGTGCGGCTACTGCACGCCCGGCCAGCTCTGCTCCGCCGCCGGGCTGTTGCTGGAGGGCCGGCCCGCCGACGACGCCGCCATCCGCGAGGGCATGAGCGGCAACCTGTGCCGCTGCGGCGCCTACCCCAACATCGTGGCCGCGATCCGCGACGTCGCCGCAAGGAGCTAAGCGTGCAAGACTTCGCCTTCGGGCGCGCCACCGACGCCACCAGCGCCGTCGCCACGCTCGCCCATGCGCCGCATGCGGCCTACCTGGCGGGCGGCACCTCGCTGCTCGACCTCATGAAGGAAGGCGTGGAGCGCCCCAGCGGGCTGCTGGACGTCAACGCCTTGCCCCTTGCCGCGATCGAGGCGCGCGCGGACGGCCTCTGGCTGGGGGCGCTCGCCTCCAACACCGACGTGGCGCGCCACCCCACCGTGATCGCGCGCTACCCGGGGCTCTCGCAGGCCCTGCTCTCCGGCGCCTCGCCGCAGCTGCGCAACATGGCGACCGTGGGCGGCAACTTGCTGCAGCGCACGCGCTGCCCATACTTCCGCGACGTGGCCTTCGCGCGCTGCAACAAGCGCGCCCCCGGCAGCGGCTGCGGCGCGCGCGAGGGCGTGCACCGCACGAACGCGATCCTGGGCGGCAGCGAGCGCTGCATCGCCACCCACCCGTCCGACATGGCGGTCGCGCTCGCGGCCTTCGACGCGGTGGTGCACGTGCAAGGCCCCAACGGCCACCGCGCCATCCCCTTCGATCAGTTCCACCTGCCGCCGGGCGAGCACCCGGAGCGCGAGCACGCGCTGGCCCACGGCGAGCTGATCACCCACGTGCAGCTGCCCACCTTGCCGCTGGCCGGGCGCTCGCACTACCTCAAGGTGCGCGACCGCGCCAGCTACGAGTTCGCGCTCGCGAGCGCCTGCGTGGCCCTCGAGGTGGCGGGCGGCCAGGTGCGCGCGGTGCGGCTGGCGCTGGGCGGGGTGGGCACGGTGCCCTGGCGCGCGCGGCTGGCGGAGGCTGCCTTGGTGGGTGCTCCGGCCACGCCGGAGGCCTTCGGGCGCGCCGCAGACGCGGAGTTGGCCCAGGCCCGGCCTTTGCGCGACAACGCCTTCAAGCTGAAGCTGGCGCGCGCCACGATCGTGCGCGCGCTGGGCGAAGGGGCCGGCGCATGAACGTCGGCAAGCCACTCGACCGCGTGGACGGCCGCGCCAAGGTCACGGGCACGGCCACCTACTCCGCGGAGTGGGCCCTGCCGCACCTCACGCATGCCGTGCTGGTCACGGCCGAGCGCGGGCCCGCGCGCCTGCTGGCGCTCGACACCCAGCAGGCCCAGCGCGCGCCCGGCGTGGTCGCGGTCCTGACCCACCACACGGAGCGGCCGCACGCCCAGAAGCCGCCCGACAAGCCGGGCGCGCCGCCGATGGCGCTCGACCCGGTGCTGGTGCTGCGCGACGAGACCGTGCGCTACGCCGGCCAGCCGATCGCCGTCGTCGTGGCCGAGACGCTGGAGCAGGCCCGCGCCGCGGCCGCCCTGGTCAAGCCGCGCTATGACGATCAGTCCCCGCGCATCGCGCTGGAGCCGCACCTGGACGAGGCGCACCCGCCCAAGAGCATCTTCGGTGCGCCGCCGGACCACGCGCGCGGCGACTTCGCGCGCGGCTGGGCCGAAGGCGAGGCGCACGTCGACGCCGTCTACACCACGGCGGCCGAGAGCCACAACCCCATGGAGCCGCACGCCACCACGGCGGTGTTCGCCGGCGGCAAGCTGACGCTCTACGACGCCACCCAGTACGTTTACGGCGTGAAGCGCACGCTGGCGGCGATCACGGGCCTCGACCCCGCCAACGTGCGCGTGGTCTGCCGCTACGTGGGCGGCGGCTTCGGCTCGAAGGGGCTGCAGTGGCCGCATGTGACCTGCGCGGCGCTCGCGGCCATGCACGTGGGGCGGCCGGTCAAGCTGGTGGTCGAGCGCCGCCAGCTGTTCGGCCTGGTGGGCTTCCGCCCGCGCACCCACCAGCGCGTGCGCCTGGCGGCCAGGCGCGACGGCAGCTTGACCGCGATCGCCCACGACGGCGCCAACCAGACCTCGCGCTTCAGCGAGTTCACGGAGCCGGTGGGCTTGCTGACGCGCATCCTCTACGCCTGCCCGAACCTGGCGGTGACGCACCGGCTGGTGGCGCTGGACACCCAGACCCCCACCTTCCAGCGCGCGCCCGGCGAGGCTTCGGGCAGCTTCGGGTTGGAGTGCGCCATGGACGAGTTGGCCCACACGCTCGCGCTCGACCCGCTGGCCTTGCGCCTGGTGAACTACGCCCGGCGCGACCCGGACCAGGACCGCCCCTGGTCGAGCAAGGCGCTCGAAGCTTGCTACCAGGAGGGCGCGCGCGCCTTCGGCTGGAGCGCCCGCGCACCAAAGCCCCGCGCCACCCGCGATGGCCACTGGTGGGTGGGCCAGGGCATGGCGACCGCCAGCTACCCCACCCACCGCAGCGGCGCGAGCGCCCGCGTGCGCCTGAACGCCGACGGCAGCGCGCGCGTGCAAATCGCCACCCACGACCTGGGCACCGGCACCTACACGATCCTGACCCAGGTGGCGGCCGACGCCCTGGGACTCGAGCCGGGCCAGATCACGACCGAAATCGGCGACACGGACTACCCCGAAGCCCCGGTCGCGGGCGGCTCGCAGAGCGCCGCGAGCGCCAGCAACGCCGTGCACGTGGCCTGCCTGGCCGTGCGCGACGAATTGCTCCGCCTGGCCGTGGCCGACCCCGCCTCGCCGCTCTATGGGCGCGCACCGGCCGGTTTGGCGGTTGCCGGGGGGCGCGTTTACAAGGCCGACCAGCCCGGCGTGGGCGAAACCATGCAATCGGTGTTGGCGCGTGCGCAGAAGCCCCACCTGGAGGCGGAGCGCTCGTCCAAGCCCGGCGAGGAGACGCAGCACTACGGCATGCACGCGTGGGGGGCGCAGTTCGCGGAGGTGCGCGTGGACGCGGAGCTCGGCATGGTGCGCGTCACCCGCCTGGTCGGCGCGTTCGCGGGCGGGCGCATCCTCAACCCCAAGACGGCGCGCTCGCAGCTGCTGGGCGGCATGGTCATGGGCATCGGCATGGCGCTGTTGGAGGAGGTCGTGCGCGATCCGCGCCAAGGACGCGTGCTGAACGGCAGCCTGGAAGGCTACATGGTGCCGGTCAACGCCGACGTGCCGGCGCTCGAGGTGATCCTGGTGCCCGAGGACGACCCGCACGTGAACCCGCTGGGCATCAAGGGGCTGGGCGAGCTGGGCATCGTGGGGGCGGGCGCGGCGATCGCCAACGCCGTCTTCCACGCGACGGGCAAGCGCGTGCGCGGGCTGCCGATCACGCTCGAAAAGCTGCTCTAGCCGTGCACGAAGCCCGCACGCTCTTGGATGCCGCCCGCTTGCTGTCGCCCGCAGCCGGCGCGCTCGCGACCGTGGTCGGCCTGTGCGGCTCCGGCTACCGCCGCCCCGGCGCGCGCCTGTTGGCCGCCCAAGACGGGCGCCTGGTGGGCGGCATCTCCGGGGGCTGCCTGGAAGCCGATGCGCTGGAGCACGCGCGCGAGGTGATGGCCGAGGGCCGCGCGCGGCTCGTCACCTACGACACCACCGATCCGCTCGACGTGCTGTTGGGCGTGGGGCTGGGCTGCGAGGGCGTGCTGGAGGTGGTGATCGAGCCGCTGGCGAGCCCGTCGTGCCAGGCCTTCCTGGCCGCCTGGGAGGAGACGCTCGCGGGCGCCGGGCCGCTGGCCCACCAGCTGGACCCGCGCGGGCGCCGGCGGCTGGCGCGCGGCGGGCGCGAGCTCTGGTGCGACGCGGGGTTCGCGCCGGCAGACGCCTTCGAGGAGATCCTGCTGCCGCCCCCGGCCCTCTGGATCTGCGGCGCCGGGCTGGACGCCCCGCCGATGGCGGCCCTGGCGCTGGCCCAGGGCTACGCCGTGACGGTGCTGGACCACCGCCCGGCCTACGCGCGCCCGGAGCGCTTCCCCGGCTGCCGCGTGCGGGGCGCGGTGCCCGGCGAGGAGCGCGCGGCCGCCGTGCTGCTGATGACCCACCACTTCGAAGCCGACCGGGGCTGGCTCGCGCGCTTCCTGCCCGAGGCGCCCGCTTACTTGGGATTATTGGGCCCGCGCCGCCGCGCGCGGCGGTTGCTCGACGAGCTGGGGATCGCGGGCTGGCCGCGCGAGCTGCACGCGCCGATGGGGCTGGATTTGGGCGCCGAAACGCCCGCGGAAATCGCCCTCGCCACGCTCGCGGAGGTGCGCCAGGTGCTGGCGGGGCGCAGCGGGGCGAGCTTGCGCGCGCGGGACGGTGGGATCCACGCCGCCGCCCACCCCGACCGGATCCCCACCCCATGAACGACCCCACCGCCGTCCTGATCCTGGCCGCCGGCGCCTCCACGCGCCTGGGCCACCCCAAGCAGCTGGTCCAATTCCGCGGCAAGCCCCTGCTCGCCCACGCGATCGAGGCCGCCACGGCGGCCGACCTCGGCCCGATCTGGGTCGTGCTGGGCGCGCATGCCGCCGAGATCCGCCCGGTCGTCTCCCGCTACGGCGTGCGCGTCGTGACCAACCGCGACTGGGCCACGGGCCTGGCCGGCTCGATCCGCGCGGGGCTCTCCGCGATCGCCCCCGGCCTCTGCCAGGACTTGCTCTTGATGCTCTGCGACCAGCCCTGCCTGGAGCCCGACCACCTGATCTCGCTGGTGGCCGCCCGCCGCGCCTGCGCGCGGGCGATCGCCGCGAGCGAGTACAACGGCCAGCGCGGCGTGCCGGCCGTCTTCGCGCGCGCCATCTGGCCGGAGCTGCTGGCCCTGACCGGCCAGCACGGCGCCCGCGAGGTGGTCGCCCGCGACCCCGCGCGCGTGGTGGCGCTGCCCTTCGCCTGGGGCGCCCTCGACGTCGACACGGCCGCCGACGTGGCCGCGCTGGCGAAGCTTTAGGCACCGCTCGGCGATCGCTCGGCACCGCCTTTGGTATGATCCCCCCGTGCCATCCTTCTTCCAATCCACCCGCTTCCTGATCCTGGCCCTGGTGGGCTGCAGCATCCTCGCGCTGTTGGCCGTGTCCGGGCTGGCGGGCCTGGGCGTGCGCCATGTCAGCCACCTGGAGGATTCCGAGGTGCTGGAGGGCATCAGCCTGATCGAAGGCGCCTACCAGCTCAAGACCGCGGCGATCCAGGAGGTCCTGGCCGTGCGCGACTTCGCCCTCCTGGGCAACCCGGGCTTCCTGGTCAACGCCCACGCCCAGTCGCACATCTACGACGTCACCTTCGAGAGCTTCAGCCGGCTGGACCCGCACCCGGAGGACGCGCAGCTGCTGCAAGAGCTGCGCGCGCTGGACCTGGCCTTCGAGACCTTCGAAGGCCAGCTGAAGGCGCTCAAGGAGCGCGGCCTGGAGCAGGCCGCGGTCAACCTGCTGGTCACGGAGGGCAAGCCCCTGATCGACCGCTGGGTGATCAAGCTCGACACCCTGATCGCCCGCCAGGAGCACCACGTGGCCAACGTCCACCGGGGCGTGGTGCAGACGGAGAACCAGATCTTCGTGCTGCTGAGCTCCGTCAGCATGACCGCGATCCCGCTCGCCGTGCTCCTGGGCGGGCTGGTGCTCTGGCGCTTCCTGCGGCCGCTCGCGGAGCTGGAGGCGGCCTCGCGGGCGATCGCCGCCGGCCACATGGACGTGCGGGTCAACACCCGCCGCGACGACGAGTTCGGCGCCGTGGGGCGCGCCTTCAACACCATGGCGGGCGAGGTGCAGGCCAGCCTGACCGACCTCACGGCCGCCAACGAGCAACTGGTGCGGGTCGATCGCTACAAGGACGAGTTCCTCTCGATCGTGAGCCACGAGCTGCGCACGCCGCTCTCCTTCATCAAGGGCTTCGCGGGCGTGCTGGACACGGAGATGGCGGGCCCGCTGACGCGCGAGCAGCGCGAGTACGTGGGCAACATCGTGGCGGGCGCCGACCGCATGCTGCTGTTGGTGACGGACCTGCTCGACCTCGCCACGATCCAGGCCGGCAAGCTGACGCTGAGCGTGCAGCTGCAGCCCTTCCAGCCGGTGATCCGGGAGGTGTTGGCCTCGATGAAGCCGCTGGCCGACGAAAAGGAAATCGCGCTCTCCGGCGACGGCCCCGTCGAGCCGCCCGTGCCGATCGACCACCCGCGCGTCCTGCAAGTCTTGACCAACCTGGTGGCCAACGCGATCAAGTTCACGCCCGCCCAGGGCCAGGTCACGGTGACGGCGCGCTGGCAGGGCCCGGTGCTGCGCGTCGAGGTCACGGACACCGGCATGGGCATCGCCGCCGAAGACCTGGGCAAGCTGTTCCAGCGCTTCAGCCAGCTCGACATGAGCGTCACGCGCCGGGCCGGCGGCACGGGGTTGGGCCTGAGCATCTGCAAGGCCCTGGTGGAAGCCCATGGCGGCACGATCGGGGTCACGAGCGAACAGGGGCGCGGCAGCACCTTCTGGTTCGAGCTGCCGTCAGCGACCATTCAGTGACCCACCCGTAGAGCCTTCAGCCCGGCGCCGCGATACTGGGTCTTGTCCCTCGGCGCTCCCCGCCCCCCCTGCCCTCCCTCTCGGCGGGAAGCGCGAGGGACGCTCTTTCCCTCCCGCTCACCCCCCGGAGGCTCCCATGTCCCGTCGTCTCACCCACCGTCCCAGCACCACCTATGCGGAGCGCCTCGGCCAGGTCCACGGCCTGTTGGACACCCTCGCCGAAGCCCGCCTGGAGCGCATCACCCGCACCGCCCGCCGGCTCTTCGGCGTCGAAGGCGCCGCCATCATCCTGTGGCGCAACGGCCGCGTGGTCTACCAGGCCGGCAGCGGCACGGAGCACCTGCCGCTGGAACGCCTGATGCGCCACGGCGGCGGCCCGCAGGTGCTCGAAGGCCCCGCGGGCAGCACGCTCGCCATCGCGCCGCTGCACGTGGACCTGCGCCTGTCCGGCGGCTGCCTGTGCCTCTACGACGCCGACGCCCGCGCCCTGACCACGGAAGACCTGCAGTCCCTGGCCGACCTCGCCACCTGGGCGGAAGACGAGCTCGACGTGGTCCGCCTCGGCCAGACGCTGGCGCTGCGAATGGCGTAACCGCCGCAAATGGGGTAGAAAGGACATGCCCCGCCTGTCCGGTTCGTCCGGGAGATCTGCATGTCCCGCCGCCTTACCCCCCTGGCCGCCTTGGCCGCCTGTGCGCTCGTCGCCTGCCCCGCGCCCACCGCCACCACGCTTGCTGCCAAGCAGCAGAAGGTGGATCTGCTGACCGGGGCGTTGTCGTACCAGAGCAACGAGCACCTCAAGGAGGCCGCCGACAGCCTGGGCCAGGTCAACACGAACCTGAGCGCCCCCGGCTTCAAGCGCGCCGAGGGCGCCGTGGGCAACATCGTCGCCCAGGGCGGCGGCAACATCGTCGCCCAGGGTGGCGGCAACATCATCAGCACCAACGGGGGCGGCATCATCTCCACCAACGGCGGCGGCATCATCAGCACCAACGGCGGTGGCCTGGTGGCGCTGGGCCGCGCGATCGCCAGCCTGGGCTTGAAGGTCCCCGCGCTCGCCGCGCCGCCGCGCCGCCTGGCCCAGACCGCGGACGTGCAGATCCAGGTCGACCCCGCCAGCGGCGAGCTGCAGCGCGTCTGGAACGCCGACGCCAGCCTGGGCTTCCAGTACAAGACCGCGGGCAACCGGCACCAGGAGACGATCACGCTGGACGGCCTGCCCGACGGCACCAAGGCCTCCCTGCTGCTCGACTTCACCAGCCCGAGCTGGCGCTACACCGCGCCCCCGCCGGAGGTCAGCTTCGACCGCTACTACGGCAACGGCAGGCCCGCCTTCGACCCGAACGCCCCGTACGACCCGTACAACCCGTACGACCCCACCTACTACCACACGGCCCAGGCCAGCGGCGTCACCTTCATGGGCAATGAAGCGCCCATCGACCCGCAGGCCGCCGCCGTCGCCATCAAGCTGCTGCCCAAGGGCGCCACGGCGAACCAGCTGCACGCGGAGTTCGCCTTCGATACGATGAAGCTGCTGAACGGCAGCACCCCCTCGGCCACCCACTACACGTTCGGGTTCGGCATGCCCAGCATCGACGTGGACGGCGAGATGCGCCTCACGAGCGCGTCCACGGGCAGCCTGAAGGGCCACTTCTCGCTGGAGCCCAAGCCCGGCGCCAAGGAGGCCTTCACCTACCAGCTGACGGCCGAGACCAGCGGCAAGGCGGAGTTCCTGCTGGAACATGCGGCCTCGCAGGTGCGGCTGCGCATCTCCTCGCAGACCAACGCCCGCACCGGGGAAGCCATCACGGACATGGCGCTCTACGCCATGGAAGACAACAGCAAGATCGCGGACATCACTCCCACGCCGGGCGACCCGAACACGATCACGCTGAGCTACATCGACGGCACGGTGAAGCGCTGGGCGCCCTTCTCGGGCGCGCCGGCGATCCTGGTGTCCGGGCCCACCGGCGCGCCCACCCCGGGCACTACGGCGCGGGCAACGGCCACGCCGGCGCCCCAAGTTTCCTACCCCGCCCACTTCTAGAGGAGAGCCCCATGCGCCGCCCCCTGCCGTTCTTGCTCCTGGCCATCACGGTGGCCGGCTGCGCCAGCCCCAAGCCCAACGCCACCCTCTTGCAGACGCCCCTGCAGGCCAAGCAGCAGCAGGTGGTCGCGGTGACGCGCACCCTCAGCCTGAGCCAGAACGCCTCGCTCAAGCAGGCCACCCAGAGCGTGCAGGCCGTCTCGGCGCAGCTGTCCAACAACAGCTTCAAGCAGGTCTCCGCGGCCCTCTCGAGCGCCTTCGCGAGCGCGGGCGGCCCGCTGGTGACCGCCGGCGCCCTGGGCCTGGCGGCGAGCCAGGCGCGCCCCGCTTCCGCCGGGCTGCAAGCCGACGCGCTCTATGCCGCCTTGCAGCGCGCGGCCCTGCAAGACACCTACCACCTGGCCGGCCTGGCCGCGGGCCCGGACGGCCAGGGCAAGGTCAGCTACGACGACGCCACCGGCGAGGTGACGGCCATCGAGAGCGGCGGCACCAAGCTGGGCTTCGCCTTCGCCAAGCCCTCGGAGAAGCAGCGCACCTGCACGATCACGGTGCTGGCCACGCCCGACGGCACCACGGGCTCGCTCACGCTGGCGGTCACGGCGGCCGGCTGGAGCAAGCAGGTGGGCGCCGCCCCGACCCCCTACAAGTTCATGGGCAACGAGGTCCCGGTCGACCCCAACGCGATCAAGCTCGAGGTGGCGCTGGTGCCGCATGGCGACACGGCGCTCGCCCTCAACGCCAGCCTGACGGCCGACGAGCAGGCGCTGACGGTCCTGGGCAAGACCTTCACGCACCTGCGCCTGGCCGGCAACCTGCCCAAGCTGGCGCTGGACCTGGACGCCCACCTCAAGCAGGCCGACCTGGCGCTCACGGGCACGATCACGGCCGACACCGCGGACGGCCCGGAGCCCTTCCAGCTGGCCGTGGCCTATGATGCCGCCAAGGCCAAGGGCACGCTGGACTTCACGCTTGTCAACGCCAAGGTCCGCATCGCGGCTAGCACCAGCGACAAGCACGACCAGGCCGCGGCGCTGGTCTATTCCACGGAGGACAACAGCAAGATCGGCCAGGTGGACCCGCCCAACCCGGCCGCTCCCGGCGTGCTGGTGATCCGCTTCGACGACGGCACCACCACCCAGTGGGAGCTCATCCCCAAGGAGCTGCTGGCCCTCGCGCCGGCCCAGCCGGAGGCCGCCCCGCCCCCGGTCTTTAAGTAAATCTTAACATTACCTTAGCAAGTTTAGCCGTCCGGCTTGTTATGGAAAGAGGGTGCGCCTCTCTCCGTTCAACAACGTCGACCTGTCCGCCCGCTCCGCCGTTGGGCTAGCGAGCGCGCTCGCGCTGTTGGCCGGTTGCGCCGTTGGGGCGCCGATCGCGCGGCCGCCCGTCGCCGCCGGCGCCTCGCTGGTGCTGAACCCGCCCAAGACCTGGACCGGCCAGCGCACCCTGCAGGGCACCCAGCTGGGCGGCACGGTGGCGTTGGACGGCCGCTACACGCGGGCCGACGTGGACCACCTCGAGGTGGAGCTCGCCACCACGGGCGTGGCCCCGATCACGGTCAACGTGCCCGAAGAGCGGCTGGACGAGCCCCTAAACATCCAACACCTGCGGGCCAACACCACCTACCGCGTGACGGTGCGGGCCTACCGCACCCCCGGCTCCACGACCGCCAACCAGATCAGCCAGGCCACGGGCTCCAGCGTGGACGCGAGCACCAGCGACGACAACGTCGGCTGGGCCGGGTCGCCGACCGTCGCCACGCTCCGGGTACTGCTGGCCGACCGCAAGCCCTACGTGGCGGAGCCGGTGGCGGTGAACTGGGTCGCGAGCCGGCTGGTGGCGGCGGACGCCTCCACGATCTACGCCGCCACCGGCGAGGAGATCAAGCGGGTGGTGCTGGACGCCGCCCTGGTCCCCACCGTCACCTCCCTCGCGAGCCTCGGCGCGCCCTCCGCCCTGGCGCTCGACCCCACCAGCCAGACGCTCTACTACGCCGACAGCCAGTTCCACAAGCTGGGCAAGCTGGCGCTGCCGGCCGGCGCCCCCACGCCGCTCACGAACTTCGTGAGCGCCGGCGGCAACGGCACGGAGGCCCCCGGCGGGCTCTGCTTCGAGGCCACCAGCAACACCCTCTTGTATGCCGACGGCGTGCGCCAGGTGGTCCAGCGCTTCGACCTCGGCAGCGGCACCCTCACGCGCCTGTTCGGCCAGCTCGATCGGTCCGAACAGACGGACGGCACCCTGGCCACCGCCGCCCTCGCGGACCCGGGAGCGCTGGCCGTGGGCCGCGACGGCACGATCTACGTGGCCCAATCCGCCACGGCCGCCCTGCGGGAGGCCGACGCCAGCTTCGTGCGTACGCTCCTGAGGGACCCCTTCGAAGGCGTCGCCGCGGACGGCCCCGCCGGCTCGGCCGCGCTGGCAGGCGCGATCCAGGACCTGGCGCTCGACCCCAACGGCAACCTGTGGTTCCTGGATGGCAGCGGCGTGCGCCGTCTGGACCGCGAGGGCCGGGTGGGGACCTTGTCGGCGATCGGCGAAGACGGCCAGGTCACCAGCCTCGCGGGAGCCACGGCGATCGCCGTGGCGCCGGACGGAACGCTGTTCGTTTCATCCTCCACCGATTTGTACCGGGTGCGGTGAGCCGATGACCCGCATGCACGCCTCCCTGTTCCTGCTGGGCTCCGGGGCCGCCCTCCTGGCGGCCTGCCAGGCCACGCCCCCCGCCAGCCTGCCGGGCGACGACCTGACCATCGCGATCACGCCGCGGATCGCCGCGTCGCGCCACCTGGCCGCCACGATCCTGCCGTACGAAGCCAAGGACATCGACCACCTCACGCTCGTGCTGGAGCTGGCAGGCACGCCGGTGGGCGCGCCGCGCACGTTGACCAAGGCGGTGGACGCGCCGCTGGACGGGCATGCCGTCACGTTCGCGCACCTCCACAAGGGCCTGGTCTACACCGTGAAGGCGCGCGCCTACCTGGCCGACAATACGCCCATCAGCGACGACGCCAGCTCCCAGGCCACGCTCTCGACCGTGGCGGGCGTGGACTTCCAGGACGCCCCCACGCTGGCGGCCGGCGTGCCGATCAAGCTGGTGGACCAGACCTACGACGGCGCCTACACCAACGCCGCCGCCACCGCCCCCGCGCTGGTGGTGGGGGACGGCGGCTTCGCCACCAGCGCCGGCCACGCCGTGGTCGTGGGCGCCACCACCACGAGCTGGGTCGCAGGCGCCGGCAGCTCAGGCAACGACTTCAACGCCGACCCGCGCCTGGTGCAGCTGCGCAAGGCCACCGCCATCACGGCCGACGCCGCGGGCAACGTCTACCTGGCCGATGGCGGCAACTACCGCATCCTGAAGGTGGATGCCGGGGGCAGCGTGAGCCAGGTCTTCCCCCAGGGCACCCCGGCGTTCAGCCTCTCCAACCCCGCGGACCTGGCGCTGGGGCCGAACGGCATGTTGTACGTGGCCGACGACGCCTTGCACGTCATCTACCAACTGGATCCCGCCACGGGCGTGATGCAACTGGTGGCCGGCACCCCCGGCGTGGCGGGCGCCGACGACACCAGCCTGCTGCCCTTACAGACCGGCCTGCTGAACAAGCCCGGCCACCTCGTGGCCGCCGGCACGGATCCTACCCACTTCAAGCTCTACGTCTCCGACGTGGGCAACCTCAAGCTGCGCTCCGTGGACGTCACCTTCACGCTGACCATCCCCCACGGTGCCCTCACCACCGTGGTCGGCGACGGCACGTCCGGCTACGCCGACTCCGACGACGGCGAGTCGCCCGCGCGCCTGGCGGCCCCCGCTGGCCTGGCCCTGGAAGCCGATGGAAACATCCTCATGCTGGACGAGCACCGCCTGCGGCGCTACGACGTCGGCGCGGACAAGCTGCGGACCCTGGCCGGCGCCGCCGGCAACCCCGCGTTGGCCGACGGTGCGTTGGCTGCCGCCCGCTTCAACTTCCCCGGCGCGCTCGCCGTGGGCGGCGGCTACGTCTACGTGGCCGACGCCCGCAACCACGCCATCCGGCGGGTGGACCTGACCGCCGGCCAGGTCACCACCCTGGCCGGTACCGGTGACGCCGGCTACCACGAGGGCCCACCCCGCGCGGCCCGCTTCAACCAACCCAACGGCCTGGCCCGAGCCGGCAACACGCTCTACATCCTCGACAGCAACAACAACCGCCTGCGCAAGCTTTAAGCCCCCGCCCCAGAAGGAGAACGCCGTGAACCCGAAATATATCCTCGCCCTGGCCCTGGGCGGTGCCACCCTGGTGGCGCTTGGCTGCGTTGCGTCCCCGCCCGTGGTCCAGGCCCCCGACGAAGGCACCGTCACCCTGGTCGTGATGCCCCGCGTGGGCGGCGATCGCCAGCTCCAGGCCGTGATCAAGCCCTACGGCCCCGGCGACATCAACCACCTGGACGTGCAGCTGTGGGCCAACGCGGCGCAGGTCGGCCTTACCAAGACCATCAACGGCAACCCGAACGGCAACGCCGTGAGCTTCGTGCATTTGCATAAGGGCACCGACTACACCATCAAGGCCTTCGCCTACAAGAGCGCGGACAACAGCCTGAAGATCAGCGTGGATGCCAGCTCCACCTCCGCCTTCACCACCAAGGTCGTCGCCGGCGGCGACCAGGACCAGCCCGTCACCAGCGGGGTGCCCGTGGTGCTGATCGACCAGACCTTCGACGGCACGGCCTCTGGGGCCGTCACGGTCACGGGCGGCACGGTGAAGGACACCACCGCCACGGAAGCGATCCTCTAGCCCCATGCGCCTGTCCCGCCCCCTTCCCCCGATCGCCCTCGCGGCGCTCGCCTTGGCCCTCGCGGGCTGCCCGGCCGGGTTGCCCGTCCTGGCGCCCGCGGCGGTGCCCATGGGCGGCGCGCAGCTGGACGCGGGCGACGGTGGGGATGCGGTCATGCAGGTCCGGCCCAGCTTCGCGGAGCGCCATGCGCTGGCCGTGGTGCCCAAGTACACCCTGGCCCAGGACGTCCACCATGTCACCTACACGCTCTACAAGAACGTGCCGGCGGCGTCGCTGGCAAGCGGCACGGCCCAACCGCCCCTGGTCACGAACGTGGTGCAGGGCCCCCTGGGCACGGCCATCACCGATCTGGAGCGCTCGGGGGCGGCCGTCCAGGACCCGGTCACCTTCAAGCACCTCCGGCGCGGCGTGACCTACACCTTCACGGTGGTGGCCTACAAGACCGGCCGCATCACGGGCTACGACGCCATCAGCGACGTCAAGGCGGCCTACTCCTTTACCCCGGGCTCGGACGACGCCGTGGCCTTCGGCCAGCTCGCGATCGCCCTCCTGACGCCGTTCGACGGCCAGGCCGCGGCCGACAAGATCGTCCTGACCGGGGGCGGCCTGCTGCCGGCGGGCCTGGTGTCGACGGTCGACAGCACCCGCGACGACGTCCTGGACGCGCCGATGGGCCTGGCCGCCGACGGCTACGTTGCCGACACGAACAGGAACGCGCTCTACCGCTTCACCGGGCAGAGCTGTACCTGCCGGGCAGGCGACGTGAAGTCGCCGGCGGGCTACGCCAACGCCTCGGACGGCCTGCAGGCCCAGTTCAACGCGCCGCAAGGCCTTGTCCAAGGCACCGGCGGGCTCTACATCGCGGACACGGGCAACCACGCCATCCGCTTCTACGCGTTCGAAGGCGGCGGCGTCAGCACCTTCGTGGGCGCGCCCGCGTCACCGGGGGGCGGCGTGGCCGACGACGTGGACGACTCGGGCACGGCGGCCCGCTTCAACCGCCCGCGCGCCATCACGGTGGCTGGGGGCGGGCAGCTCTACGTGGCCGACGCCGGCAACCACAAGCTCCGGAGCATCGACCCCCAAGGCGGGGTCACCACCTTCGCCACCGGCTTCATGGAGCCCTGCGGGCTGGCGTACGGCGGCGGCAAGCTCTACGTGGCCGACGAGGGCGACCACAGCCTGAGCTACTTCGACCTCGATGCGCAAGACCCCGGCGTCCGCGTGCCGCTCGCCACCTGCGCCGACGGGCCGCACGGCCTGGCGCTGGGCGACAACAACCGGCTCTACTTCACGGAAGATGCCCGCGTACGCTACGTGGACCTGGCCGCCGCCGGGACGCCCATGGCCGACTACGCCGGCAAGAACAGCGGCTTCCAAGACGGCTTCAGCCGGGCCGCCTTCCGGGGCCCCACCGGGCTGTTCTTCGAGTTCGGCCGGCTGACCGTGTGCGACCCCGGCAACCACGTGATCCGCACCGTGGGCGGCTCCAGGGTGGCGTCCTAGCCATGACGATGCGCCGCACCCCCTTGATTGCAATCGTCCTGGCGACCACGCTCGCCGTCGTCTCGGCGTGCCAGGGCTCGCCGCCCGCGGTCGTCCAGACGGCCGCCACCCCCGCCGCCAGTCCCACGCCCGCGCGCGCGCCGCTGGGGGTGGTCTTCGGCCAGCTGCGTCTCCCCGCCGCCGTGGTAGCGAGCCAGGGTGGCAGCATCATCAGCACCAACGGCAGTGGCATCGTGGCCCAAGGCGGCGGCAACGTCGTGGGCAACTCCGGCGGCACGTTGGTCGGCAACTCCGGCGGCACGCTGGTGGCAGCCGGCACCGGCCAGATCATCCACACCAGCGGCGCGGGCATCGTGGCCCAAGGTGGCGGCAACATCGTGGCCCAGGGCGGCGGCAACATCGTGGCCCAGGGTGGCGGCAACATCGTGGCCTCCAGCGGCGCCAACATCGTGGCCCAGGGCGGCGGCAACATCGTGGCCCAGGGCGGTGGCAACATCGTGGCCC